>NZ_JBNBZS010000012.1:0-174651 GCF_049629625.1 Roseomonas chloroacetimidivorans | reverse complement strand
GCGTGCCGCCGCCCAGCAGGCGGATCGCGTCATAGCCCGCGCCGCCATCCACCGTGTCGCCCGCGGTCAGGGCACCGTTGTTGAAGACGATGGTGTCGTTGCCCGCGCCGCCCTTGAGGATGTCGTCACCGCCGCCGCCATTGATCGTGTCGGCCCCGGCCCCGCCCGTGATCGCGTCAGCCCCGGCGCTGCCCGTCACATTCACCGCCGGGCCATTGGCGCCGACATTGAGGGTGAGGGAGTCGGTGCCCGCGCCCGCCGCGACCTTGACCAGCCCGGCCGTGAAAGCCGCCTTGGCAAAGGCGTCCAGCGTCAGGTTGTAGGACCCGTCGCCGAGCGAGATCACCTCCATGTTCACGGTGTTCTGGAAGGCCTTGTCGGCCAGGACCTGCCCGTCCAGCAGACGCAGCGTGTCCGTGTCCGCGCCGCCATCCACCTTGTCCGCCGCCGTGTAGCTGCCCGCGCGGAACACGATCGTGTCGTTGCCCGCGCCGCCCTCGACCGTGTCGTCGCCGCCCCGGCTGTACAGCACGTCATTGCCGCCCAGCCCCTGCAGCAGGTCCCGGCCCGCCGTGCCGGAGAGGTTGTCCGCGCCTGCCGTTCCCTGGTTCGCGGTGCGGAGGTCGAGCCCGACCAGGAGCGGATCATGGTCGGAGACGCGCGCCGCGACATCGGCGTCGAAATAGGAGGGGTCGCGGCCGAAATCGAGGTTGTAGTCGAGGGCGTCCGCCTCATCCGAGTTGATGTGCCACTCGGTGACGCCGGTCACCTGGGCACCGAGGCTGCCGCTGACGAGGACCTGGTCGAGCGAGCCGATCTGGCCGTCGAAGACATAGGAATAGGGGTTCTCGATCCGCGTGGCCTGCAGGTCCTCATAGCCCTGGCCGACGAGGTACTGCACCGGGGCCTCCTTCGTGTAGGCGTTGAGGTCGCCGAGCACGATCACGTCCTTGTCGGCCGAGCCGGTCGGGTTGCTGTCCAGCCAGGCGTCCAGGGCCTGGGCGGCCAGCACGCGCTGCTGGTTCCAGGCGCCCGCGCCGTCGAGCTGGTCGGCATCGGCGCCGGTGCCCGCGCCGCCCTTGGACTTGAAGTGGTTGACCGAGGCGGTGAAGGTCTCGCCGCTGGCCAGTTCCTGGAAGGTGACGGCCAGGGCGGCGCGGCTGGTGTTCTCGCCGTTGAAGATGCCGCCGACGGTGCTCTGCGCGAGCAGATCGGCCGAGACGTCGCTGTCATCGAGGATGGCGACGGAGGTGCCGGGCGCCAGCTGCACCTTGTCGGCACGGTAGATGAAGCCGACCGCGATGGCATCACCGCCGACATGCTGGGTGCCGGGATTGACCCAGGCCCAGATGTCGTCGCCCGCGGCCGCGTTCAGACGCTCCACCAGCGCCTCGATCGCATTGCCGGGCGAGCCGGGCAGGAAGTCGTTCTCCAGCTCCATCAGGCCGAGCACGTCGGCATCCATCGAGAGCAGCGTGTTGACGAGCTTGTCGACCTGCCGCTCGTACTCCGCCACCGAGTTGGCGCCGCGCGGCTCCATGCCGTTGGCGGTGAGGTTGCCGTTCTCGTCCAGGGTGGAGAAGAGGTTCAGCACGTTCAGGCTGCCGACGGTGAGGCTGCCGCCGACATCCTCGGGCGCTTCCGTGCGCGGGTTCTGGGAGACGAATTCGTTCGCGCCCTCCTCGACGGCACGGACGCGCCAGGTCGCGCCGCTGGCGGCGTTGCCGGACCACTGGTAGTCGAGCACGCCGGTCAGGCCGGTGACGGTGTCGCCCATGCGGGGCGCGGTGGCGGTGCCGTAGTCCTGGAAGCCGTCCAGCAGGTCGGTCGGGTTGTTCTGCGTGTTCAGCCCGTCGTCATAGACGATGCTGTGGGCGCCGAGCTCGCGCAGGTGTTCCGCATAGCCCTCCACGCTCGGCGCGTTGTCCCTTGTGTATTGCGCCGGGCGCTCGCCGGCGGTCAGCATCACCTCGTTGAAGCGGTCGAGGTTGAACTGCTCGGTCAGCGTCATGGTCTGGGGCAGGCGGACCAGCATGCCCTCATAGGCTTCGAGGTCCGGCTGGTAGTCGCCGTTCTGGCTGACGGTAACGCCGGCGGTTGGGAGGCTGACCTCCACGGCCATGCTGTCGATATCCGCCACGGCCCCGGCCTCGACCAGCTGGATCGTGCTGGCGGTGAGCTGGGTCTGGCCGAAATATTCGCCGACCGTGCCGGTGATGAGCACGCGGTCGCCGATGGAGACGGCGCCGGTCGCGCCCCCCTGGAAGACGAACAGGCCCTCGGAGGTCAGGGCGTTGCCGTCCTGGTCCGTCAGCTCCTCCTGCAGGTAGAAGCCGTTCAGGTTGCGCGCGTTGTCGGCGTCACCGTTCTGGAAGTCGCCGACGACGATGGCCTCGATCGTCACGGTCTTGCCAACCAGGGGCGAGCTTGCCCCGCTGCCCTGGACCTCGCTGATGCGGGTCAGGGTCACGTCATCATTGCGGATGGTGCCTTCGGCGGTGCCGGTGGCGATGGACAGGCCGCTGCTCGGGTTGTCCAGCACCAGCTCGAAGACTTCATCCGCCTCGGTCGTCGCGTCGCCGGAGACCTCGATCGTCACCGTCCTGCTGGTCTCGCCATCGGCGAATTCGACGGCGCCGGCCGGGAGGGTGCCGCCGAAATCCGCCGCATCCGCACCGCCCGCAGGGGCAAGGCTGTAGGAGACGGAGGCCGCCCCCTCGCCGCTGCTGCGGGTGACGAGGAAGGTGAAGCTGGTCGATCCGGCATCGCCCTCGGCCTTGTCGGCGTCGAGCGCCGCGACGGAGACGGTGGGGCCGACGGGCGTCGCGGCGCTGCCGCTCACCTGGATATCGTCAATGCCGACCCACTCGTCATTGCCGACCGCGTTGGCGGTGATCACGCGGAGCTGCAGTTCGGGCTGGTTCTCGGCGCCGTCCGGCAGCGTCACGGAGACCGGGGTGACGAGGCCCGCCTGGTTCGGCCCGGCGGTCGCGTCGGCGACATAGCCTCCATCGACATTCTGCCAGGTCCCGCTGTCGCCGATCCGCCACTGGATCGCGAGGGGCTGCGCGGCATTGTCGCCGGAGCCGTCCAGGTCGCGCGCGTTGAAGGAGAAGGTGAGGTCGCTGACACCGGTGGTGTCGAGGTAGAGCACGAGATAGGGCGCGTCCGCGGTGCCCGAGCCGTTGAGCGCGATGGTCGGGTCGCTGCCCTCGAACTCGGCCACGCCGCCGCTGGAGAGGGTGTTCGGGTTGGTCTGATTGGCGATGAGGTCGCGGGTGACGTCGCTGCCGGTCAGGTTGCGGGGATCGGCGCCGGTGGTTGCGGTCAGGTTCTCGCCCAGGAAGCCCTCGATCGACGGCACGCCAGACCAGTCATCATTCGTGGAGATCAGGCCGGTGTTGTTCCAGTCCTGTTGGAGGTTTCCGTCCCGAAGGCGGAAATAGGTCGTGCCCATGCTTGCCGTTCCCAGTGCTGGCGGTTGCCAGCCTTGTGGCGCAGGCTTGGGGACGGAAAGCGCCGGGAATGGCTACGATTTAATGAAATCGCTCATCCTTCCGTAACCTCCTTGTGTCCCGCAGCACGGAATGGCGGATTCGGCCTTTCGTGCCCTGGCGATCGCGCCCGGCACAGGGCGTGGAGGCCAGCCAGGGTCGGACCCGCGCGCGGCAGGAAGGATCGTCTCTCGGCGTCCTTCAGAGTGTGAAGATGCGGATCCGTACGGCCTCGGGCATTCGCTCTCCCAAACCGAGAAAGAGGCTGCGCGTCAGCCAGGCGCGGTCGGGGTCGGGCGTTTCAAAGACGGGGGTGGTGCGGAAATAGACGCGGCTGGGCGGAACGGGTTCGCCGCGGAGAAGGCGGGCCATGTCCTCGGGGGCGGCGTGGCGAAGGCCGCGGTTCACGACATAGACCAGGGCGCCATTGGTCAGGCGGATGGTGTAGCGGGCCTCGATCTCGGCGACGCCGTCTGGCCGGATGAGCTGGAAATCGGCGCCGCCGGGGAGGACCTCGCCCTCCAGCCGGGGGCCGGTGACCTGACCGCCGAGGATGGGGATGACGCGGCGCTCGCCCATGGGGCCGGCGCCGATGACCTGCGGGGCGGCGACCTGGACATCGACCTGGCCGACATATTCGGGGCTGGGGTTGGGGGTGAAGTCCTCCTCGCCCTCAATGGGGCGGAGGTCGGCCGCGCGGAGGCGGTGGGCGCGGCCGAAGCCGAGGACGGCGAGGCCGCCTTGCGGGACGATGCGCCAAAGGGAGAAGTCGCCGAATTCGGCATAGAGGGCGGCATAGGGGTGGCGGGCGAGCCAGCGGGATTTGAGCTCGGCATCCTCGATCCGCTCGGCGAGGCCGGTGACGGTGACGCGCGGGGCGGTCTGGGGGTTGGGGCCTTCCGGCACGCCCTGGAAGAGGAGGCTGCAACGGGGGTCGCGCGAGAGCTGGCGGGTGTGCTCCGACAGGGCGGAGAGCCAGAGCAGCACGGCGCCATCGGGGGCGATGGCGGGGGTGACGAGGGAGACGGCGGGCTGGCCGTCCGAGACAGTGGCGAGGCTGGCGGAGGATGCGGCGCGCATGAGGCGGCGGGCCGCCAGGGCGTGATCCGCCTGTTGTGCCGTTTGCTGAGGGGCCTGGGCAGGGCTGGATTCGCCCTCCTCGCCGCCTACCTCTCCCGTCCTGTCCGCTGTCATGGCATCCTCCCGCCACAATCGGGCCCGATGCTGCCGCCTCGTTGCCCGGACCAGGTCTTTAGGGACACCCGATGCCGCACACCATCGCCCTGGTGGATGATGACCGCAACATCCTCACTTCCGTCTCCATGACCCTGGAGGCGGAGGGGTTCACCGTGCGGACCTATACCGATGGCGAGAGCGCCTTGCAGGGGCTGCTGGCGCGGCCGGCGGATCTGGCGGTGCTGGACATCAAGATGCCGCGCATGGACGGGATGGAGTTGTTGCAGCGGCTGCGCCAGCGCAGCGGGATGCCGGTGATCTTCCTGACCAGCAAGGATGATGAGCTGGACGAGCTGATGGGGCTTCGGCTGGGGGCGGATGACTATATCACCAAGCCCTTTTCCCAGCGGCTGCTGCTGGAGCGCATCCGGACCCTGCTGCGGCGGAACGAGGCCAGCCGGGCGGAGGGATCGGGCGCGCCGCCGGGCGGGGTGATCGCGCGTGGCGATCTGGTGCTGGACGAGACGAAGCACACCTGCACCTGGAAGGGAAAGCCGGTGCAGCTGACGGTGACCGAGTTCCTGCTGGTGAAGGCACTGGCGGTGCGGCCGGGCATGGTGAAGAACCGGGACCAGCTGATCGACGCCGCCTATGGCGAGAACATCTATGTGGATGATCGGACCATCGACAGCCATGTGAAGCGCGTGCGGAAGAAGTTCCGCCAGGTGGATGACAGCTTCGGGCAGATCGAGACGCTCTACGGGATCGGGTACCGGTACAAGGAGGCTTAGCGGGCGCCTAGCTGCCAGGGCTCCTTGAAGGCTCCGGTGGGTTGGTCTCGCCCCCGGCGATCCTATTGACCGCCCTGCCGGTCTTTGGTTGATTCGGGCCCGGCTCGATCGGAGCCCCCGTGTCCGCGGAAAGGGCTGCGCCCACGCTCACCCAGAGTGGCACGACTCGTCATCCACCCTTTCCTGTCTGACTGGCGGACACAGACGCGAGGAAGGGGCTTCCATTGTCTGGTCATCCGGAATCCGGGCGCATGCCCGGCTTGCGCCGCCACGCATCGCCATTCCGTCTGAATCTTGAGCAGCAGCGCAAGCGCGCCAAGGAGTTGCTGAAGGATCTGCGCGCGGGCGAAGCCGGCGCCATCCGCCGGTTCCGCCTGCATCATCCGCAGGCGTCAGGCTCGGGCATCCCCGGGGTTCCCGATCATCTCGCGCGCCTGAGCGAGGCGCAGCTGGTCATCGCGCGCGAGCTGGGCCTGCCGAGCTGGCCGCGGCTGAAGATGCATATCCAGTCCATGGACCAGAGCTGGGAGCGGATCGCGCGCGGCGGCGTTGCGCCGGACCGGGATATGGCAACCCTGCATATCCGCTGCGGGTCCGATATCGGGCCGAGGCTGAAGGAGGCCGGCTTCGTCGGCGACTTCCTGGAATACTCCGATCCGCTTTGCCAGGGACCGGTGCTTGATGAGGCCGGGTGGCTGGACCGGCGCGTGGCCTTCGTGACGGAGAACTTCAGCGCCGGAACGGGGCAGAGCCGTGATGAGATCGCCGCCAAGCTGTTCCGGGCGGAGGAAGGGCTGCAATCCGCCGCGGCGCGTTACGAGCGCGTTGTTCTCTGGTTCGAGCACGACACCTACGACCAGATCATCCTCGCGCGCTGTCTCGCGCAGTTTGCCGATGCGCCGCCACGACGGCTCGAATTGATCTCGCCGGCCCGCTACCCGGGCAGCATGCGTTTTATCGGCCTGGGGCAACTGCCGCCGGAGGCGCTCCGGCTGCTCTGGAGTGATCGCATTCCCGTATCGGCGGAAAGCCTGCAGGCTGGGCGGGCGGTCTGGACCATGCTGCGGTCACCCGATCCAAGGCCGCTCGCGGTGCTGGCCCGGGCGGGTACGGCCGGGCTTCCCCAGCTGGCGAGGGCGGTCCGGCGGCACTGCCAGGAGTTGCCCTGGACCGGGGACGGGCTGAGCCTGACCGCGCGCCTGGTGTTGCAGATCCTGGCCGAGGGGCCACGGACCATTGGCCAGGCGTTCCACCACCTCATGATGGAGCGGGAGCCGCTTCCCTGGCTCTCGGACCTCATGTTCCTTTCGATCGTGGAAAGCATGAAGCAGGTTGAGCGGCCCGTGTTCACCGGCCGCTTCGAGGGGGAGGACCGCCACTGGCCCAAGGAGCGGCTGACGATCACGCCACTCGGCCGCGCTGTCCTGGAGCGGCAGGTGGACTGGCTGTCGCTGCGGCCCCCGGCTCGATGGCTCGGCGGTGTCTTCCTTCCGGGGGCGGCACCTTGCTGGCGCTGGGACGAAGGGACGGCTTCGGTCATCGAGGGCTGACGACCGGGGTGGGGAGGTTCGCCCCCTGCACGGGGGCGGGCCCTGAGCCAGGTGATCAGGGCGCCGGTGCTTCGGTGAGAGGCCGGAAGTGGCGGAGGACGTGCTCCGCGGCGTCATCGGTCGCCCAGCCATTGCCCTGTGCGCGGATGCGCTTCCCCGAGCCGTCCGGGTGCGGAAGCAGGGCCGTCCCGTCCTGCCAGGCGCCCTGCCGGTGGTCCCATCCATGGGTCGCCCCCCGGATTGATTGTGCGTGCGGGGTGACGAGGCGACAGGCCGCGGCTTCCGCCGGGTTATCGGGGTGGAGCAGCAATGTCGCGGCGATCCGGGGACGGGGGAGCAGGCCGGGGCAGGAGGGGTAGAGCGCGGCGGCCGGCATGTCCGGCGGCGCCTCCAGCACCGCGCGGCCGCCGGCCCCGAAGCCGAGGAAGCCAATCCTCGCCTCATCCGGCTGGTGCGGCGCGATTTCAGCGAGGGCGGCGTGCAGCCCTGCCCTTGTCAGGATCGCGGTCGCCTCCTCGGCATCGTCCAGGCCGACTTCAAGCACGGCGATGCCGGCCTGCAGGAGACGGTCGATATAGGGTTCGGCCCGCAGGTCCGCCGCCGGGCGATCCGGCAGGATGATGACGAGGGGATAGGGCTCCGCAGCCGGGGCCGGGGGCAATGACAGTCGCATCGGGCCGGCGGGGGTGGAGAGGAGCCGGATCTGCTCCGCCGCTGCCGGCAGGGCCAGGAGGAGGGCCGCCGCCATGCCGGCGAGGAGGGCGGGGCGTGGCCGTCCTGCCCTGGTGCCTGGCCTGGTCATGCCAGCCCCCGCCAGAGCAGCTCGCCTCCAAGTGCCAGCAGGCCCAGGAAGAAGCACAGCCGGAAGGTTTCGGGCCGTACCCGCGCCCGGAGCCAGCCGCCCAGGGCCATGCCGGCCAGGGCGGGTGCGAGCGCGGCCAGGGAGGTGCCGGCGGCCTGCACGGGCAGGGCGCCGTGCCAGGCCAGGCCGGCGCTGAGCGCCAGGGTGGAGACGGTGAAGGACAGGCCGAGCGCCTGCACCAGATCGTCCCGCCCCAGGCCCAGTGCGCCGAGATAGGGCACGGCGGGGATGACGAAGACGCCGGTGGCGCCGGTGACGAGGCCGGTTGCCGCGCCGACGGCCGGCCCGGCCCAGCCTTCCGCCGCTGGGGGCACGCGCAGCCGCAGCTTCGCCAGGCCCACCACCGCGTAGAGGAGCAGGGCGGCGCCGAGGGCCGCGGTGGCAAGGTGCCCGGCCCCGCCCGCGATCACGCCCGAACCGGCCCAGGTGCCCAGGGCGATGCCGAGCATCATGCGCCAGAGCCGACGGAGCAGCGCGCCGAAGCGCGGGCCGGCGAGAAGCTGCCAAACATTCGTCACCAACGAAGGCACAAGCAGCAAGGCCGCCGCTTCCGCCGGTGGCATGATCAGGCCGAGCAGGCCCATGGCGACAGTGGGAAGGCCGAGGCCGATCACGCCCTTGACCAGCCCGGCCAGCAGGAACACGGCGGTGATCGGCAGCCAGTAGGGCCAGAGGTCGCTCATGGCGGCGAGATTGCGGCCCGCCGCTGGCCCGGCACAATCTGGGAGTGGCAAAGCATACCTTCGGTGTTGACGAAGGCTCGAATCGAACGGAGCGCGCCTTGCATTTCGACCTGACCGATTTGCGGCTGTTCCTGCATGTGGCCGAGGCCGGCAGCATCACCGCGGGCGCGGCGCGCTCCGGCCTCGCCCTCGCCTCGGCCAGCGCGCGGATTCAGGGGATGGAGGAGCAGGCGGGGATTGCCCTGCTGGAACGCGGGCGGCGCGGCGTGCAGCCCACGCCGGCGGGGCGGGCGCTGCTGCACCATGCGCGGCTGGTCACGCAGCAGGTGGAGCGGATGCGCGGCGAGCTGGGCGAGTATGCGCGCGGCCTGAAGGGCCATGTGCGCCTGCTGGCCAATACCGCGGCCATGGCCGAGTTCCTGCCCGAGGCTCTCGCGGGCTTTCTCTCAGCGCATCCGAATGTGGATGTGGAGCTGGACGAGCGACCCAGCCCCGAGGTGGCCCGCGCCGTGGCGGAGGAGCTGGCGGATGTCGGGGTGGTGGCCGACCATGCCGACTTCACAGGGCTGGAGAGCTGGCCGTTCCGGAGGGACCGGCTGGTGCTTGTCGTGCCGCCCGGGCATGCGCTGGCCAGCAGGGGGCCGGTCGGCTTCGCGGAGGTGCTCAGGGAGGAGTTCGTGGGGCTGACGGGGGACAGCGCCCTTCACCATCACCTGGCCGGGCATGCGGCCCGGGCGGGCGGGCGGATGCGGCTCCGGGCGCGGGTGCGCGGGCTGGACGTGGCGTGCCGCATGGTGGCGCTCGGCGCCGGCATCGCCGTGGTGCCGGAGGCGGCGGCCCGCCGCTGGAGCGGCCATGGGGGGGCGCTCGTGACCCTCCGCCTGACCGATCCCTGGGCCGAGCGGCTGCTGACCGTGGTCGTCCGGCGGCTCGATGCCCTGCCCACGCATGCGCGGCAGCTTGTGGAGCACCTCGCCGGGCTGGCCTGACCGGGTTCCTGGAGCGCCCCTAGCCGGAGCAGGCGGGCCCAGGGAATTGTTGCGGCTGGTCGGTGCGGTCCGTCCCGCGCTGCGGGCCGGCCTGCGGGGCCGAGGGCCCGGCGGCTCAAAACTTGTGCCGCGCCAGGAGGCGCGCGAGCTGTGCCTTGTCCACAGGCTTCTCACAGCGCGGCACCTGGGAATAGGGCTCCGGGATGGCGGTGGCGTCGTAGCCCGTGGCGAAGATGTAGGGCAGGCCGCGGGCGGCCAGGGCATCCGCGACCGGATAGACGCGTTCGCCATGCAGGTTGATGTCGAGCACGGCGCCGTCCAGCCGTTCCTTCTCCTGCCCGAGCAGGGCCAGTGCCTGCTCCACCGAGCCGGCAGGGCCGACGACCTGGACGCCGAGCTCCTCAAGGGCCCGCACCAGTTCGACGGCGATCATGTAATCGTCCTCCACGACCAGTAACCGACGCCCGTGCAGCCCGCCGGGGCGGCTGTCACTCATCTCTGGCCTCCCTCCCGCTCGCGCTGACCGGCATCAGGACGGTCCAGCGCACGCCATCCGCCCTAAATTTGAGCTTGGTCTTTCTCTTGAGACGGTAGGGAAGCGCATAACCGTTTAGTTCGCTTCTAGAATTTTCTCGAATCGGTGAAATGTGATCCGGGATGACGCTACTGCCGGGCGCACCGGCTTCGACGTGCCTGGTCACGATGATCCGGCCCCTTCCGCCACCAGGGACCCATATTTCGTGGTGTTGCTTGCCAGTTCGTGCAGAACCCGGACGGCGTTGGCGGCCTGGGGCGCGAGGAGGGTATCGGCGGAGGCGCTGCTCATCCCGGCCTCCGAATAGGCCGACAGGCGCTCGGCGCCGGGTTCCAGCCCATGACCATGCTTTCCGGCCGCCCGGCGAGAATGGCGAAGTCAGTCGCGCTCTTGGCCAGGAACCTGAACAGCACGTCCTTGCGGACCGCTCCTGGCCCGGGCGGGCCCAACGACACCTCGCTCACACGCCTTCTCCTGTCCCACCGCGGGCTCCGGGGCGGTTGCCCAGGCCAGCGCGCTTCCCGCAGCCCTGCGGGGCTGGGGATCCCGGGCGCAGGACCCCGGCCGCAGGATCGGGGCAGCGAGCGTTCCATGGGCGGCGGGGGGTCTTCCATCACCTATGCTGGGGCCTGTGCCCGCCCCTGCGCCGGCCGGTGCTGGCCGGATCGGTCCCCCGCGCCTATCTTCCGGGTGAACCCTCCAGCAATTCGCAGGTCCTTGATGCGAGACCCCAACTTTACCGGCTACACCCCGAACCGCGTTGCCGGCGTGACGGCTGAGGAGGTGATCACGGTCACTTCCCGCCATGTGTTCTGTGACGGCGGCGGCTTTTCCGGCCATCCCGGCGTCTGGCTCCGCATTGAGGGGGAGGAGATCACCTGTCCCTATTGCTCCCGCACCTATCACCTCGCGCCGGGAGCGGGGGACGACGGGCATCACTGATGGATGAGGCTGGGGGAAGAAGATTTCTTTCCCGGCTTCCATCAGCTTTTTCCCTGGGTTTCCCGGGGGCGCCAGTAACGCTGGCGCGCCAGCGCTCCAGATAGAACAGGAGGTCCGGGGGTACGTCCTCCGGCTTTTTCGAGGACCGAGATGGCCACTGACCGTGAGAGCGCCGACGAGGCTATCGACAAGGAGCCCGTCAGCGACCCCGTCTCGGCCGAGGTGAATCCGGAGCGCCACCTGATCCTGGTGGACGGGTCCGGCTACATCTTCCGGGCCTTCCATGCGCTGCCGCCGATGACCAACCCGGCGGGGGTGCCGGTGAATGCCGTGTTCGGCTTCACGCAGATGCTGGCGAATTTCCTCTCCAAGCATGTGGGCAGCCACCTCGCGGTGGTGTTCGATGCCTCGCGCAGCACGTTCCGCAACGCGATCTATGCCGATTACAAGGCGCACCGGCCGGAGGCGCCGGAGGAGCTGAAGCCGCAGTTCGGGCTGATCCGGGAGGCGACCGACGCCTTCTGCGTCGCACGGGTGGAGCTGGACGGGTATGAGGCCGATGACCTGATCGCGGCCTATGCGACCGCCTTCGCCAAGGAGGGCGGGCAGGTCACCATCGTCTCCTCAGACAAGGATCTGATGCAGCTGGTGGGCGGCAGCATTCGCATGCTGGACCCGATCAAGCAGAAGCCGATCCTTGAGGCGGAGGTGCGGGAGAAGTTCGGCGTGCCGCCGGAGAAGGTGGTGGAGGTGCAGGCGCTGGCCGGCGATTCCACCGACAACGTGCCGGGCGTGCCGGGGATCGGCATCAAGACGGCGGCGCAGCTGATCGAGCAGTTCGGGGATGTGGAGACGCTGCTGTCGCGTCTTTCGGAGATCAAGCAGCCCAAGCGTCGCCAGGCGCTGGAGGAGAATGCGGAGAAGGCGCGCATCTCCCGCAAGCTGGTGGAGCTGGACCGCAACGCGCCGCTGCCCTGCCCGATGGATGAGTTGGTGACGCGCGCGCCGGATACGGGGAAGCTTTCCGCCTTCCTGAAGACCCATGGCTTCCGCAGCGTGCAGCACCGGCTGGGGCTGGACGCGAATGGGGAGGTGCCGAAGTCGCGCCCGGCCGGGCCGGCGCCGGCGCCCGCCGCGCTGACGCTGGCGGAGGAAGGGGTGCCTTTCGGGCCCTATGAGACGATCACCACGATCGATGCGCTGCATGCCTTCGTGGCGGCGGCGCGGGAATCCGGGGTGATGGCGCTGGATACGGAGACGACGAGCCTGGACGCGCTGAATGCGTCGCTGGTCGGCATCTGCATGGCTTATGCGCCGGGCAAGGCGGCCTATCTGCCGCTGCGGCATGAGGGCGCGGATATGCTGACTCCGGCGCCGGAGCAGTTGCCCTTCGATTCCGCGATCGAGGTGCTGCGGCCGTTGCTGGCCGATCCTTCCGTGCTGAAGGTGCTGCACAACGCCAAGTATGACCTGGAGGTGCTGAACCGGGAGCCGAATGGCGGGCTGGAGGTGTCGCCGATCGACGATACCATGATGATTTCCTACAGCCTGGATGCCGGGCGGCACGGGCATGGGATGGACGAGCTGTCGCGGCGCCATCTCTCGCACCAGCCGATCACCTATGACGAGGTGACGGGCACGGGGCGGGCGCGGAAGCCCTTCGCGCAGGTGCCGCTGGACATGGCCACCGCCTATGCCGCCGAGGATGCCGATGTGACGCTGCGGCTGTGGCAGGTGCTGCGGCCGAAGCTGCGCGAGGAGAAGGCGCTCGCTCTCTACGAGCAGGTCGAGCGGCGCATGATCACCGTGTTGCGCGACATGGAAATGGCGGGGGTGAAGGTGGATGGCCCCGCGCTGAAGCAGACGGGCGCGGAATTCACCGAGCGCATGGCGGCGCTGGAGAAGGAGATCCACGAGATCGCCGGCGAGGCCTTCGCGGTGGGATCGCCGAAGCAATTGGGCGAGATCCTGTTCGGCAAGCTGGGGCTGCAGGGCGGGAAGAAGGGAAAGTCGGGCGCCTATTCGACCGATGCGGCGACGCTGGAGGAGCTGGCGGCCACCACGGGGCACCCGTTGCCGCGCAAGGTGCTGGACTGGCGGCAGCTCTCGAAACTGAACTCCACCTATGTGGAGGGGCTGCAGGCGCAGCTGGCGGCGGATGGACGGGTCCATACGGACTTCTCCATGGCAATCACCAGCACGGGGCGGCTCTCCTCCACCGAGCCGAACCTGCAGAACATCCCGATCCGCACGGAGGAGGGGGCGCGCATCCGGCGGGCCTTCGTGGCGGAGCCCGGGCATTTGCTGCTGGCCGCCGACTATTCGCAGATCGAGCTGCGGCTGCTGGCGCATGTGGCGCAGGTGCCTTCCCTATTGGAGGCCTTCGCGACCGGGCAGGACATCCATGCCCGGACGGCCGCCGACATCTTCCGCATTCCGCCGGGCCAGGTGGACCGGGAGGCGCGGCGGCGGGCCAAGACGATCAATTTCGGCATCATCTACGGCATGTCCGCCTTCGGCCTGGCCGGGCGGCTGGGCATCGGGCCGGCTGAGGCGCGCGGGATCATCGACGCCTATTTCGCGCAATATCCGGGCATCCGTGACGCCATGGAGCGGTTCAAGGAGGATGCCCGGACCAATGGCTATGTCCTGACGCCCTTCGGGCGGAAGCTGTGGATCCCTGAGATCGCGTCAAAGAATCAGGGTCTGCGCGGCAATGCGGAGCGGGCGGCGATCAACGCGCCCTTCCAGGGCGGGGCGGCGGAAATCATCAAGCGGGCCATGGTCCGGCTGCCCAAGGCGCTGCGGGACGCCAATCTGCGCGCCCGCATGCTGTTGCAGGTGCATGACGAGTTGCTGTTCGAGGTGCCGGAGGAGGAGGTGGAGCGGACCAGCCCTGTGGTCCGCGAGGTGATGGAGGGTGTCGCCACCCTGGCCGTGCCGCTGGCCGTGGAAATCGGCACCGGGCATTCCTGGGCGGAGGCGCACTGAGCCTCCGCAGGGGCGCCGCCGCCTTCCTTTCCGCCGTTCTGCAATAACAAGGTGGCGTCGTGGCCGAAATGGCTGTTCTATTTGCTGGTGCCGTTCCGCCCCAGCGACTACTTCTGTTCTACTGTTTCCGGTACCGGCCATTGACGGCTGAAGCCGTATGACTTCGAGTGCGGAGCGCCTTATGTCCGAGTACCTCAACAGTGGCATCGAAGCCATCGGCAGCGTCGGCTGGGGCACGCATTTCTGCCAGTTCTACGAGACCGCCGACGATCTGGTCAGCACGCTGGTGCCCTATTTCAAGGCCGGGCTGGACGGGGGCGAGCGCTGCATGTGGGTCACGGCCCCACCGCTGCGTGCCGCCGAGGCAACCGATGCTCTGCGCAATGCCGTGCCGGATCTCGACCGGCGCCTCGCGCGCGGGGACATCGAGATCATGGACCATGACCGCTGGTATCATGCTGGCGGGGGCAAGATGGGCGCCGATGCCGTGATTTCCGGCTGGTTGCGGCGGAAGGACGAGGCCCTGGCCCTGGCCCTGGCCCTGGCCCTGGCCCTGGCCCTGGCCCTGGCCCTGGCCCTGGCCCTGGCCCTGGCCCTGGCCCTGGCCCTGGCCCTGGCCCTGGCCCTGGGCTATGCCGGCATGCGCGTCACGGGCAACACCTATTTCCTTGAGGCGGATGACTGGGATTCCTTCGCCGAATACGAGGAGAAGGTGAATGCCTGCTTCTGCGATCAGCGCATCCTCACTCTGTGCAGCTACTGCACGCTTCGGTGCGATGCGGGCCATGCCCTGGATGTCGTGCAGAACCACGAATTCGCCCTGGCGCGCCGCCGGGGCGCCTGGACGATGGTCGAGAGCAGTTCGGTCAAGCAGGCGAAGCAGGCGCTGGCGCGCGCCAATGCCGAGCTTGAGATGCGCGTGGAGCAGCGGACCAGCGCCCTTAGCAAGGCCCTGTTCGAGAAGGACATCCTCCTCAAGGAGGTGCATCACCGCGTCAAGAACAACCTGCAGGTGGTCGCCGCCCTCATCCAGCTCCGGGCGAAGCAATCCGATGATCCCGCGGGGCGCGCGGCCTTCACGGAAACCCTGCAGCGCATCAAGGCCATGAGCCTGGTCCATGACCAGCTCTATGGCGGCCAGGATACGAGCGGGATCAACTTTTCCGAGTATCTCGGTTCCCTCGCCGAAGCGACAACCTCGGGCTACGGCATGGTCGGGCAGGTGGCGATCGAGGTGGCTCCGTCCGCGGATCTTGTGGACCTGAACACGGCCGTGCCCCTGGGGCTGGCGGCGGCGGAGGGGCTGGCGAATGCCCTGAAGCACGGCTTCCCGGGCGGCCGGCGCGGCCATCTGTGGCTGAGCTTCCGCGCACCGGCGGGGGGAGTGGAGGGGGAGCTGATGATCCGGGATGACGGCATCGGCATCCAGGAGCAGGCGTCGGCCGGGCCGAAAGGCGTCGGGCTTTCGCTTGCCACCGCGCTGGCGCGCCAGATCGGCGGGCGGATTTCGGTGTCCCGCGACGGCGGAACGGTCTGGCGCCTGACCTATCCGGCCCCTTCCACACGAAGCAGCGATTTCGGGGTGCCGGACTCTGCGCCTGGTGGCTCTGCGCCTAGGATGGATTCCTGACGGGGCATCCCGGGCAGGGAAGGGTGACTTGTGACGACGATGTTTAGGGGGGGCTGCCTCTGCGGCGCCTCGCGTTACACGGCGCGTGGAGAACCGATCAATATCCGCATCTGCCATTGCCGTCTTTGCCAGAAGGCCACCGGCGCCGCCTTCAACGCCCGCGTCCTGATGCCCCGCGAGGCTGTCGAGGCCACCGGTCCGATCGGCCGCGTTGCCTCCTCCGCGGAGTTGAAGCGCGGCTTCTGCACGCAATGCGGCACTACCCTTTTCTCTGAGCGCGCGAGCGCCGGCGTCGTCGGCCTGACCTTCGGCAGCCTGGACGACCCCGATGCTTTCCAGCCCACCGACCATATCTGGACGTCCAGCAAGCAGAGCTGGCTCCGGCTTGATGACGGCCTGCCGCAACACCCGGAGGGGCCGCCTGCCTGAGGCGAGGCAAAGCGGCCCTTACGCGGACGAGAGCAGGCACTGATGGCACCAGACAGCGTGGCGGAGGATTCCGGGCTGGCCTTCCTGGCCGGCGGGGGCGAGCTGGGAAGGCTGATCGCCGGCTATGAATGGGCCACCACGCCACTGGGGCCCATCCAGGGCTGGCCGTCCATCCTCAAGACCACGGTCGCGCTGATCCTCCGGTCTCCCGTGCCCATCGTCACGCTTTGGGGCGAGGACGGCATCATGATTTACAATGATGCCTATTCCGGCTTCGCGGGTGGGCGGCATCCCTGGCTTCTCGGCACCAAGGTGCGGGAGGGCTGGCCCGAGGTCGCGGATTTCAACGACCATGTCATGAAGGTCGGCCTGGCCGGGAGGACGCTGACCTATCAGGACCAGGAGCTGACGCTGTACCGCAACGGGCAGCCGGAGCAGGTCTGGATGAACCTGGACTATTCGCCGATCATCGGCGAGCAGGGCGAGCCGCAGGGCGTCATCGCGATCGTGGTCGAGACCACGGGAAAGGTGCGGGCGGAGCGGAAGCTGCGCGTGACCGCCGAATCCCTGGCGCAGCTCAACACAACGCTGGAGCAGCAGGTTCAGGAGCGGACGCGCGACCGGGACCGCATGTGGCGGCTTTCCTCCGACATCATGCTGGTGGCGGATTTCGAGGGGCGCATCGAGGCGGTCAACCCGGCCTGGACCAGCTTGCTGGGCTGGGCGCAGGCGGAGCTGATCGGCGGGAACTTCATCGCCTTGGTGCATCCCGAGGATGTTGCGGCCACCCTGGCGGAGGTCGGCCGGCTGGCGGAAGGCATCACCACGCTGCGCTTCGAGAACCGCTACCAGCACAAGGACGGCAGCTACCGCTGGCTCTCCTGGACGGCGGTGCCGGACGAGCAATTCATCCATGCCGTTGGCCGCGACATCCAGGCGGAGAAGGAGGCGGCCGAGGCGCTGCGCCGGACGGAGGAGGCGCTGCGGCAGAGCCAGAAGATGGAGGCGGTGGGCCAGCTGACGGGCGGCATCGCGCATGACTTCAACAACCTGCTGACCGGCATCAGCGGCAGCCTGGAGCTTCTCAGCGGCCGCATCGCGCAGGGCCGATGGAGGGATCTGGACCGCTACATCGCCACCGCCCAGGGCGCGGCGGCGCGGGCTGCGGCGCTGACGCACCGGCTGCTGGCCTTCGCGCGGCGGCAGACGCTGGATCCCAGGCCCACCAATGTGAACCGCCTGATCGCGGGGATGGAGGAGTTGATCCGCCGCACTGTGGGCCCCGCCATCACCGTGGAGGTGATCGGCATTGCCGGACTCTGGACGGTGCTGGTTGACCCCAACCAGCTGGAGAGCGCGCTGCTGAACCTGTGCATCAATGCGCGGGACGCGATGCCGGAGGGCGGGCGGATCACCATCGAGACCGCCAATACGTGGCTGGACAAACGCGCGGCGCCCGAGCGCGACCTGCCGCCGGGCCAGTATATCTCGCTCTGCGTCACCGATACCGGAACCGGCATGACGCCCGAGGTGATCGCGCGCGCCTTCGACCCCTTCTTCACCACCAAGCCGATCGGCCAGGGGACCGGGCTTGGTCTGTCCATGATCTACGGCTTTGTCCGGCAATCGGGCGGGCAGGTGCGGATCTATTCCGAGGTCGGGCAGGGCACGACCATGTGCCTCTACCTGCCGCGCCACCATGGGCCGGAGGCGGCGACGGAGAGCCCGGCGGAACTATCCGCGGCGCCGCGGGCCGAGCAGGGCGAGACGGTGCTGGTTGTGGATGACGAGCCCACCGTACGCATGCTCGTGACCGAGGTGCTGGAGGACCTTGGCTATACCGCTGTTGAGGCGGTGGACGGCTCCACAGGGTTGCAGGTGCTGCGGTCGGACAGACGCATCGACCTGGTGGTGACGGATGTGGGGCTGCCGGGCGGGATGAACGGGCGGCAACTGGCGGATGCGGCGCGGGTTCTGCGACCGGGGCTGAAGATCCTGTTCATCACCGGCTATGCCGAGAATGCGGCGGTGGGGCATGGCCATCTGGAGCCGGGCATGCATGTGCTGACCAAGCCCTTCGCGATGGAAGCGCTGGCCAGCCGCATTCGGCAGGTGATCGCCGGACCCTAAGTCTGGTTCTTCTTCGCACGCGTTCACGTCGCATGCTCCGGCCAGCGCCCGGAAAATGCGTTCTCGCTTCCGGGCCGGCAGCCCTTGGCAATCCGCCCTATTCGTTCGGGCGGAGGACGTAACCCCGCTCGTTGAAGTAGCGGTCCAGCGTGGCCCGTGATGGTTTGGGGTCTGCCAGGGCTACATAGGTGTCGGGCCGGAGCAGATAGGCCGCGTCACGGGCCAAGCCCGCTTTTCCGTGTTCCGGACGCCATTCATAGGCGTGGAGCGGAATGCCATGGTTCTCGCACCATGCCCGCAGATCGGAGCCGGCCGTGCCATAGACCTGGACCTGCCAGGCGATGGCGGAAAGCGGGGCGTGGTTGTCCGAGCCTTCCGCGGCGACCCAGGGCAGCCGGTCACCGCCCCTGACCTGGCCGGCCATTCCCTCGCTCAAGGGGCTCTCGTGATAGTTCAGCGTGATCTGCGAGATGACGCTGAACATGAACTCGCGGACGGATTCGAAACCATAGGCGACCGTGGCGAAAAGAGGCGCGATCCTGGTTCGCACGAAATCGGCGAAGCTGCCTTCGGCGGTGATGAAGGTGAACAGGCGGTCTGTGGTGTCGACCAGCTTGCGTGCGAAGGCCAGGCGTTCGGTGTTGTAGCTGTCGAGCAGGCTGTCGGGCGCTTTTCCCTTCAGCACGGCCGCCAGCTTCCAGGCCAGGTTGATCGCGTCGCCGATGCCCGTGTTCATGCCCTGGCCGCCTGCCGGGCTGTGGACATGCGCGGCATCACCGAGCAGGAATGCGCGGCCGTGCCGGAACTCGCCGGTGACCCGGTGATGCACGCGGTAGGTGGAGAACCAGTTCACCTTCCGGATCTGCAACCCAAGGCTTCCGATCGCGCGGTGGCCGACATCATCGAAGGTCAGGCTCTCGGCATGCTCGGCCCTGTCGTCGCGCACGGCGCCGATCAGGCGGGCCTGGCCGTTCTTTCCATAGGGAAGCAGCACGACGAAATCCGAGGTGTCGAGGGCGATATGCGCCTCGCCATCCGGCAAGGGGCTGCTTGCCTCGATATCGGCGACGTAGAAGATGTGGCGGTAGGTTCCGCCCTCGAAACCCGTCCCGAGCTTGTGGCGGATGGGGGAGCGCGCGCCATCGCATCCCGCGATGTAGCGCGCTTCACAAAGCTGCTCCTCTCCGCCGGGGGTCCGCAGGCGGGCGGTCACATGATCGCCCCTATCCTCGAAATTGAGGAGTTCCGTCTCGCGCTCGACCGTGACGCCCAGCGCCTCCAGCCGCCCGACCAGCAGCTGTTCATGCTGGTCCTGCGGGTAGATCAGCAGGAAGGGATAGGGCGTCAGCTCCACGCCGGCCGTGCCGAAGGAGACAAGTGCCTTCTGTTCGCCCCTGACCCAGAGGTTGATCGCCTGGCTCTTGTGCCCGGCGGCGATCACGGCATCGGCCAGATCGAGCTGACGGTAGAGTTCGAGCGTGCGGGCCTGGACGCCCATGGCGCGGGAGGTGGTCCCGGGGCCGCTGCTCTTGTCGATGATGCGGACCTTCACGCCCTGTCTGGTCAGCCACATCGCCAGGACGAGGCCGGTTGGCCCGGCGCCGACGATCAGCACATCCTCGCGCGTCATGGCGCGCCTCCCTCTGCCTTGGTTTCATCCTTCGTCCTGAGAAGGCCGCGCAGGACGGTGTTCGCGTGCTGTGTGGCAAGCGCGCCCAGATCCGGAAGCGGCGCGCCGACCCCGCCGAAGACCTGGTGGAACAGCAGGGCCGCGAGCATTGGCCCGAGGATCGAGAAGGCATGCAGGCGGGGGTCGCCTTCCGCGACCTCTCCGCGCGCCTGGGCGCGTGCGACGATGCTGGTGACCAGGCCGAGGACCTTCGAGGCCACGTCGTCGTGCCAGATGCGGGCGAGGTCGGGAAAGCTGCGGGCCTCGGCGATCACCATGCGGGCGATGGCCGGGATGCGGTTGTCGCCCATCCCGCTGGCGGCGCGGGCCAGAAGCAGCGGCACGAGATCGGCCAGCGAGCCGTCGAAGGCTGTCGCGGCGCGTTCGATGGCCTCCAGGTTGGAGGCGATCGCGGCCCGCGCCACGGCGCGGAACAGGTCGTCCTTGGTTTCGAAGTAGAGATAGAGGGTTCCCTTGGCGACCCCTGCCCGCCGCGCGACCTCCTCGAGTTTTGTGGCCGCGAAGCCTTTCTCGGCGAAGACATCCATCGCCGCGTCGATGATTTCGCCCGGGCGTGCCTGTTTGCGCCTCTGGCGCCTGGGTTTCTCGCCGGCGGTCATGTCCATGGCGGGCCCGCATAGGCGGCGGCGCCATCCAGCCTGAGCCGTTCTCGTAGCCCGGTCATCACCTGTTCCGACCCATCCCGCCGGTTCTGTCGTCAACCGAAGCCCGGCCCGAAGGCGCGGGCATTCCTGTTCCGCCCACTAATGACTTTACGGTCATTAACGATCAAGGGTCGGATGATTCATGAATCCGGGATCGTTCCGGGACCGCCATCGGCTTTCCGGTGCGGGGCGCAACTGGCCCGCCCACTCCGCCTTCTGAGCGCGCCATGGTATCGCAGGGACGCGAATCCGGAGGGAACCCGACCATGCCGCTGAAGATCTATGGAGTCCTGCGATCCCGCGCGACGCGGCCTGTCTGGACGGCCATGGAGATGGGGCTGGAATTCGAGCGGATTCCCGTGGTCCAGGCCTACCGTCTGAAAGATCCTGCGGCGCCCGATGCGCCACTCAACACGGCCTCCCCTTCCTTCCGGGCGATCAATCCGAACGGGCTGATTCCCTCGATCGAGGATGACGGGTTCATCCTGCATGAGTCGCTGGCCATCAGCCTTTATCTGGCCCGCAAGCATGGCGGGCCGCTGGCACCGGCGGATGCGCGGGAGGAAGGGCTGGCGGTGATGTGGTCGCTCTGGGGGATGGGAACCGAGGCGGATTGCCTGGCCATTGTCCAGAAGCGCGATCCCGAAGCGGCGGCGGGCCGGCTTCGGGCGCCCTTCGGTGTGCTGGATGCCGCGCTGAAGCAGGGGGGCGGGCATCTGGTCGGGGGCCGCTTCACCGTGGCGGATATCAATCTGGCGGAGGTGATCCGCTACGCGCAGCCGGCGACGGCGCTGTTCGAGGAGAACCAGGCGGTACAGGCCTGGATCACGGCCTGCCAGTCCCGCCCCGCATTCCGGGCCATGATGAAGGAGCGGGAGGCGGAGCCGGCCTGACGGGCGGGATGGCTGACCTTTGGGCCGCCCATGCGTTAGGCGGCCAAGCGGTGGATTCGGAGGGATTTCCCAACGGGTCCGCCGCCCAATGGAAATCGGCGTCCTTTCCACTATATTACATGCCTGTGAGAAATCTCCTCGGGAGGACCACCCTTATGCGCCGCCGCGCCCGTCTTCTGGCCGCCTTCGCCGCCCTGGCGCTGGCACTTGCCCCCGCCTTCGCCGAGGCTCGCCCCGGTGGCGGGTCCTCCTCGGGCAGCCGTGGCAGCCGCAGCTACAGCGCGCCGCCCAGCACCCGCACCGCGCCCGGTACCGCCTCACCCTTCCAGCGCAGCGAGACGCCGCGCCAGGATCCGGGCGTGAACCCCGGCTATGGGCAGGCGCGTCCGGCCCCCTCCTACACCACGCCTTACAATAACCGGGGCGGGATGTTCGGCGGCGGCTTCATGTCGGGCCTGATGGGCGGGCTGCTCGGCGCCGGGCTGGCCGGGATGCTGTTCGGGAATGGCGCCTTCGGCGGCATGTCGGGCGGCGCGGGCTTCCTGGGCTTCCTGCTGCAGCTCGGCATTATCGCCGGCCTGATCTGGCTGGTGCTGCGCATGCTGCGCGGCAGCCGGGCCGGGTCCATGGCCAGTCCGATGATGGCGGGCAACCGTGGTGGCGCGGTGCCCGGCACCTATGCCCGGGAGATGGACGGCTCGATGGGCGGTGGCGGTGCGGTCCGTGGGCCCGCCGCGCGGCCGGTGGAGATCAACAACACCGACTTCGCTGCCTTCGAGCAGACGCTGATCCGCATCAACGAGGCCTGGTCGCGCCAGGACATGGCGACGCTGCAGCGGCTCTCGACGCCGGAGATGGCGCGCTACTTCCAGCAGGATCTGCGTGACCTGCAGGCGCGTGGCTGGCGCAATGAGACGCGCGATGTCCGGCTGGAATCCGGCGACCTGTCGGAGGCCTGGGCGGAGGATGGCGTGGATTATGCGACGGTCGCCATGCGCTTCAGCCTGGTGGACGTGACCCGCGACGCCAATGGCCAGGTGGTGGAGGGCGACCCCAATGCCCGCCAGACCGTGACCGAGATCTGGACCTTCGTCCGCCGCCCGCGGGAGTCCTGGCTGGTCTCCGCCATCCAGCAGACGCGCTGACGAGAACGGGCGCGCCAGCGACGCCGGCGCGCCCGCGAAAGAAGATGAGGGCCGGGGGAATTCCTTCCCCCGGCCCTTTTTGTTTCAGCCCGCCGTGATCTTCCCGACCTCCACCACGCGCCGCCACCGCTCGATCTCGCCATTCTGGAAGCTGGCGAATTCCTCGGGTGTGCTGCCGACCACCTCGAAGCCGAGTTCGTCCATGCGACGCGCGACCTCCGGCGAGCGGAGGGCGGCGACGGCCTGGGCGTGAATACGGTGCATGAGGGCAGGCGGCATGCCGGCCGGGCCGCCGAGGGCCTGCCAGGAATAGACCACCAGATCCTTCAGCCCGGCCTCGACCCCGGTGGGGAGGTTGGGAAGGAGGGAATGGCGCTTCTCGGCGGTGATGAGGATGGGCTTCACGCGGCCATCCGAGATCTGCGGCGCGATGGAGCCGAGATTCTGGAAGGAAAGCTGGACGTTGCCGGCGATCAGGTCGGTCGTGGCGGGGGCGCCGCCGGCATAGGGAACATGGGTGATGTCCGTGCCCGTGAGCTGCTTGAACATCTCCATGGTCAGATGGTCGGAGGAGCCGACACCGGAGGTGGAGTAGGAGGCGCGGTTGGCCTTTAGCCAAGCGATGAGGGTGGGCAGGTCGTTGGCCGGAACCTGGGCGGGATTCACGACCAGCACATTGGGGGTGCGGACGGTCTGGGTGATGCCGTTGAGCTGCTTCACCGGATCGTAGCCAAGATTGGGGCGCAGGGCGACGTTGATGGCCCAGGTGCTGATGGGGGCGTGCATCAGGGTATGGCCGTCCGGCGCGCTGCGGATCACGGCGCGGGCGCCGAGTTCGCCGGTGGCGCCGGGGCGGTTCTCGACCACCACGGGCTTGCTGAGGGCCTGGGACATCGGGCCGCTCATGGCGCGGGCCACGATGTCGGAAGAACTGCCGGGGGCGAAGGGAACGATGATGGTGACCGGGCGGGCGGGCCATTCCTCCTGCGCCCAGGCAGGCCGCATGGCCAGGATGGCGGGGGCGGGCAAAAGGCGCAGCAAGGCGCGACGGTTCATGAACCGTATCCTCCGGGATGTCATTGCCCCGGAGGCTAGGGCGGATCGCCAGGAGGTGGAACTACCCGGGATCGTGAGCGGGCGGAGGGGACCGACCCGCGCGGCTCAGCCGGCCAGGCCAAGCGCCATATAGGCCCGCGCGGCCGGCGGCCAGGCCTCCACGATGTCGATCCGCCAGTACCAGGCGGCCCCCAGCGCGGCGAGCAGGAGCAGGAGGGAGACCGCCCAGGCCAGGCCCGTGCGGCGGGCCGAGCTGGCCCGGGGGGCCAGTGCCGGGGCGGGACGCTCCGGCGCGAGGCGCGAGGTGATGATGGGGGCCGCCGACAGGTCGTCGTCCGTGAAATCGGCCTGGACTGCCGGGGGAAGCGGCGGAATTGCGACGGAGGGTTCGGGAACAAGCGTCCGGGCCGGTTCCATCGGAACCGGGATGGGCCGGGCAGGCTCCGCCGGAACCGGGACGGGCCTGGCGGGTTCAGCCGGAACCGGAACGGGCCGGGGGGCTGGGGCCGGGGGTGGAACCGGCTCGGGGGAAGTGGTGGCCAGGGCGCCGGTGGCGGCGGGGGACCAGGTGATGCCGCAACGGGCGCAACGCACGGTGCGCCCCTCCTCCAGCCGCGCGGCGATCGCGGGGGGAAGGTTGTATTCGGCGGCACAATTGGGACAGGCGACGCGCATGGCGCAAAATGCCGCTCACCCCCGGATTCGGCAACGCCCCCCGGCGCCGACACGCCGGTGCTATCGCTTCCCGGCCTGTCATGGCACATCGCGGGGATGGTGCGCTTCTCCCAGGTCGGGCTGCGCTATCCCGATCCCACCCGTTTCGGCGGCGGCGAGCGGGAAACGTTGCGCGACATTTCCTTCACGCTGCCGCAGGGGTCGTTCACTTGGCTGACCGGGCCCTCTGGCGCGGGCAAGACCTCTCTGTTGCGGATGATGCAGCTCGCATTGCGGCCGACGCGGGGGGAGGTGGAGGTGCTGGGCGTGCCGCTTTCCACCGCCAAGCGGGCGGATCTGCCCAGACTCCGGCGGCGGATTGGGGCGGTGTTCCAGGAATTCCGGCTGCTGCCCTATCTGACAGCCTTCGACAATGTGGCGCTGCCGCTGCGGCTGGCAGGCCGTGCGGAGGCCAGTTTGCGGCCGGATGTGGCGGAGATGCTGCGCTGGGTGGGGCTGGAAGGGCGCGAGGACGCGCTGCCGCAGCAGCTTTCGGGCGGCGAGCAGCAGCGTGTGGCGATCGCCCGCGCCGTGGTGACGCGCCCGGCCCTGCTGGTGGCCGACGAGCCGACGGGCAATCTGGATCCCTTGCAGGCGCGGCGGCTGCTGGTGCTGCTGGCGGAGATGAACCGGCTGGGGGCCACGGTGGTGGTGGCGACACATTCGCGGGAGCTGATCGCGCAGCATCCGGGCTGGGTGATGCAGGTGGATGGCGGGCGGATCGTGGGGCTGGACCCCTGGCCCTATGCGCCGGCGGAGGAGTTGCCGGCGACCGGTGGCCAGGAGGCCGGGGGGCCTGTGCCGGACATCGAGGCCGGGATGGTGCCGTCCGGGCCGGTTCCGCAGGAGCTGTCCCCGCCCGGGCCCGGACTGCCGGGCGACGCCAGAGAGGGGGTTCCGCCGGCCGATTCCTCCCAGATCTATGGGATGGACGCGGAAGCACCCTCGGAGCCCTTGCCTGAAGCCTTCGCGCCGGAAGGGATTGGCGGGTGGCAGACGGAGCCGGGCGGCGATCCCGAGGGGATGCCGGGCGAGACCGCCGGGGATGGGATCGGCCCTCCGCCGCCGCCACGCCGGGCCCGGCGGATCACGCAGAATATCTGGCCGAGCCTGAGGTCGGGTTCGCAGGATGGCTGAACGGCGGCGTCGTATTGCGCGCGACCCGTTGGGGTTGCGGCGCGCTCTCTCGGACCGGCTGCTACCCGGGCTGGTGGCGGCCATGGCGCTGTTGGCGGCACTGGCCCTGGCTGGGGCGCGCGGGGCAGACCGGCTGGCGGATCGCTGGCAGGCCGGGGCAGCCGCCGCAGTGACGGTGCAGGTGCCTGATCCGACACAGGAGCGGATGGCCATGGCGCTGGAGTTGCTGCGGGGCGATCCGATCATCGCCACGGCCACGGCCGTCAGCCCGGAGCGAGTGGCGGAGCTGCTGCGGCCCTGGCTGGGGGAGGCGCCCGTGCAGATCCTGCCGGGCGTGATCGAATTGCACCTGGCCGCCGCGCCCGAGGCGCTGCCGCCCCTGGCGGCACGGCTGGCCGAGGCGGTGCCGGGGGCGGAGCTGGAATCGCATGGAATCTGGGTGGCGCGGCTCTCGGCCCTGGCGCGCTCCGTCCAGGGGGTGGCACTGGCGGTGCTGACCCTTGTGGTGGGGGTGGCGGTGGCCGTGGTGGCGGTGGCGACACGGGCGGGGCTGGCGGCCCGGCGGGAGGCAATCGCGGTGCTGCATGACCTGGGCGCCACGGACCGCGCCATCGCCGGGCGCTTCGCGCGCCGGGTGGCGCTGCTGACCGGGCTGGGGGCGCTGCTGGGCGCGGCGCTGGCGGTGCCGGCCCTGGCGGCGCTCTCCGGCCTGGCCGCGCCGCTTTCGGGCGGGGTGGCGGCTTCGGGGGTGCTGGGGCAACTTCCCTGGGCGGGCATCGCGGCGCTGCCCCCCATGGCGGCGCTGATCGGCTGGGGCACGGCCCAGGCCACGGTCCGCCGCTGGCTGCGGCACCTTCCGTGATCCGGGCCGTGGCCTCCCTCCGCCCCGCGTTGCGGCGGCTGCCGCTGCTGTCCCTGGCAATGGGGATCGCGGTTCTGGCGCTTTCCGGCGGGTTCCTGTGGTTCCTGCACCGGGCGGCCGAGCCCACGCCCCCCGGCCCGCCCACGCCGGGGATCGCCGTGCTGACCGGGGGACCGGACAGGGTGGAGGCGGGGCTGACGCTGCTGGCGGAGCGGCCGGGGGCGCGGCTGATCGTTTCCGGCGTCGGGGCCGATTCCGGGCTGGTGGATCTGGCCCGGCAGGCCGGGATAGACCCTGCCCCGTTGGCCGCGCGCATTTCGCTGGGGCGTCAGGCCACGAGCACACGGGGCAATGCGCGGGAGATCGCGGCATGGGCCCGCGAAACCGGCATCCGGGAGATCACCGTGGTGACAGCCAGCTTCCATATGCCGCGTGCCTTGTTGGAGCTGCGGCGCAGCCTGCCGGAGGCCGTTCTGTATCCTTATTCCGTCCCCCCTTATATCTCGCGGCCCGTGCCGATGGTGCGCGAGTACGTGAAGCTGGTCGGCGCCGCGCTGGGGCTTTCGGCGCTGACGGAGCAGCCACGGCAGGCACGCTCGTGACCGTTATCCGCTCCGCCCTGTTCAATCTGCTGTTCTTCAGCCTCACCGCGATGACGGTGCTGTTCGGCCTGCCGCTGCTGGCCTTCCCACCGCGGGTCATGCACCGGTACCTGCGCGGCTGGTCACTCGCTTCGCTCTGGCTTCTGCGGGTGGTCTGCGGCATCCGGCTGCGCGTTACCGGGGCGGAGAACCTGCCCGTGTCCGGGCCGGCGCTGATTGCGGCCCAGCACCAGTCGGCCTTCGACACCATTGTCTGGCACGCCCTGCTGCCGCGCCCGGCCTATGTGATGAAGGCGGAGCTGATGCGGATTCCCGGCTGGGGGGCAATGGCGCGGCATGTCCACTCGATTCCCGTGGACCGGGAAGGGGGAGCGGCCACGCTGAAGCGGCTGGTGCGGGCGACGCGGGATGCCGCGGCGGCGGGATATCAGGTGGTGATCTTCCCGGAGGGCACGCGTTCCGCCCCTGGGCAGGTTCAGCCCTGGCAGCCCGGCTTCGCGGCCATGGCGGCGGCCACCGGCCTGCCCGTGGTGCCCGTGGCGACGGATTCCGGGCGGTACTGGGGGAAGCGCGCCTTCACCAAGCGGCCGGGCACCCTGACGGTGGCGGTGCTGCCGCCGATCCTGCCCGGTCTGCCCCGCAACGAGCTGACGGCGCGGGCGGAGAGCGCCGTGGCCAAGGCCTCGGCCGAGCTGTCGGGGGGTGTGGACAAGTTGGTGGAATAGCGGGACAGCACGCTTTCAACCGCGGCCGAAGACTCCCCGGCAAAGCCTTGTGGAGTCTTGGTTTCCCGAGGGTGTGACCGGGCTGTGGATAATGAAAAACTAAGACTTTTCAGTTGGTTGACTGATATTTTGTGGGAATCCGAGGAGTCCGGGGAACAAACTGGGGACTCAGGGGGGCTTTTGGGTGAGTCAATCGCCCCGTCTGTGGATAAGTTGAGGGAAAACTTATTTGGGGGAGTCCGTCGCCCACATGCCGCAGTGCCGCTGACCAGCCACGCGATCTTCCGGCTGCAAGTGCCTGAATGACTTGATAGGGCAACGAGGCCGTTGCCCGCCTCAGTCTGCGGGTTGCAGCAGGGCGGCGATGCGGTCGAGCCCGGCGTCGCGTACGCCGAGCTCCCGTAGGTGGGAGACGGTGTTGAGGAGGTAGTCGCGGTTCGGGCCCATTACCCCGTGGCCGCGCGCAATGGCGACCGCAGCGGCGTCGGGGGGAAGGGCGCCGCAA
Source organism: Roseomonas chloroacetimidivorans (assembly GCF_049629625.1). Classification (NCBI taxonomy): domain Bacteria; kingdom Pseudomonadati; phylum Pseudomonadota; class Alphaproteobacteria; order Acetobacterales; family Roseomonadaceae; genus Roseomonas; species Roseomonas chloroacetimidivorans. The sequence continues at coordinate 146,476 of NZ_JBNBZS010000012.1, read as the reverse complement.
TAATCCTTGGAGCGGCGATCCGCCACGAAGGTAACAGCGCGGCGCGTGCCGTCGCTATCGAGCAGGCACACCGGCAGGAGGCGGCGGTGATAGACATCGCCCGACATCTCCCGCTCGTGCAGATAGGCCAGGACTTCGGCGGCCCGGGGCGCGGCGACGCGGAAGGCGACACCCCGGCAGGAGCCGCCCCGATCGAGGCCGAGGACGAGGCCGGGCGCTTCCGGCGTGCCGCGGTAGCGGTGCGACCAGATGCAGAAGCGCCGGTGGAAGCCGCGCAGCAGGGCCGGATGGGCGGATTCGAACTGGAAGCCCGGCTTCCAGATCAGGGAGCCGTATCCGAAAACATAGAGATAGCCGTCTGGATCGAGCAGCGGAGACGGATCCAGCGTGGCGGGGTCCAAGGCTTCGGGTGCGGGGGCGGATGTGGGCGGATTGCTGGGGATCATGGTGCCGTTTCCCAACATAGGTGATCCCGGGCGGCGCTGCATCGGCCGGAGCACCTGGGCAAGGCTGGTGGCGCGGGGCCATATGGGCGCGCTGTGAGCGACACCGAGACCGCCCCCTCCCCCGCCACCCCGCGCCGCTGGCTCCGGCCCGGGCGGCTGATCCTGCTGGGGGTACTTCTTCTTGCGCTTCTGGCCGCGGCGCACAGCATTCTCTGGCACTGGATGGGCGAGCGGCTGCAGGCGGGGTTCGATGCCTGGGCGGCGGCGCGGCGGGCGCAGGGCTGGCGGATCGAATATGCCGCCCCGGTGCGCGGCGGCTGGCCGCTTTCCGCCACGCTGCGGCTGCGCGACTTCCGCATGGCGGGCGGCGGGGCAACCATTCCCGGCGGGCTGGACTGGACCGCGCCGGTGGTCGTCCTGCGGGTGGCGCTGCACAGCCCAGGGGAGCTGCGGATTTCCGCGGGCGGACCGCAGCGGCTGCGGATGGGTGCGGACGAGATCCGCTTCGCGGCGGACCGGTTCACGGCGACGCTGCCGCTTCAGGCCAATGTCCTGCCGCGCGGCGGCGAGTTCGAGGTGAGCCGGCTGCGGGTCGGCAACGCGGCGGGTGGAGTGGAGATCGGTTCCGCCCGGATCGCCCTGGACAGCCGAATGACCGCGATCGAGGGCGAGCCCGCCGTTACCCTGGAAGGCGAGGCGGAAAACGTGACCCTGCCCGCCCCCACGCCGCTGGGCCGGCAGGTGAGGTCGCTGCGGCTGGACGCGGCGCTGATGGGCCCCCTGCCCGGCGGACGCAATCCGACCAACCGGGCTGCCATATGGCGCGACGCCGGCGGCACGCTGGAATTGCGGCGGTTGAATCTGGAATACGGCCCGGCCACCGCCGAGGCCTCGGCCACCCTGGCGCTGGATGACCAGCTTCAGCCCATGGGCGCCGGGACGGTGAAGCTGACCGGCGCGGAGGCGGTGCTGGACGCGCTGGCGCGGGACGGGCTGATCACGGCGCGCAATGCGAATCTGGCGCGGCGTGTGGTGGCCCTGCTGGCCCGCCCGCCGGCTGAAGGGGAGCCGCCCCAGCTTGAGGTTCCGCTGACCCTGGAGGGGCGGAGCCTGGCGGTTGCGCGAATTCCGGTGGCGCAGATGCCGGTCCTGGTCTGGCCGGGGCCGGCTGAGGGAAGCGGGCCGGGGCCCTGAGGACGCGAGTGGCTGTGGGGAAGTGGCGCCTGGAAGGTGCCGCTATCCCCGGCGTGCCAGGATTGCCGACTGCCGCGCCAGGGTGAGGAGCGCCGTGCGGGCCACGGCGGCATCGGGCATCGGGCGGCCCGTGCCACCGGATTTGCTCTGGCGTTCGGCCTCCAGGAGGTTCGCCAGGACGGTCTCCAGGGCTTCCGGGCGCCAGATACGGAGGGCTTTCTCGAAACCGGGCTTGCTGCGGAAGAAGACCGGCGGTTGCAGGGCCTGGATGCCGGCGATCGAGGCCAGGTGCAGGCGCTGGACGTGGCGCAGCAGGGCGCGGATGACCTGGACGGGGTTGGCGCCCTCGGACATGGCGGATTCGAGGGCGCGGTCTGCGGTCGCGACATCGCCGGCGGTGGCGGCGATCAGGGCTTCGTCGAGTTCCAGGGCGGAGCCATCGCCGATGCAGGCAAGGACGTCCTCCTCGGCCAGCTTGCCGCCGGGGCCGGCATAGAGGGCGAGCTTTTCCAGCTCGCGGCGAAGGGTCTGGCGGTCATCGCCAAGGCGGCCGGCGAGCCAGGCGATGGCGGCGGGCTCGGCGGTAACACCGTTTTCCTTCAGCAGGGCGGCGATGGTGGCGGAAAGCTCGGCGCCGCGCTCGCGGTAGCAGGCGATGGCGGCGGCACGGGGATGGGCCTCGGCAAGCTGGCGGAGCTTGGAGCGGGCGGGAAGTTCGCCAGCCTCGACCAGGATGAGGGTGTCGCCCTCGGCGTCCAGCACCTCGCGCAGGGGCGTTGCCAGCGCGTCGGTGGCATCGCGGATGCGGACCACGCGGCGGCCGCCGGTAAGGGCAAGGGCGGCGGCTTCGCCGGCGAGGGCGCCGGGGCGGGCGGCGATGTCACGCGGCAGCTCGGCGACGCGGAAGGGATCGTTGCCGGGGGCGATGGCTTCCTGCAGCGCATCGGCCCGCTCGCGGGCAAGGCCGGCATCCTCGCCATGGAGAAGGACGGCGCGGGCGGCACCGGGGTCCTTCAGGAAGGCGGGCAGGCGGCGCCCATCGAGCTTCATGCGTCGCGCCCCGCGCCGTGGCTCAGGCCGCAGGCGTCTCGCGGAAGAGGATCGCCAGGCGCGTGGTGATGTCCTCCGCGATCTGCTCGACCAGCCGGCGCTCCGCGGCCTCGCTGCTGACAACGGAGGCGAAGTACTCGTTGTCCACGACGTTGTAGGAATCGATGGCACGGGCGGTGCCGGTGGCGACCTGGCGGGGCGGCACGGAGAGGGTCTGCAGCGTCCAGTTGCTGTTCATGACCATGCGGACACGGGAGATCGCGCCGGTCGGGCGGTAGCCCTGCGCCTCGTAGCTGGGCAGCAGTGTGACGTTCAGCTCGTAGCGGGCGGCCGTCGCGGAAGCCTTGCCCGGGGCCAGGCGGCGCTGCAGCGCCTGGTGGATGATCTGGCCGTTGCGGCCATAGGTGCGGCCCAGCCGGATGGCGGCGAGCTGCGCGGCGACATCGGAGCCGACCTCGCCCGGTTCGGGCGGCAGGTTCAGCGGGCGGAAGCCGCAGCCGGCCAGGGGAGCGGCGAGCGCGGTTGCCAGCCCCGCCAGCAGGCTGCGTCGGCCGATGGCCTTGGCGCGCCGCGGGACGGTGTCAAACGACGAAGTTGACGACACGGCCTGGGACATGGATGCGCTTCCGGATGGGCTTGCCGCCGATGGCGCGCTGCACATTCTCCTCCGCCTCTGCCATGGCGAGCAGATCCGCCTCGGCGATGTTGACGGGGACGGAGAGGGTGGCGCGCAGCTTGCCGAGAACCTGGACGGCGATGGTCATGCTCTCGGCCACCAGCAGGGCGGGATCGGCCTCGGGCCAGGACATCTGGGCCACCAGGGCCGTGTCGCCGGGGTGGAGGATGGACCAGAGCTCCTCGGCCAGATGGGGCATCATGGGGGCGATGAGGCGGGCCATGATGGACAGGGCCTCACGCCGTGCCTCGATGCCCGCCGGGCTGGATTCGATGGCATTGGCGAATTCGTGCAGGCGCGCGACGGCGACGTTGAAGGCGAAGCTTTCCAGCGCCTGGGTGACCGCCGCGATGGTGCGGTGGGCGGCCTGCATGAGCGGGCGGGCCTCACCGTCGCCGGCGCGCTGCTCCAGTGTGCTCGCGAGGCGCCAGACGCGCTGGACGAAGCGGTGGGCGCCGGAGACGCCGGCCTCGCTCCACTCCATGTCGCGGTCGGGCGGGTTGTCGGCCAGGATGAACCAGCGCGCGGTGTCGGCGCCGTAGCGGGAGATGATGGCGCCGGGGTCGATCGTGTTGCGCTTCGACTTCGACATCTTGTCGTTGCGCGAGACGATGAGCGGGGTGCCCGTGGCCTTCTCGATGGCGCCGCCATCGGGCGTGGCCTCCACCTCGTCCGGGGCCAGCCAGCGGCCGTCGGGCGCCTTGTAGGAGGCGTGCTGCACCATGCCCTGGGTGAAGAGGCCGGCGAAGGGCTCGGGCGTCTTCAGATGGCCCATGGTGGAGAGGGCGCGGGTGAAGAAGCGGGAATAGAGCAGGTGCAGGATCGCGTGCTCGATGCCGCCGATATACTGGTCCACGGGAAGCCAGGCATTCGCGGCTTCGGCCACCAGCGGCGTCTTCGCATGCGGCGCGGTGAAGCGGGCGAAGTACCAGGAGCTGTCGACGAAGGTGTCGAAGGTGTCGGTTTCGCGCCGGCCCTGCTTGCCGCAGGACGGGCAGGCGACGTGCTTCCAGCTGGGGTGGTGGTCCAGCGGGTTACCCGGGCGGGTGAAGTCCACATCCTCCGGCAGCTTCACGGGAAGCTGGTCCTTGGGAACGGGGACGATGCCGCAATCATCGCAATGGATGACGGGGATTGGGCAGCCCCAGTAGCGCTGGCGGGAGACGCCCCAGTCGCGCAGGCGCCAGTTCACCACACCCTGGCCGAGGCCCTTCTTCTCCAGCGCGTCAATGGCGGCGCGCTTGCCGGCATCGCTGCCGAGGCCATTCAGGAATTCGGAGTTGTAGAGCGTGCCGTCGCCAGTCCAGGCGGTCTTGCCGATGGTGAAGGAGGCGGGGTCCTCGCCTGGGGGCAGCACGACGGGCGGAACGGGCAGGTCGTATTTGCGGGCGAAGTCGAGGTCACGCTGGTCATGGGCGGGGCAGCCGAAAAGGGCGCCCGTGCCGTATTCCATCAGGACGAAATTCGCGATCCAGACGGGGAAGGTCGCGCCCTCGATGAAGGGGTGCTTCACCCGGAAGCCGGTGTCGAAGCCCTTCTTCTCCGCCTGCTCGATGGCGGCCTCGCTGGTGCCCTGGCTGCGGCACTCGGCAATGAATTCGGCGGCCTTCGGGTCACGCGCAGCGGCTGCGGCGGCGAGCGGGTGCTCGGCGGCGACGGCCAGGAAGGACATGCCGTAGAGTGTGTCGGGGCGGGTGGTGAAGACTTCCACCTCGGTCGCGCCATCCACGGCCCCGGCGAGCTGGAAGCGGACGCGGGCACCCTCACTGCGGCCGATCCAGTTGGCCTGCATGGTGCGGACGCGCTCGGGCCAGCGATCCAGCGTATCGAGCGCCTCAAGCAGCTGCGGGGCGAACTTCGTGATCGCGAGGAACCACTGGGAGAGCTCGCGCTTCTCCACCGGGGCGCCGGAGCGCCAGCCCTTGCCGTCGATGACCTGTTCATTGGCCAGCACGGTGCCGTCCACCGGATCCCAGTTCACCCAGGACTTGCGGCGCTCGACCAGGCCGGCGGCCATGAAGTCGAGGAAGAGGGACTGCTGCTGGCCGTAATATTCGGGATCGCAGGTGGCGAATTCGCGGGACCAGTCGAGCGAGAGGCCCATGCTCTTCAGCTCGGACCGCATGTTCGCGATATTGGCGTAGGTCCAGGCGGCGGGATGGGTGCCACGTTCGCGGGCCGCATTCTCGGCCGGAAGGCCGAAGGCGTCCCAACCCATGGGGTGCATCACCTGCAGGCCGCGGGCGCGCTTGTAGCGGGCCACCACGTCGCCCAGCGTGTAGTTCCGCACATGCCCCATATGGATCTTGCCGGAGGGGTAGGGAAACATCTCCAGCACGTAGTATTTGGGCCGGGTGCCATCGGGCACATCGGGCGCCGCGAAGCAAGCGGCGTCCTGCCAGGCCTGCTGCCAGCGGGGCTCTGCGGCGACGAAGTCGTAGCGGGCGGGAGTGTCGGACGGACCGTCAGTCATCGGGGGCCAGTATGGGCCTTGTTTGGTGGTGCGTCCTGATATTCCGCATGGGCCGGGGTGGGAAGGGGCGTTGGACGCGGCGCAACCCTGGCCTGCGGCGGCGGTTCAACGCCTGCCCCAAACATGAAGGAATGGTGACATGCGACACATGTCAACCCTCGCCCTGCTGGCCGGGCTCCTGGCGGTGCCGGCCATGGCCCAGCCCGTCGGGACCGCGCCGGGCGCGGCAGGCGCCACGAACATCCCGGCCGGCCATATCCGTGCCGAGCAGCTGATCGACCGCGATGTCTATGCCACGGATGATGTGGAGATCGGCGAGGTCGAGGACCTGATCATTGACCCGCAGGGCCGCGTTTCCATGGTGGTGATCGAGGTGGAGAGCCGGCTGGGGCTGAGGCAGAAATATGTCGGGGTACCGATGGAGCGGGTGCGCGCCGATCCGGGCATGCGGCGCGTGCGAATCGACATGGCCTCGAACGAGATCCGCTCCCTGCCCGCGGTGAATTACCAGGACTGACAAAGAAGGCCGCGGCCCATTGGGACGCGGCCCTTCCGGGTCCGCTCAGAGCGCGGCGGACTGGCTCCGCAGCTCGCGGGCGCGGGCGAGGACCTTGTCCTCGAGCTCCGTGCCGGTGGCGTTGGCGACGGGGGCATCCACCCACTGGCCGTTCCGCAGTTCCTGGCGGAAGACGGACACGCGCACACCGTCGGAGCGGAGCTGGCGGCCGAGGATATAGGCGGTGGCGCGGAAGCGCTCGCCCGGAGCCGCAGGGGGCGAGTACCAGTCCGTGATGATGACGCCGCCGAAGGGATCCGCCGAGGCGAGCGGCATGAAGGAGAGGGTGTCGAGGCTGGCGCGCCAGAGATAGGCGTTTACGCCGAGAGAGCCACCGACATCACCGGCGCCGCCGCCGCCTTCACGGCTGCGGCTGCGATCGGTGCCGAGGACCAGCACGCCGTCCTGATTGCCGGAGAGGCGACCGGCCACGCGGGCGCGGGCGCTGTCGTCATAATACTCGTCGTTTCCGACCATGCGGCTCTGGCCGCAGGCAGCGAGGAGGACGGGTAGGGCGAGGACGGCAAGGCGGGTGTGGCGCATGGTGCCGGCACGTAAGGCGGGGTTCGGGCCGCGCGCAAGTGAGAAAACGTAAACTGTGAAACGAGAAGGGGCGGCGGGTTGCCCCGCCGCCCCTTCCATTCGGCCAGAGGCCGCGTGCCTGCCCGATCAGAAGGCGACGCGGAAGCCCGTCTGGAAGATCGACACATGGGCGCCAGCCGTGGAGCCGGTGCCGTTGGTGAGGAAGTTGAAGTTCCGCTCCTTGCGGTCGATCTGGTTGTACTCGACGAACAGGTCCAGGCCCGGCGCGATGCGGTAGTTGCCGCCAACCGACCAGCCCGTGTCCTTGCGGCCGCCGGTCGCGATGGAGGTGTTGCCGGCGGAGATGGTCTGGGTGACCAGGCCGCCGATCGTGAAGGCCTCGAAGTTGTAGAGAACGCTGGCCTGCCAGGAGGTCGTGTTGCGGTCGTCCACAACGGCGCCCGGACGGCTCGGCGCGATGGTGTTGAAGCCCGGGGCGAAGTCACCGGTGGTGAACCAGCCGCCCGCCGTGAAGCCATAGGCGGTCAGCGCGGTGCCGGCCCAGACCGCGTCGAGATGCTGGGGCGAGACGCCGGTCATGTTCTTGACGGAGTCCGCACCGATGTAGCCGACGGTCACAGCGGCGCCGACAGGGCCCAGCGACCCGCGCCAGCGGACAGCGGCCTGGACCTCGTTGCGGCGACGGAAGTTCTGGCCGGAGATGCCGCCCACGCGGTCGCAGAGGGTCGCATTGGCGAGGCTGTCGCAGCCGGAGAGCGGGCCCTCGTTGCTGTTGAAGGCAAAGCTGCCGCCGACGTCGAAGCCGAAGAACTGCGGCGAGAGATAGATGACCTTGGTGTTGTCGCCGAGGTCATTCACGTTGTTGAAGGTGGCACGGAAGTTGGCGCCGACGACCTGCTGGGTGGTGTTGCCGGAGTCCAGGCTGCCCGTACCGAAACCAGTCACGTGACCAGATTGCAGCTGAGCGATCGCGCCGTCCTCATCGCCGTAGCGAAGCTGGCCCCAAGGACCCGCCATGTAGGCCCAGACCTCGTCGAAGTTCAGCGTGTTCTTGGCGCCGCCGGTGCTGACCTGACCGCCGGACACAGTGGCAGCCTGACGATAGGCGTCGTGCTCGATTTCCATCGCGACACCGTAGAGGAGGCCGTTGGCCGCCTTGCCGGAGGCAAGGATGTGGAACTCCACTTCCTCGGAGAAGTCGGACTTGCCGAGGCGGACCGCGTTGCCGCCGGAGCCGTTGATGTTCGCACCGGCGGGGGAGTTGTCGCCGTTCGTCGAGGTGTAGTTGTAGATGGCGCGGAAGTAGCCGCCTACGCGCACCTCAAGGCCGCGCATCGAAGTGCCGGCCGTACCGAGGGACCGGGAGAAAGCGTCGGTGCTCAGCGACTGGGCGTGGGCGCCACCGGGCGCGAAAAGGGCAGCGGCGGCGACAGCCGTGCTGCCAAGAAGAAGCTTGCGCATCCCAAATCCTCCTGACGTGCCGGGAAACCGTCCCGGCGCTACCTGCGACCCGCCCGCCCCCCTCGGCGGGTTTGCTACAGGGATGTGCATCCGTTGGATGCGCTCCCCTGGCGCGAGCCCGGGCGGACTATGGTTCAAGCCTCTCACAGGCGTCCATCGTGCAATGGCGAAGAACGCGACATGCGCGAAACACTGTGTCTGGACTGCCACACAGCCCGTTGCGGCCTGTCGGAACGCAGGCGGGCGGGCCGCCTTGCCAGGCCAACGCCCTGTATCGGGACGCCAGCGAAATGGCGGACCTGGCCGCCCACGGCGTTTGCAGTTCCCCTTTCCGGGGCCGGCGCTCAGGCCAAGGCGGCAATCGCCGCCCAGCCAGCGGCACAGGGCGGCAACCGGCGCGCCCTGCGGGCGGAGAGGCCACCCAGCGCGATCACCGGCCGGCTGCTTCGGCGCGCGAGAGCGGCCCAGCGCAGCGGGCCAAGCGCGGGAGCGCCGGGATGGCTCGCGGTCGGGAAAACAGGGGAGAGGAGTACGGCGTCCGCGCGCAGGCGCCGGGCGCGCGCCAGCCCGGCCCGGCCATGGGCGGCGACCGACAGGAGAGGCCCATGGCCGCCTCGCCGCGCGATCAGGACGGGGAGAAGATTCGCCACGGCACGGCGGTCCGGCAGGTGCAGGCCGCAGCGATGCGCCAGGGCAACACGCCCCTGCCCCGCCACTAGCAGCTGGAGCCGGCGCTGTCGGACGAGGGTGGCCAGCGGGCGAAGCAGGGCAGGGGCAAGATCGCGTGCCAGGACGGCGCTGCCCGGGGGAAGGCGGCGCGCGGCCGCGCGGGGATCGGGCAGTCGGCGCGCGTCGCTCAAGAGCCAAAGACGCGGGATGGGGCGGCGGAATGGGCGGGGTGCCACACCTTCTCTCCTATACGCCGGCTCTCCTATACGCCGGGAATGGCGGTTGGGCGCCGATTCGCCGGTTCGGGCGTTTCCAGCGATCCGCGATCCGCTCTAGCTTCCGGCCCCGCATGACCGAACCTCTCCCGATCGACGCGGATGCCATTGCCGCGAACCTCGCCCGGATCAAGGCGCGCATCGCCCAGGCCTGCGATAAGGCCGGGCGCGATCCGGCGGGGGTGACACTTGTCGCCGTTTCCAAGACGCATCCGGCGGAGGCCGTGCGGGCCGCCCTGGCGGCAGGGCAGGCTGTGTTCGGGGAGAACCGGGTGCAGGAGGCCGCGGGGAAGTTCCCGGGGCTGCGGGCGGAGCATCCGGGGCTGCGGCTGCACATCATCGGCGGGCTGCAGACGAATAAGGCGCGGGACGCGGTGCGGGTGGCCGACATGATCGAGAGCCTGGACCGGCCCAAATTGGCGGCGGCCATTGCGGAAGCGATTCGCAAGGAGGGGCGGGCGCCCGGGCTGCTGGTGCAGGTGAACACGGGGAACGAGCCGCAGAAATTCGGAGTCGCTCGGGAGGAGGCGAGCGCCTTCCTGCGGGCATGCCGGGAAGAACACGGGCTGACCGTGTCCGGGCTGATGTGCATCCCGCCGGAGGGCGAGGACCCGGTGCCGCATTTCCGTTTCCTGGCGGAACTGGCGGCGAAGGAGGGGCTGGCAACGCTTTCCATGGGAATGAGCGGCGATTTCGAGGCAGCGATCGCCTGCGGGGCGACGCAGGTGCGCGTGGGCAGCGCGATCTTCGGGGCGCGGCCTTATCCGGCCCCCGAACCGAGATGAGCGACGCCGCCGCCTGGGATGCGCGCTATGCCGGGGGTGGCTTCGCCTTCGGCGACGCGCCGAATCGGTATCTGGAAGCGCAGGCGGCGTGGCTGCGGCCGGGGATGCGGGCGCTGGCCATCGGCGATGGCGAAGGGCGGAACGGCGTCTGGCTGGCGGAGCGCGGGCTGGAGGTGACGAGCGTGGATTGGTCGGCGGCGGGGCTGGCCAAGGCGGAGGCGCTGGCCGCCGAGCGCGGGGTGGCGCTGCGGACGGCGGTGGCGGATCTGACGCGCTGGGATTGGCCGGTGGGTCGCTTCGACCTCGTGGCCTGGATTTTCGTGCATCTGCCGCCGGCGGACCGGGCCCTGGTGGCGGAGCGGGCGGTGGCCTCGCTTGCGCCGGGCGGGCTGCTGGTGCTGGAGGCGTTCACGCCGGCACAGGAAGGGAGGCGCTCGGGCGGGCCGCGGGATCCGGAGCTGCTGTGGTCGGGGGACTTGGTGCGGGAGCACTTCGCCGGGCTGGAGTTGCTGGAATGCCTGGAGGGGACGGTGCTGCTGGATGAGGGGCCGAAGCACCAGGGCCATGCCGAGGTGGTGCGGGGGCTTTTGAGGAAGGGGTGAAAAGCCGGGGAAGGTGACCCCCCGTCCCTTCTATCGTCGGGGTTTAGTCTTGGCGCTTGGAGGATGCTGCCCCGCACCTGACCCGAGGAAGAACGGCATAGGGCAGCAGTGTCCACAAGCGAGCCACCCAACCGAGATCCAGGCGAATGCCATTGAGGGGCAGTCCCATCCCCGGCGTTTCCAGCCCTTCAGTCTGGCGTCCGCCTTCGTCGGAGGAGCAGTTCTGGGCTTCCAAACCTCATGCCGTTCTGCTTCGCGCCCATGCCGGTCGTCCGAAGGCCGTCGTCCGGCTCCCGATGGCGGAGGTGAGCTCTGGCCACCGGATGGACGCCGGGGGAGAGGGCAGACCTAACCTATCTCTGATGCCTGGCTTTGAATGCTTCTTCGGCACAGCTTATTAGCTCATGGAGCCGATAGGGCTTCTGGACTACCGGCGTATCGCGGTACGCCTCGTCGAGCCCAACGCGCCCGTAACCGGTGGCGAAGATGAACGGAACGGCCCGTTTGCGCAGAATTTCGGCGACAGGATAGCTGCGAGCCGCCCCCAGGTTAACGTCCAGTATGGCAAGCTCGATCCTCTCATCCGCCGCGAGGACCAACGCCTCCTTGAGGTCCATGGCAAGCATCACTTCGCATCCGGCATCCAGCAGGATGTCCTCCGCAAGGGCGGCCACAAGGCTCTCGTCCTCGACGAGCAGCACGCGACGGCCGGCGAGCGCCTCCACTGTGCGTTCCAGTCTCAGGCAGCCGAACCAAAGGCGTTTTTGAACGCCTCATGGTCGGCGGGGTTGGCCGAGGGGAGGCGCAGGTTCATCGTGCAGACGAGGCCGCCTGGACGGTAATCGAGCGCCACCGATCCGGAGAACTCCATCGCGAATTGCCGCTCCAGGAGACGGGTGCCGAAGCCTTTCCGCGCTGGCGGCGTCACCTCGGGGCCGCCGCTCTCCTCCCAGCGCATCGCGAGCCGTTCGTGTCCATCCTCCTTGAGCACCGACCACTCGAGGAGGATCTTGCCGCCGGGGACCGACAGGGAGCCGTACTTGGCGGCGTTGGTCGCTAACTCGTGGAGCACCATCGAGAGCGAAACCACCATCTTGGGACCAAGAGGATAGTCGCGGCCGACAAGCTCAAAACAGCCTAGCGTGTGGTAAGGCGCAATGGCGATGCTGACGGTGCTGCGGAGACTTGCGCCCGTCCACCCCTGGGCCGTCAGCACGTTATGCGCGGCCGAAAGTGCGGAGAGCCGGCCCATGAACGCCTCGCGCGCATCAGCATCCGCGCCCTTCAACGACTGGAAGGCGATGGATTGGACGGCGGCAAGCGTATTTTTAACCCTGTGATTCAGCTCGTCGATGAGCAGGCGTTGTTGCTCTCTGGCTGCTTTCTCCGCGCGGATGTCACGCACTTCGATGATGGTGCCGACTGTGTTCGAAGCCTCGTCGCGAATGGGGCTCGCGGTGTAGGCCACGGGATAGAAGCTGCCGTTCTTGTGAACAAAGACTTCTTCTCCCTGCATCTGGTTATGCTCGGGAAATGCTCGATCAATGGCGCACTCGGAAAGCGGGAACGGCTGTCCGTCGGGATAGGTGTGGTGGACGATATCGTGGAGCGGCCTGTCGAGCGCCAGCACCTCGCTGAGCGTGTAGCCAGTGAGCTTCTCGGCCGCCTTGTTCATGTAGATACAGTGCTGGCGACCGTCCATGAGGAGAATGGAAACGGTGGCGTTGTCGAGCACCGCCTGGAGACGCCGCTCGCTGTCGTCCAGCACAGTTGGATTACCGCCGTGGCCCACAGGTGTCATACCCCCCGAACCAGCCATCCGTGAACCTTGGCAATCGCCGATTGAAAGGGCTGCGTTACCCGGAGGAACACAGGTCCGCAACGGGGCGGAAGCAGGCCTGACGCGGCCAGATCGGGCACGTCCGCTTCTGGAGGCAGGGCCCTGGGGCCGGATGGACGGCTTTCGGCCAGTTCAGGCCATCCAGCGTGCGGCTGAAGCGGACATTCATTCCTAGGCCTTTTCCAGCCTTCCACGCCCCCGAAGCGCGGTAGCTTTTCCCTCTGGCGGAGCGATACTTCCGCGCGCCCAATCTGACCTAAGTGGCTGATGCTGTATCCTATTTTCAGGAATCGGTGGGCGCTGCTGCCCCATACCGAAGAAGGGGATGAGGGGTCCAGGGAACGATTTTTCAGGCCTTTGCCGAAGCCGCGAGCCATCCACCCCCGACCACCAGCGCCGCCGCCGTGGCCACGCGCGGGCCGAGAACCCCCTCCCCGGCCAGCAGCAGAAGCAGGGTGGAGGCGACCGGGGTGGCGTAGGCCAGGGTGCCGAGCAGGCGGGGGTCGCCGCGCTTCATGCCGATGTCCCAAAGAAAGAAGGCGGCACCGACCGGGCCGAGGCCCAGGAGCAGGGCGGAGAGCCACTGGCGGGCATCGGGCGTGACGGTCGGCTCGAAGATGAGATGTGCCAGGGCTGCCAGGGCGGCGGATGCCAGGCAGAAGCCGGCCACCGCTTCCGTGGGGACGGCCGCGAGGCGGCGGGAGGTCACGGAATAAGTGGCCCAAACCAGGGCGGCGGCGGCGGCGCAGAGGAAGCCGGGGGCGGCGCCGGGTGGGAAGGCGGCGCCGGGGCCGATCACCAGGGCGCAGCCGAGGAAGCCGAGCACGACTCCGGCCAGGCGGCGGGGGCCGAGGGGCAGGCCCAGGATCGGGGCGGAGAGAAGGACGATCAGCAGGGGCCAGAGATAGTTGATGAGGCTGGCCTCCACCGGCGGGGCCCAGGCGAGGGCGGCGAAGTAGAGGGCGTGATAGCCGAAAAGGCCGCCGACCCCGTGCAGCCAGGCGATGGGGGGCTGGCGCAGGGCGCCGAGCTGGCCGCGCAGCGCAAGCCAGGCGGTGGCAAGCAGGCCGGCGGCGGCGAAGGACATGGCGGTGACCTGGAGAGGCGGCAGGCCAGCGGCGCCGCGGGCGAGCAGGGCGAGGAAGGCCCAGAGCACCAGGGCACCAATGCCGGAAAGAGTTGGACCGTTCACGTGGGGAAGCCGACAATCATCGGGGCAACCGGGGGGGTGGGGGCGCGTTGCCTGCGCGTCCTGCCGGGGCTGTCCGGCGCCGGAACGGCATAGGAGTTGAACACGGTGGGCTTCCTGATTCGCACGGCGATTACGGCCGTGGCCTTCTACATTGCCGCGAACATGGTGAGCGGGCTTTATTTCCCGAGCCTGGCCAATCTGATCATCGCGGCGATCATCTTCGGGGTGGTGAATGCGGTGATCCGGCCGATCGTGGCCACGCTGTCCCTGCCGCTGACGGTGATCACGCTCGGGCTGTTCACCCTGGTGATCAATGCCCTGATGCTGGCGCTGACCGCGCTGCTGATGCCGGGGATGCGGATCACCAGCTTCGGCACGGCCATCCTTGCCGCCATCATCATCTGGGTCGTGTCCTGGATTGCGAACAAGCTGATCGGCGACCGCGCGACGGCCTGATCCGGGTCCGGCGCCGTCAGGCGGCGCCGGGCAGGGGGCGCCAGGGCAGGGCGGCGAACTGGGTGGCGTGCCAGGTGACGTCGCGCCACACGCCGCCGGTGACATAGGGGTCCGCCGCCCACCAGGCCTGCGCATCCTCGATGGAGGGGTGGGCGGTGATGGCAACGGACCCGATCATGTTTCCGCCGGGGGCGTCGAGAATGGCTCCACCCAGGGTCAGCAGGCCCGCTTCGGCGGCGGGGCGGGCACGGGCGAGATGTGCCTCCCGCACGGCGAGCCGGCGGGAGAGAGCTTCCGGGTCGGTGCCGTCACGGACAATGGCGATGCTGTGGGTTGGGCGGGATGGCGCGGGGCCGCTAGGCAGCGGGCGGTAGGGAAGCGGGGCCACCCGGAAGGGGTGCACCATGTGGTCCGCCCAGATGCCTTCGCGCCGGAAGGGCTCGGACTCCAGGTAGCGGCCGGGCGAATCGGTGGACAGGATCATCAGCGAGCCGCGATAGGCGCCAGCCCCGTCCATCAGGGGGATGCCAAGGATGAGTTCGCCCGCTTCCGCCATCTGGCGGAGCAGGGCGATGTGGGCCGGGCGTACCGCATCGATCCGCGCGGCCGCGTCGGGCGCGGCCCCGGCCAGCACCAAGCATTGATCCGTCATCACCGGTCCTCCGTACGGGGAGGCTGGTGTGCGGAAGCGGCCAGGACAAGACAGGCCCGGGGCGTCCGCATGGCTGCGGATACCCCGGGCCTTGATCCTTACTTGTTCGTCCGGCCGAGATGGCCCGAGCCTACCCCACCATCGGGCCTGGTATCGTTCCCGACATCGCCCTCGTCGGTGTTGTCGGCCTGCAGCACGGCGGGGTCGGTGCCGCGGCCGAAAACGCCCTTGGAGGAGCCGATTCCGGGGTTGCGCTCGTCGTCGGAGGGCGGGCGGGGGATGCCGTCGCCCAGCCCTTCCTCGTTCGGGCCACCCTTGGGATGCTTCGAAGCGGTCATACGCACCTCCCGTTCCATGGAGCAGAGGGTAACGGATGGCGGCCCCGGCGGTTCCGAACGGCGGTCAGTACATATGCTGGCCGCCATTGATGGAGAGGGTGGAGCCGGTGATGAAATCGGCGTCGTCCGCCGTCAGGAAGGCGACGCCGCGGGCGATGTCGTCGGCGGTGCCGAGGCGGCCGCGCGGGATGCGGGCGATGATTTTCTCCAGCACGTCCGGCGGCACGGCGCGGACCATTTCGGTATCCACATATCCCGGGGCGATGGCGTTGACCGTGACGCTGAAGCGCGCCCCTTCCTGGGCAAGGGCCTTGGTGAAGCCGTGGATGCCGGATTTTGCGGCGGCGTAGTTCACCTGGCCGTACTGGCCGGCCTGGCCGTTGATCGAGCCGATATTCACGATGCGGCCGAACTTGCGGGCCGTCATGCCATCCCAGACCAGCTTGCACATGTTGAAGCAGGAGCCGAGGTTGGTATCAATCACGTCGTCCCACTGCTTGCGGTCCATGCGCTTCATGGTGTTGTCCCGGGTGATGCCGGCATTGTTCACCAGGATCTCGATCGGGCCGACCTCAGCCTCGATCTTCCGGATCGCAGCCTGGCAGGCCTCGAAGTCGGAGACGTCGAACTTGTAGGTCGGGATGCCCGTACGCTCGGTGAAGGCCTGCGCTGCGGCGTCGTTTCCGGCATAGGAGGCGACAACCGTTCGGCCGGCTCTTTGCAGGTGCTCGCTGATGGCCGCCCCGATGCCGCGCTGGCCGCCGGTGACGAGTGCGATACGTGCCATTCGATGTCCCTTTCCAGGCGCTTAGTCTCCCATTCCCAAGCTGACGCCGGGTCCCGCGCCCATCAAGGGCAGCGGGGCCGGGATCGCACTGCACAAGAGCGATTTCTCTGCCACGGCGCAGGCCCAATCCCGAGTTGCGCGAAACGAGTCCTGGCTTTTCGCGCCCGGAGCGGTGTAGGACGCCGCCCGCCCCCCCCGCCGAGGACTTGCTTTCATGGATACCCCGATCGCTGCCGTGCTCTGGCCGGATCACGCCCGGCGCGACATGGTCGCGTTGCTGCGACTGGTGGCTCATCTGGAGCGCTGCTGCCTGGAGATCGGTGCCGAGGAAGCCGCGGGCCATCTGGCCGAAGCGGCGTCCTGCCTGGCACAGGACGGGGCGCAGCGGCGGCTGGCGGCCTGAGGCGGCCCCGGGGAAGGCCCGGCCTTTACGGAGCCTCTCAGGAAGCAGCGTGCCGTCTTCATAGGCAGGTTGGCGCGCCAGCCTGTTCCCCACGGCGCGAAAGAGCCCCTTTGCCCCTCTTCCGCCCCGCATTGTTTCCGGCCTAGCGTTCCGCCTCCCTCTGCCGGAGATGACGCGATGAGCCTGACGCGCCGCAACCTGCTCGCCGGAGCGGGGTCCGCTCCGTTCCTGATGAGTGCCTCCGCCGCCCTGGCGCAGGGCGTGCAGCCGAAGCGCGGCGGGGTGCTGAACGTCATCCTGAATCCCGAGCCGCCCATCCTGCAGATCGGCGTGAACAACCAGACGCCGACGCTGATCTGCGGCAGCAAGATCACCCAGGGCCTGCTGAAGTTCTCGCCCACGCTGGACCCGCTGCCGGAATTGGCGAAGAGCTGGACGGTGAGCCCGGACGGTCTGGAATACGTCTTCAAGCTGCAGGAGAACGTGAAGTGGCATGACGGCCGCCCCTTCACGGCCGATGATGTCCTCTATTCCGTCATGACCTTCAACAAGGAGATCGTGCCACGCCTGCGGGGCGTGCTCTCCGGTATCTCGGAGGCGACGGCGCCCGATCCGCACACCGTTCGCTTCGTGCTGAAGCAGGCCTTTCAGCCCTTCCTGCTGTGCTTCGACGCCACGGCGCTGCCGATCGTGGCGAAGCATATCTATGACGGCAACGATATCCGTTCGAATCCCTTCAACGCCAAGCCGATCGGCACGGGGCCCTTCAAGTTCGTGGAGTGGCAGCGCGGCAATTTCGTGCGGATGGAGCGATTCGAGGATTACTGGAAGCCCGGCCAGCCCTATCTGGACGGCATCTTGTGGCGCGTGATCCCGGACGGGCAGAGCCGGCGGTTGGCCATCCAGTCCGGCCAGGTGCAGATGACCACCGCCACGGATATCGAGCCCTTCGACATCCCCGCGCTGCGCCAAGTACCGAATCTGAACGTGACCACGAAGGGGTGGGAGTATTTCTCCCCGCTCTTCTGGTTCGAGGTGAACCACCGGGTGAAGCCCTTCGACGACAAGCGGGTGCGGCAGGCCATGAGCATGGCGCTGGATCGCAACTTCATCGTCAACCGGCTGTGGTTCGGCCTGGGCAAGGCGGCGACGGGGCCGGTGGCCTCCACCACGCGTTTCCATGATGCCAGCGCGAAGATCGCGCCTTTCGACGTGAACAGGGCCAAGGCGCTGCTGGACGAGGCGGGGCTGAAGCCGAACGCGCAGGGCATCCGCGGGTCGTTCAAATACGTCATTCCGCCTTATGGCGAGATCTGGAACCGCATGGGCGAGTATTTCCGCCAGGCCATGCGCCAGATCGGCTTCGACGTGACGCTGGAATCGACGGATGCCGGCACCTGGGGCTCGCGCGTCGCGAACTGGGATTATGAGGCGACCTCCAACGTCCTCTACCAGTATGGCGACCCGACGCTGGGTGTGGAGCGGAGCTATGTTTCCTCCAACATCCAGAAGATCCTGTTCACCAACACGGCGGGCTATTCCAACCCGAAGGTGGACGAGCTCTTCGCCAAGGCGCGTACCGGCGCGACTGAGGCGGAGCGGCGCGCGGCTTTCTCGGAGGTGCAGAAGATCCTGGTGGAGGAGGTGCCTCTGCTCTGGGTGGTGGAGGTGAACTACCCGACCGTGACGGACAAGCGGCTGCACAATGCCGTCCAGCTCGGCACGGGCAACCACGCCAGCTACGACGACGTGTTCCTCGCATAAGCCATGGAATTGTCGCGTCTGCCCGGTTTCCTGCTGCGCCGGGTGCTGAAGTCGGTCGTCGTCGTGCTGGCGATCGTGGTGTGCAACTTCCTGCTGATCCATGCGGCGCCGGGTGACCCGGCGACCGTCATGGCCGGGCAGTCGGGCGCGGCGGACCCGCAATATATGGAGCAGCTGCGGCGGCAGTTCGGGCTGGACCAGCCGCTGACAACCCAGCTCTGGATCTATCTGAAGGGCGTGCTCCATCTCGATCTCGGATTCAGCCACCGGCAGCAGGCGGGGGTGTGGCAGCTGATCATGGACCGGCTGCCGGCGACGCTGCTGCTGACGGGGGCGGCCTTCGTGATCGCCATCGTCGGGGGCGTGGCGATGGGGGCGCTGGCGGCGCGGCGCGTCGGAACCTGGGCCGATTCGGTCATTACGGTGATCGCGCTGGCCTTCTACGCAACGCCGCTCTTCTGGGTCGGGCTGATGCTGGTGCTGCTGTTCAGCGTCTATCTGGAATGGCTGCCGAGCTTCGGGATGAGCGACCCGAGCCTGAATGCGACGGGGCTGGCGCTGTGGTGGGACGTGGCGCAGCACCTGGTGCTGCCGGCGGTGACGCTGGGGCTGTTCTACCTGGCCGTATATGCGCGGCTGACGCGGGCCACGATGCTGGAGGTGGCGGACCAGGATTTCGTGAAGACGGCGCGTGCCAAGGGCGTGCCGGAAGGGCGCGTGCTGCGGGCGCATGTGCTGCGTAACGCCCTGCTGCCGGTGATCACCTTCGCGGGCATCCAGGCCGGGCAATTGGTCGGCGGGTCGATCCTGGTGGAGACGGTCTTCGCCTGGCCGGGGATCGGGCGGCTGGCGTTCGAGGCGCTGCTGGCGCGGGACTATCAGGTGCTGATGGGCGTGTTCTTCATCACCTCCGTGGTGGTGGTGCTGTTCAACCTGCTGACGGATCTGCTCTACGCGCTGGTCGATCCGCGGGTGGAGGTGGCGTGATGGGGATGCTCCGCCGCTTCATGCGCCATCCCGGGGCCGTGGTCGGCGCCGTGGTGATGCTGCTGGTGCTGGCCGTGGCGGTGCTGGCGCCGGTGCTCTTTCCCGGCAGCCCCTGGGATATGGCGGGCGCGCCTTTCTCTCCCCCGGGGGAGGATGGGATGCTGCTGGGGACGGACAGCCTGGGCCGGGATGTCGCGGCGGGCATCGCCTATGGCGCGCAGGTCTCACTTCTGGTGGGGGTGGTGGCGACCGCCGTGTCGATCGTGATCGGCGTCGCGCTGGGGGCCGTGGCCGGGTATCTCGGCGGGGTGGTGGATGACGCGGTGATGCGCTTCACCGAGTTCTTCCAGACCATTCCCTCCTTTGTGCTGGCCATCCTGCTGGTTGCGATCTTCACGCCTTCGATCACCTCGATCGTGGCGGCGATCGCGATCGTGTCCTGGCCGCCTGTCGCCCGCGTCGTGCGTGCCGAGTTCCTGAGCCTGCGCGGGCGGGAATTCGTGCAGGCGGCGGAGGTGCTGGGGAAGCGGCCCATCGCGATCGTGCTGACGGATATCCTGCCAAATGCGCTCTCGCCCATCATCGTGCTGGCCTCGCTCAACACGGCGAATGCGATCCTGCTGGAGAGCTCGCTCTCCTTCCTCGGCCTGGGCGATCCGAACCTGATGTCCTGGGGTTTCCTGATCGGGTCGGGGCGGTCGGTGATCCGGTTGGCCTGGTGGATGAGCGTGTTTCCGGGGATCGCGATCTTCATCACGGTGCTGGCGCTGAACCTGATTGGCGAGGGGCTGTCGGATGCGATGAATCCGCGGCTGCGGAAGCGGGGGGCGCGGTGAGCCTGCTATCCGTCGAAGGGCTGACCATCGGGCTGCCGCCCGGGGGGGACCGGCCGAATGCGATCGAGGATGTGAACCTGACCGTGGCGCCGGGGGAAATCCTGTGCGTGGTCGGGGAGAGCGGCTCAGGCAAGTCGATGACGGCGAATGCCGCCATGGGCCTGTTGCCGCCGGGGCTGCCGGTGAAGTCCGGGCGAATCCTGTTCGAGGGGCAGGACCTGCTGGCGAAGTCGCGGGAGGAGATGCGGCGGCTGCGCGGGGCGCGGCTGGCGATGATCTTCCAGGAACCGATGACGGCGCTGAACCCGCTGATGCGGGTGGGCGACCAGATCGCGGAAGCGTTGCGCGTGCATGGCGCGGGCGCGGATGCGGCGCGGCGGGTGCCGGAATTGCTCGAAGCGGTGAATCTGCCGGATCCGGTGAATTTGGCGCGCTCCTATCCGTTCCGGCTTTCGGGCGGACAGCGGCAGCGCGTGATGATCGCCATGGCGCTGGCGCTGGAGCCGGCTCTGCTGATCGCGGATGAGCCGACCACGGCGCTCGACGTCACGACGCAGATGCAGATCCTGCGGCTGATCCGGGAGGTGCAGGAGCGGCGCGGGACGGGGGTGATGTTCATCACCCATGACTTCGGCGTGGTGGCGGAGATCGCGGACCGCGTGGCGGTGATGCAGCGCGGGCGGATCGTGGAGAGCGGGCCCGCGGCGGAGGTGCTGAACGCGCCGAAGCATGAATATACCCGGGCGCTGATCGCCGCCGTGCCGCGCGGGGCAGCAGTGGCGCGGGAGCCCGTGAAGCCGGGCGCGCCGATCCTGGCGCTGCGCGGCGTGCAGAAGACCTATCACCGCGGCGGCGGGTGGTTCGGGAAGGGGCTGTCCTTCAAGGCGGTGCATGACGCCGACATCGTGCTGCACCGGGGCGAGACGCTGGGCATCGTGGGGGAGAGCGGCTCCGGCAAATCCACCCTGGCGCGGACCGTGGTACGGCTGGTGCGGCCGGAGCAGGGGGAAATCCTGTTCCATGGGACCGATCTGCGGCCCTTGGGGCGCGAGGCCTGGAAGCCTTTCCGGCGGCAGATCCAGATGGTGTTCCAGGATCCCTATGCCTCGTTGAACCCGCGCCGATCCGTGGGAGAAGCGATCGCGGAGGGGCCGATCACGCATGGCACGCCGCGCGCACAGGCCCTGGAGCGGGCGCGGGAGCTGCTGCGGCTGGTGCAGCTCGATCCCGGGGCGATGGACCGGTATCCGCATGAGTTCTCGGGCGGGCAGCGGCAGCGCATCGGGCTGGCGCGGGCGCTGGCGATGGAGCCGGAGCTGCTGATCGCGGATGAGCCGGTCTCGGCGCTGGATGTTTCCGTGCAGGCGCAGGTGCTGGCCCTGCTGGCGGATATCCGCCAGCGCCTGGGCCTGACCATGCTGTTCATCACCCATGACTTGCGCGTGGCGGCCGAGATCTGCGACCGGGTGGCGGTGATGCAGCGCGGAGTGATCGTGGAGCAGGGGCCGACGGCGGAGGTGTTCAACGCGCCGGGCCATCCCTACACGCGGGCGCTGCTGGAGAGCATTCCCGGGCGGGGCTGGACGCCGCCAGGATAGGGCTCTGGGCGGCCTCGTCTCTGCCCCGGCATGCAAACGGGCCGCCGTTCCAGACGTTCGACTGACCGGGCCGAGCAGATCGGCCGCGCCCGGACGGAGGTCAGGATCGATGAGCGAAAAGAAGGACACGGGTCATCAGGGGAAGGGCGATGCCAAGCCGCATGATCCGATGATCAATCAGACCCTGCAGACCGGGAATCCGCTCAGCAACCAGACTTCCAAGACCGGGAACCAGCTGGATTATGAGCCCGGGCAGCCCGTGAAGGAATCGAACAAGGCCGAGGGGCATGCGGGGAACCAGGGGCCCCAGGGAGCCTGATCCGTTGCTGGCTGGGAGGCCCCGGCTCCCAGCCCCTCCGCCAGGAAACTGGGTTTCCTGGACCTTCCAACTGTTGGCGGCTGATCCGGGTTCCGCCGAGGGTCTATGACAGCCGGCGATAGCCAGTGTCGTCCTGGAAGCCTGGGGTAAAGGCCTGCGGCGCTGCCCTCGGTCGCGTTAGCCCGCCGAATCCCTGTCCATTATTCGGGCAAGGCAGGACACGACCTCCTCGGGGTCATAGGGCTTGGTGATAACGGGCGCGTCCACGTGCTGCCCCTTGTTCACCGCTGATGCTTCGAGACCGGTCGCGAACACGAAAGGCACGCCCAGCGAGGCAAGGCGATCGGCGACCGGAAGGGCCGACTTGCCGTCGGCGAGCGTGTAGTCGATCACGGCGGCGTCGATCCCGCCCTCAGACATGGCCGTCGTGATCGCTGACAGAGCCTCCGCGACCCTCGCGGCCTGGACGACAGCCTGCGCACCCGCGATCATCAGCGTGTCTTCCAGCAGGAAAGTGACCAGCGGCTCATCCTCGACCACGAAGATGCGCCGACCTTGAAATCCTGAAGCCATATGAACTCCCCGGCTGAGAGCCGCCCTGTGCCCGAAACCTACATCGGCACCGCATGTCGGCCCAGAACAAAGCGGCTGCCCCAGCCAGCCGCGCCAAGGCCTTCCGGATCCGGTGGAAGGAGACCTGCACCCGGCAGACGGCGCGCCCCGGCATCCCTTGCCGCACCGCGGCGGGGTTCAGTCCCGTGCCGATCGGGGTGACCGTGCCGGGGTGACCGGCATCGTCACCGCCTTCGCTTGGAGGGGGCCGATTCCGGCGCGGGTTGGGCGGCCGGGGGCAGGTCTTCTTCCAGGATGGTGAGGTGCACGGCGTAGGACACTTCGCCGTCCTCGGCATCGCGGTGGAGCGTGCCGATCACCTCGCCCCCGGCCTCAATCTCGACGCTCATCCCCGCCCGCTGCGGGGCTATGACGCTGATGCGCTCCGTCCCCAGCAGCCGACGCAGATAGGCCTGCACGCGTTCAATCTCAGATTTCGTCAAATTCCAGTAACTCCCACCGTCTCGGGCGCCGTCACGGGCTTCCCTACCCAAGACGATCTACCCGCGAAGGCGTTGGTTTGCGATGAGGGAAGGCCCTGATGTGCTTCACCATGATCCAGGGAAGCATGGCGGTGGATCAGGACGGGTGAGCGCATTGGCACGGCATGGGTTTGACATGGGGCATACAGGGCCCACTGTGCAAGACCAGCTGGATCTCGGCCACGCCCCGGCGCAACCTCCGCCGTCTGTCACCCGGTGAGGCCATGGATCCCATCACGCCCTTTCCCATCGCCGTCTGCGGAATAGAGGAGCTCGCTGGCCATTGCGAGACCGGGATCAGCCATGTGCTGTCCATCCTCGATCCGGACCACCCGGTGCCCGAGGCCTTCGGTGCCTTTGGCGAGCATGCGAGGCTCGAGCTCCGCTTCCACGACGTGATCGAGGACGTGCCGAACGGCGAGGCACCGCGGGAGGAGCATGTCGCCGCCATCCTCCGCTTCGGCCGTGACCTGCTGGCCGAACCGGCCGAGGCGGCGAAGCTGCTGGTGCATTGCCATGCCGGCATCTCGCGCTCCACCGCCTCCATGGTGCTCATTCTGGCCCAGGCGCAACCGGGTGAGCCGGCCGAGCGGATCCTGCAGGAGGTGTTGGCAATCAGGGAGAAGGCCTGGCCCAACCTCCGGATGCTGGAGATGGGTGACCGGATGCTCGGCCGCAGTGGGAGCCTCGTCAGGGCCGCGGCGCCGGTCTACCGCCATCAGCTCCGCATTCGGCCGCACCTGGCGGATGTCATGCGCGGCGCCGGGCGGGGCCGCGAGGTGGACGCGGCCGAGGCGCTGGGCTGACCCCGCCTCAGGCTGCCAGCGACCGCGAGAACGGTTCAGCACGGACCTAAATATCTGATGCCGTAGCCCAATTTCAGAATTTAGCGGACCCTGCTGCCCGAGATCGAAAAGGCAGATCGCGGGGTCCGGGAAGGCCGCTGGCTCCCGGCGAAAGGGGGCGTCGGGGGAAGCGGCGCTTCCCCCGGGCCGTCAGGCCGCGCGCTTCTGCCGGGTCAGGCCGAGTTGCTCCCACACCGTGGACATGGCGTCGGCGAGATGGGCGATGGCGGCGTCGTCATGGAAGGGCGTCGGCGTGATGCGCAGGCGCTCCAGGCCACGGGGAACCGTTGGGAAGTTGATGGGCTGGATGTAGATGCCGTGGTCATCCAGCAGCATGTCGCTCGCCCGGCGGCAGAGGGCGGCGTCGTTGACCATGACGGGCACGATGTGGCTGGGGGCGTCCAGCACCGGCAGGCCCTCGGCCCGCAGGGCGGCGCGGGTGGCGCGGGCGCGCTCCTGATGGGCGATCCGCTCGGCATCCGAGGCGCGGAGGTGGCGGATGCTGGCCAGGGCGCCGGCGGCGATGGCCGGGGCCAGGGTGGTGGAGAAGATGAAGCCCGGCGCGAAGGAGCGGATGGCGTCGATCAGGGTGCGGCTGCCCGCGACATAGCCCCCGCCCACGCCATAAGCCTTGCCGAGGGTGCCCTCGATCACGTCGATCTGCACGCCGTCCCGCGCTGCCACGCCGGCGCCGCCGGGACCGTAGAGGCCGACGGCATGAACCTCGTCGATATAGGTCAGGGCGTTGTGCTGGCGGGCGAGCTCCGCGATGGCGCGGATGGGGGCGATGTCGCCATCCATCGAATAGACGGATTCGAAGGCGACGATCTTGGGGGCCTCGGGCGGCAGCTCCGCGAGGAGTTCCGCGAGATGCGCGACATCGTTGTGGCGGAAGATGCGCTTCGGCCCACGGCCGTTGCGGATGCCCGCGATCATCGAAGCGTGGTTGTCGGCGTCCGAAAGGATGGTGGCGCCGAGCAGGGTGGCGAGGGTGGAGAGTGCGGCCTCGTTGGCGGCAAAGCCGGAGGTGAAGACCAGCGCGGCTTCCTTGCCGTGAAGCGAGGCAAGCTCGGCTTCCAGCGCGACATGGTGGCGGCCAGTGCCGGAGATGTTGCGTGTGCCGCCCGCGCCAGCGCCGTCCTCCCGGATGGCGGCGATCATGGCGTCGCGCACCACGGGATGCTGGCCCATGCCGAGATAGTCGTTGCTGCACCAGACCACGACGGGGCTGCCATCCGGGCGGAGGGCCGTGGGGAAGGAACCGGGCTGCCGGTGTAGGGTCTGGAAGCGGCGGTAGCGGCCCTCGGCGCGCAATGCGTCCAGATGAGCGGCGAGAAGCTGGTCATAGTCGGGCATGGCGATTTGCTTATGGGCCGATGCAGTTCTGTGCCGTGGGGTAGGCCCCTGGAAGCAGGGAATCAACACCAAGGGTGAAAAAGGCCCTTGGACAAATTGTCGCACCACTCGAACCGGCGCGCCCGAACGCGAAGAAAAAGACGATGGAAGCAGGTGTTCACCTGGGCCCCGGGGGAAGAACTCCTTCTTCCCCCGGGCCTTCTTTCTCAGGCGGCCTCGACGCACATGGCGACGCCCATGCCGCCGCCGATGCAGAGAGTGGCGAGGCCCTTCTTCGCGCCCTGGCGCTTCATCTGGAACAGAAGCGTGGTCAGGACACGGGCGCCGGACGCGCCGATCGGGTGGCCCAAGGCGATGGCGCCGCCATTCACATTCACCTTGGCCGGATCCCAGCCCAGGTCCTTGTTCACCGCGCAGGCCTGGGCGGCGAAGGCCTCATTGGCCTCGATCAGGTCGAGATCGTCGATGGACCAGCCGGCCTTCTGCAGGGCCTTGCGGGAGGCCGGGATGGGGCCGGTGCCCATGATGGTGGGATCCACGCCCGCCGTGGCCCAGGAGACGATGCGGGCAAGCGGGGTGACACCACGCTTCGCGGCCTCGGCGCCGCGCATGACCAGGATGGCGGCCGCGCCGTCATTGATGCCGGAGGCATTGCCGGCGGTGACGGAGCCCTCCTTGGAGAAGGCGGGGCGGAGCTTCTGGAGAATCTCCAGGGAGGTTTCGGGCTTCGGGTACTCGTCGTTCTCGTAGACTGTCTCGCCCTTGCGGCCCTTCACGGTGACGGGGACGATCTCGTCCTTGAAGCGGCCGGCCTTCATGGCCTCGCCCGCCTTGCGCTGGGAGTTGTAGGCGAACTCGTCCTGCTGTTCCCGGGTGATCTGGAACTTCTGGGCCACGTTCTCGGCGGTCGTACCCATGTGGTAGCCGTGGAAGGCGTCCCACAGCCCGTCCTTGATCATGGTGTCGATGAGTTGGAGGTCGCCCATCTTCTGGCCGGCACGAAGCTGCTGGGCGTGGGGCGCCTGGGTCATGCTCTCCTGCCCGCCGGCCAGGACGATGCTGGCGTCGCCGGTGGCGATCTGCTGGGCGGCCAGGGCGACGGAGCGGAGGCCGGAGCCGCAAAGCTGGTTGATGCCGAAGGCGGTGCGCTCGACCGGGATGCCGGCGAGGACGGAGGCCTGGCGGGCGGGGTTCTGGCCGGCGGCCGCGGTGAGCACCTGGCCAAGGATGACCTCGTCCACCTCCGCAGCCTCGACCTTGGCGCGTTCCAGCGCGGCCTTGATGGCGATGGCGCCGAGCTGGTGGGCGGGCAGGCTGGAGAAGGCGCCGTTGAAGCTGCCGACCGGTGTGCGGGCGGCGGAGGCGATGACGATGTCGTCCATGTCCGGCTGTTCCTCAGGGCTTGTCGTTGATGCGCGGAGGCGGCCGAGACTGCGCCGGGCGGCCCCACCACACAACCCGCAGGCTATGTGGCGTGGGCCGGGCGGGCGGAACAGGGGCAAGGAGAGCACAGAGTTTCGTGACCGATCCGGAATGGATCACCACCTGCCGGAAGGCTTCAGATACCGTGCAGCCAGTCCCGCAACGGGCGCCACAGCACGGCTTCTGCCTTCATCCCGGCGGCCATGCCGATATGGCCGGCGGGCACGTCCAGCACCGCGGCGCCTGGCAGGCGGTCGGCCAGGGCGCGGGCGCTTTCGGGTGGGACGATGCGGTCGCCGCGTGGAATGGCGAGGAAGCTGGGGCCGCGCCAGCCGGCGGGGTCCACCGGGGCGCCTGCGAGATGCCAGGCGTTCCGCTTGGGGGTGTTGTCGCCGTACCAGCCCGCCAGGCATTCGCGGGCCACGGGCGCGGGAAGGGGGATGCCATCATTCAGCCAATCCTCCAGCGCCACGAAATGCGCGGCACGGGGGGAAGTGGGATCCAGCCGGCCGAAGGCCCGGAATTTCCGGGCGATGCCAAAGGGGTCGATGCCGGCGAAGAGAAGCTGGAGCAGATCCACCGGCATGGCCCCGGTGGCGGCCAGCAGGGGTTCCAGCCCGGGCAGCAGGGCGGCGGCGGAACGGGCGCGGGCCTCTGCCTCGCCGCCACCGGCATGGAAATCCCAGGGGGTGGCGAGGAGGGCGAGGCCGCGGACCCGGTCCGGGCGGCGCAGGGCGGCGGCGAGGGCGAGAAGGCCGCCCATGCAGTAGCCGACCAGGGTAACGGGGCCGCCGGTGGCCTCGGCGCTGGCGAGGATGGCGCGTTCCAGCC
This sequence comes from Roseomonas chloroacetimidivorans, assembly GCF_049629625.1. Taxonomy (NCBI): domain Bacteria; kingdom Pseudomonadati; phylum Pseudomonadota; class Alphaproteobacteria; order Acetobacterales; family Roseomonadaceae; genus Roseomonas; species Roseomonas chloroacetimidivorans. Next base: position 119,026 of record NZ_JBNBZS010000012.1, on the reverse strand, counting down.
GGCCGGCGATCCAGTCGGTGAGGGTCATGGCGCGCTCAGCGGGGCCGGGGGTGCCCCAGTCCAGCAGCAAGGGGCGGATGCCCTGCCCGGCCAGCCAGCGCAGCATGGAGTGGCCGGGCATCAGGTCCAGCACGGTGGCGCGGTTGATCAGGGAGGGGATGACAAGGGCCGGAGGACCGGTACCGCCGTAATCGAGAACTCGCGCGGGTCCCTCGGACCAGAGGGCGGGCGGGTCGGGCAGGTCGCGGCGCCAGGGATGGTCGCGATAGGCGACGATGCCGCGCAGCATCGCCGCGTCCTCGTGCCAGAGCTGGCGGGCGATCGCGGCGCGGAAGCCCTCCGGGTCAGCGGCGACGGCGGGGCTTCGCAGAATCCGGTCGTGCTCCGCCTTTGCCTGTGCCGAGCGCGGCGCGAAGCCCGGCCAGCTCACGTTCCAGGGCGTCGAGCCGGGCGCGGAGGGGAGCGGCGTCCGGATCGGGAGCGAGGCCGTCGCCAGCCAGGCCCGGCCCATGGCCAGGGTCAGATGGGCCGGCAGGGGGCGCGGGCCGCGGCGCTTGGTCACGCGGGGGCTCCGGCGCGGGGGTGGAGGGGGCAGACCATGGAGGGGGCGGCCAGGAGGCAGGCGGAGTTGCCGCCCAGGGCATACCAGGCCAGGGCGGAACCCAGCCCTGCCCGGGGGGCCAGCCCGTGAAAGGGGCCATGGGCCCGGGCGGCACGGTACGCGCCGATTCGGCCCAGCCCCGTGTCCAGGCGGCCAGCGCCGCGGACCAGGCTGTCCAGGCGGAGGTCAGTTCCGGATCGTTGCCAAGGGCGGCCAGCTCGCCCTGCCAGAGGGCGATCCAGTCGGCGGCCAGGCGCGCCAGCTCCGGCGCGTCGCCCTTCTCCGATCCATTGCTTCCCGATCCGTCCATGCATTCCCCGGCTGGTATCCCGAAGCTGCGGCCGCTGCCCGGCCGGCGTTGCGCCACGGCCTCCTAACGGCCCCCTCGTCCTTCGGTGTCCGTTTCGCTATACGAAACTACGCCTCAACTTGGACGCGAAGCGGCTTCCGCGCCGCAGCGGGGCGGGTCTAGCATTGCATCCCGGCCCGGGATCAAGGCGATACCCGCCCCCGCGTGCAAGAGCGTCCGTGGGAGGAAGACAGATGATGATCGAGCCCATCACGCCAAAGGACACGGCGGCCGAAACCCCGGCCCGCCCGCCGGTGGTGGTGAAGAAATACGCCAATCGCCGTCTCTACAACACCGAAACCTCATCCTATGTCACGCTGGAGGATCTGGCGGCGATGGTGCGGCAGGGGCGGGACTTCACCGTCTCTGACGCCAAGTCGGGCGAGGACATCACCCGATCCGTGCTGACGCAAATTATCGTGGAAGAGGAGAGCAAGGGCACGAACCTGCTGCCCGTGCCCTTCCTGCGCCAGCTCATCGGCCTTTATGGCGACAGCCTGCAATCCGTCGTGCCGCGTTATCTGGAGGCGACGATGGGAACCTTCGCGCGCCAGCAGGACGATATGCGCCGCGCGGCGCAGGGCGCGATGGGCAGCACGATGGGCGGCTTCAACGCCTTTGCCCCCTTCGAGGAAATGGGCAAGCAGAACCTGGCCATGCTGGAGCGGGCGATGAGCCTGTTCTCCCCCTTCCCCCGCACCGGTGGCACGACGGCACCGGCGCCGGCGGATGAGGTGGAAGCGATGCGCGAGGAGTTGGCGGCGCTGCGGGAAGAGGTGGAGATGCTGCGGCGGAAGAGCGGCGCTGAGTGAGGCCGCGGGGGCTGGGAGCGTTGCTGCCCCCAGCCCCACCTCGCCGGGGAGCGTGATGCTCCCCGGATGCCGGAGGCCCCGGCTGGCTATTCGGCCGGCACCATCTCCGGTGCCTGCTTGGGCGAGGTTTGCCACAGCTCGGGCCGCAACTCCTCCGGACGGTCGGGGAAGAGCAGGGCGCAGACCAGGGTGATGCCGCTGAAGGCGGCGAGCACGACCAGCACCAGGTTCAGATTGCCAAAGGCATCGTGGAGCGCGGCGATGATCGGCGAGGCCGCCGCGGCACCGATGAAGGCCAGGAAGAAGCGGATCGAGTAGAGCCGCACCCGCAAGGCCGGAGCGATGTAGCGCGCCGTCATCGTCTCACCGACCGTGACCTGACCGAAGATCGAGGCGGCGGCGAGGGCGGCAACGGGCAGCACGGCCCAGCCCTGAAGGAATGACAGGGCGAGCAGGGCCGGCACCAACGCGACCGCCAGGGGCAGGAAGACGCGCTTCAACGTCGTGCGGTCGATGAAACGGCCGACGGTGAACTGGGTGAGGCCGCCGAAAAGCGTGGCGGCGAAGGCGAGCACGCCGACCAGCGGCAGCAGGCCCGGGCTGTCCGCCATGCGCTCCTGCATCAGCTTCGGGATCAGCAGGGTGAAGGCATTGAAGACGAAGCCGGAGGTGACAGCCATCAGCAGGAGGGTGGCCGTGGCCTGGCGCAGGATCCGGCGCGGGATCTCGGGAAAGGGGCGGGTGCTGCGGGCGTGCCGGCGGGTATCGAAGGCCGGCTCGCGCAGCCAGAGGAGGCCGAGGGCCAGGATGACCAGCCCCGGCACGATGAAGGCCCAGCGCCAGTTGCCCTGGGCCACCAGCACGGCCGTCAGCACCGGCGCCGTGGCGACACCGAGATTGCCGAAGGCGCCGTTGACTCCCATGGAGCGGCCCACCCGGTCGCCGGCGATCTCCACCAGCATGGCCGTGCCGATCGGGTGGTAGATGGCGTTGAACATGCCGGCCACCGCCAGCGTCGCGGCCAGGCCCCAGGGGCCGGACACCAGGCCCGAGGCGACCAGGGCGCCACCGGTGCCCAGGAAGAAGATGGTCATCAGCATGGGGCGGCCGATCTTCTCGGCCAGCCAGCCCATGGGCAGGGCGCAGACGCCGTAAAGGACAAACATGCCCGTGCCCAGGGCGAGGATGGGCCCGTATTCGCCGCCGAAAGTACCCGCATCGCGCGCCACCATGCCCAGCACGGCGGTGGCGAGGATGAGCAGCGTGTAGTGACACATCAGATGCGCGGCATTGATGAACCAGACCTGCCGCGTGGCCGGATCGTTTGGCATTGGCATTCTCCCTGGTTCCCAGATTACCCTGGCCGAAAGGAGACGTTCGGCCAGATGCTGTCGGGAACCGGCCAAGCTTCCGCCACCTACCGCCCGCTGCCCGAGGATTCGGTGAACCGGCCATTGGCGGCGTTCCAGCGCGACTATGCCGATGGCGAATCCACCGGGCGGCACAGCCATGCCCGCGCGCAGCTTCTCTACGCGTTGCGCGGGGTGATGCGGATCGTGACCGACGCGGCCAGCTTCGTGGTGCCGGCGGGCCGGGCGCTCTGGGTGCCGGCCGGGGAGCCTCATTCGGTTTCCATCGTCGGCACCGTGGCGATGCGAGCCCTGTTCCTTCGGGAGGATGCCGCACGCGCCGGGCCAGAGCGGGTGACGGTGCTCGCTGCTTCCCCGCTGTTGCGGGAGCTGATCCTGGCAGCCTGCGAGGAGCCCCTGGAATGGGATGAGCACGGACGCGGTGGGCATCTGGCCGCGCTGATGCTGGAGGAGATCCACCGCGCGCCCACCCTGCCCTTTGGCGTGCCCGAACCGCGCGAGCCGCGGCTGGCGAGGCTGACAGCGGCGTTGCGGGCGGACCCGGCCAGCCCCCTATCGCTGGAGGATTGGGCGGCGCGGATCGGCGCCTCGCCGCGCAGCCTCTCCCGGCTGTTCCGGGCGGAAACGGGGCTGTCCTTCGGGGCTTGGCGTCAGGCGATGCGGCTGGCCGAGGCAGCGGCGCTGCTGGCACAGGGCGTGCCGCCGGCCCGTGCGGCGGCGGCGGTGGGCTATGCCTCGGCGCCCGCCTTTGGGGCGGCGTTCCGGGCCGCCTTCGGGGTGACGCCGGCCGGAGCGGCGCGGACGGCCCCGGCAGGCGCTGCTCCCCCTGGGCAAAGCGAAGCTTTGTCCCACAGGCAAAGCGAAGCTTTGTCCCACAGGCAAAGCGAAGCTTTGTCCCACCGGCAAGGCGAAGCGTTGTTCCGCAGCTAGAGCGAATCCCTGTGCGGAGCCGCTGACCGGATGTTTCTGGGGGCAGCGTCAGGTCCTGAGCGTGAGGCGGACCGGACCCTCGTCATGATCGGATCGCGAAGACTACGGCAGCGCGCACATCAGCGTGGAAGCGCGGCACGGCCTGCTTCGGCGATCGCCACATCGTGCTGCGGCGTGTCAGCGGACACACCGATGGCACCCACGACCTGGCCTTCCACGACGAGCGGCAAGCCGCCGGACATCATGACGAAATGCCCGGTGATGGCAGCCGGGCGCTGGCCATTGATGGCATCCTCGAAAGCGCTTGTGGGACGGCGGAACATGGCGGCGGTGCGTGCCTTGCCAGGGGCGATGTCCGCGGCAGCCGGGCCGGAACCATCCATGCGCACCATCGCCAGCAGGGCGCCGCCCGCGTCGGTGACGGCAATGGCACCGGGCCAGCCCTGCGTCCTCGCCTCGGTTTCCGCAGCCGAAAGAACCGTCCGGGCGGCGTCCAGGGTCAGAACGGGCTGGCGCGGCAGATCGGCAGCCTTCGCCACCCCGGTGATGAGTGCCGGCAGGATCAACAAGGCCTGGAGCGAATGACGATGGGACATGAATATGCTCCGGAGAATGTTGCGATCTCGGGAATGGAGTGGCGTCACTGGCGCGCGCTTTCGCGCGTGACGCCGGTTGCCCAGGCGAAGCCGACAACAGCACCCTTCATGTAAGGCAGGGTCGCGATGGTCACGACGGCGATCAGAGGCAGCCAGATGGCGAACATGATCCACATGGCCGGGGCCCATGCCTTATCCATCCAGAACACGAAGGGCACGATCAGGTGGCCGACAAGGAAAAGCGTCAGGTAGGGAGGCGCGTCATCGGCGGGGTAGAGCGTGTTGTCCGCCCCGCACGCCTCGCAGTGCTCGGTCACCTTAAGGAAGCCAGAAAACAGGCGCCCCTCGCCGCAATGGGGGCAGCGCAGGCCCAGACCCCGGCGGAGGCCCGTGGCGATCTTGGACTTCTCGGTCATCACCTTTCTCCAGTCCGGCCGCCAGGCACCTCTTGCCATACAATACTAGAAATGACACATACAATTAATGGGCCGGTGGGCCTTATATATGGATTGTCAGGTTTGTTCGCAAGATGAATGCGCCGCAGCGGGACGGAAGCTGGACCCCACGGATTGAGGGCAAGGAGGGTCCAATTTACCTCGCCATCGCCGACGCGATCGGGGCGGCCGTTGCGGCTGGGGAGCTGCAGCCAGGCGAGCGGCTTCCCACGCATCGCGCCTTGGCCGACGCCCTCGGCGTTGATCTGACCACGGTTACCCGGGCCTATGCCGAAGGACGCAAGCGCGGCCTGCTTCAGGCGACGGTTGGGCGCGGCACCTTCGTCCGCTCCCCTGCGGGACCGGCAGTCCGGCCGAAAACGCAGGAGGGCCCTGTCGATCTCGGCATGAACCTGCCGCCGCTGCCTGCGGACGCTTCCCTGCAGAATCTGTTGCAGCAAGGGATTACGCGCCTGCTGGGCCAGGGCGACATGGCCCAGCTTCTGACCTATCGCTCCGGTTCCGGCACGGCCGAGGAGCGGGCGGCCGGGGCCATCTGGCTGGGGCCGACCCTCGGCGACCTGGATCCGGAGCGGGTTTTGGTTTGCCCGGGCGCGCAGCCCGCCCTGCTTGCAATCCTGGGCAGCCTGGGTGGGGCAGGCGACGTCGTTCTGACGGACGGGCTTACCTATCCCGGCATCCGAAGCGCCGCCGCGCAGCTGGGAATCCGGCTGATCGGCATCGCCGCGGATGCCGAGGGATTGCTGCCTGAGGCTGTGGACGCCGCCTGCCAGGAGAGTCCGGCAAAGGCCCTGTACTGCATCCCGACAATCCAAAACCCAACCACCGTGACGATGCCGCCCGGACGACGACGTGCCATCGTCGAGGCGGCACGGCGGCATGGCCTGCGCATCGTGGAGGACGACGCCTATGGGCTGCTACCGTCCCGCCCCGTGCCCGCGATCGCGTCGATCGCGCCGGATATCAGCTTCCACATCTCGACCGTGTCGAAGGTGCTCTCGCCCGCTCTGCGGATGGCTTATCTGGTGGCGCCCGATGTGCGCTGCGCGGGACGGCTGAGTGCCACCCTGCGCGCGAACGTGCTGATGGCCTCGCCGCTACTGACCAGTCTTGTCATGGCCTGGGTGCGGGATGGCACCGCCGGTGCGGTTGTCTCGGCGATCCGGCGTGAAAGTGCTGCGCGCCAGAAAATGGCCCAGGAAATCCTGCCCGCGCAGTCCTTCGACGCTCATCCCGAAGGCTTGCATCTGTGGCTTCATCTTCCGCCCCGTTGGAACCGCCTCGATTTCGTGGCGCATCTCCGGCGTCAGGGTGGCCTGGCGGTGGTGCCGAGTGACGCTTTCGCCGTCAGCGCGAAAGATCCGCCTCCTGATGCGGTGCGTGTCTCTCTCGGGGCGGCGGCAAACCGGGACGATCTGCGGCGTGCCTTGCGCTTCCTTGCCATGGTGCTGGCGGAGGAAGTGCCGGTACCATTTTCGGAGATCGTCTGAGGATGGCCCCCACGCCCGCAGCGTGGGAACTCAAGCCGATCGACCGTTGCCAGTGTACCGGCCTTGATCTTCAGAAGACGTGATGACTTGCCCCGCCATTGCGGGCCAGGTGCTGCTCACCTCCGCCCCGCTTGAAACCGGGACGGATCAGGTGACGAGGCCGTTCTGGTCTAACCGGCCGACGAGCGCCACGACCTCCGAGGCTGGCACGGGACGGCTGAACAGGTAGCCCTGGGCATCGCTGCAGCCCAGGCGGCGCAAGACATCGCGTTGTTCGGCTGTCTCGACACCCTCGGCGGTGATCGAAATGCCGAGGCTTCGGCTCATGCTGACAACGGCACGGATGACGGCCTTTGATACCAACCGCCTCAGACTTTGACCTGTGCCCAGGAGCGGCTCGTGATGGAGGTGATTTGCTCGGGCGTGCTCATCAACGTGGACCAGGCATGGCAACACGCGTCGACGATGGCGTCGTAGCTGTTCCACACGCGATGGCTGAGCAGGTTCTGGCGCAGGAACTCCCAGATGTTCTCCACCGGGTTCAGTTCTGGCGCGTAGCGGGGCAGCGGCAGCAAGCTGATGTTCTCGGGCAGGCGCAGCCTGGGCGAGGTGTGCCAGCCTGCGCCGTCGAGCACGAGGACGGCGTGCGCCCCCTGGGTCACGCAGCGGCTGATTTCGGCAAGGTGGATGCTCATGGCGTCCACGTTGACCTCGGGCAGCACGACAGCGGCTCCGACGGCACGCTCAGGGCAGACCGCACCGAAGATCCAGGCCCAGTTGTAGCGGTGATCGCGCACGGCACGCGGGCGCGTGCCTCGCTTGGCCCAGATCCGTGTCAGCGTGCCCTGCTGACCCACGCGGGCCTCATCCATGAACCAGATTTCCAGGGGTGTGCCGGGCGCGATCTCGCTGACGGCCTCCTTCACCCGATCAGCGAAGCCCCCCTAAAAGCCGCCTGCGCGGCGGGGTCACTTTGCGGGTGCTGTGGCCGGACCGACAAGCGCCGGAAGCGCAGCCTGGTCAGGAGTTTGCCCACCGTGCGCTCGTGCAGGCTCACCCCGAACCGATGCCGGATCCGCTCCTGCAGGTCGCGGCAGCGCCAGCGCACGACGCCGTCCCGCCCCAGATCCGGTCCCTCCTCCACCCAGCAGGCCACCATGGATTCCTGCTCACTCGAGAGCCGCGGCGCCGGGCCCGGTGCTCGGCGGTTCACCAGTCCGGCCGTCCCTTCTGCATTGTAGCGGTGCACCCAGTCGCGCAGCGTCTGCCGGTCCATGCCACAGGCTTCGGCCGCCTCCTCGCGCGAGTGCCCCTCCAGCACCAGCGCGATCGCCAGCATCCGGCGCGCTGCATTCGCATCACGGCTCCGCGCCGCTGACCTCCGGAGTTCGGCCGCCGAAAGATCCTGCCGCGTGATCGCCAACGCCATCCCAACCTCCCGAACCAACCGTCGGGATGAGCGAATCACACCTGTGGCGCTGGCGGGATCACATCCGAGTCAGCGACCAAGGCGGCTGGTATGACTCCTTCGCGGGCAGGCCCGCGACGAAGGAACGGTCAATCTTGATCTTGTCGAACGGGAAGCGGAGCAGATAGGCGAGGGACGAGAAGCCCGTGCCGAAATCATCCAGGGCGATACGCAGGCCGAGCCGGCCCAGCTCACGCAGGATCGCGAGATTTGTCTGGTCTTCCTGTAGCAGGACGGATTCTGTGATCTCCAGCACCAGGCGCTCGGCTGGCAGCCCGGACTCCGCCAGGGCGCCTGCCACTGCTTGCGGCAGGCCGGGGTTGCGGAACTGAGCCGGGGAAAGGTTAACAGCGACGCTGATGGGAAGAGGCCACCGGGCCGCCTCGTTGCAGGCCGTGCGAAGAGCCCATTCCCCCAGCCGCGTGATCATCCCTGTTTCCTCGGCCACCGGAATGAAATCGGCGGGGGAGATCATGCCCCGGTCCGGATGGTGCCAGCGGAGCAGCGCTTCGAAGCACGTCACCTTCCCCGTCCGGAGCGCGACCAGCGGTTGGAAGTGCAGCTCGAACTCGCCGCGCTCCAGCGCCCGGCGGAGCCCGGCCCTCAGTTCCTGCCTGCGGCGAACTTCCTCGTCCATCGCGCCTTCGAAGAAGCAGAAGGTGCCGCGCCCATCGGCCTTGGCGCGGTAGAGCGCGATATCGGCGTTCCTGACCACCTCCTCCAGAGCGGCAGCCTTGTCGGAGATCAGGGCGATGCCGATGCTCGCTCCCACCACGGCCGGTTGATCGTCGATCCAGTAGTCCTCATCCAGAACCTCGATGATGCGCCGGGCAAGGGCCGCCGCATTCTCCGGCCCGCGCAGGCCGGTCTGGATGATCGCGAACTCGTCGCCTCCTAGCCGGGCCACCATGCTGCCATCGGCAACACAGCTGCGGAGCCGGTCGGCCGCCTGACGCAGCAGAGCGTCGCCAGCGGCATGCCCGAGCGTGTCGTTGACGCCCTTGAAGTGGTCGAGGTCGACGCATTGGAGGGCCAGATACTCACCCGGCCGGAGCTGCGCGAGCGCCTGCTGCAGGTGTTGGTAGAACAGCCGGCGATTGGCCAGATCCGTGAGCGGATCATGATAGGCCATATACGCGATCTGCTGCTCGGCTCTCTGCCGTTCCGTGACATCACGCGAAACTGCAAGCAGCCGCATCACCTCTCCGCCGGCGCCGAGAATGGGGGAAATGGTGACGTCCCACCACTTCGGTACGTCCTTGGCTGTCGGGCAGAAACCGGTGAGACGGCTCGTATGCCCGGCCTTCGCCATGGCGATGGCATGACGTGCCTGGGCGGCCATCTCCTCGGGCATGAGCCAGGGCCAGAGCCGTCCGCGAACGAGGGCGAAGTCCTCGATCTCCATCAGCGCCAACCCGGGCCCATTCATGAAAATCAGATGGCCGTCCGGATCCAGCACCTGCACGCAGTCGACACTGCTTTCCACGACGCTCCGCGCGAACTGCTCGCTTTCGCGGAGAGCCTCGACGGCGAGTTTGTGCTCGTGGATGTCCTCGGCCGTGCCATACCAGCGGCTGATTTGGCCAGCCTCGTCCCGACGGGCTGCCGCGCGGGAACGGAACCAGCGGTAGCTTCCATCTGCATGGCGCAGGCGATAATCCACGTCGAGCGGTTCGCCCGACCTGATCGATTGCGTCCATCTGGCCTTCTTGCGAGGCAAGTCCTCCGGATGGATAGCGGCTGACCACCCGATCCCCAGCGTCGCCTCATGCGTCTGGCCCACAAGTTCCCCCCAGCGCGGGCTGATCTCCGTGATCTGGCCGGCAGCATTGGCGATCCAGGGAATCTGTGGACTCAGCTCGATGGTGTATCGGTAGTTCTCCTCGCTCTCGCGCAGCGCCTCCTCGGTCCGCACCCGGTTGGTGACATCCCAGGCGGTGACCAGCACGGCCGGCCGCCCAGCAAACTCCATCACGTAGGAAATCGCATCGACGAGGCGTTCGCGTCCGGCGGCATCAAGGTGCCGCCACGGCCCGGATACCTTCCGCGTCGCGCGCGGCGCGGCGGCGGAACGACGCACCATCTCGTGGTCCTCGGCCGGGCGGATATCGAGGATCGTCATGCCCAGGAAGGCTTGGCGGGACCAGCCATAGACCTGAACGGCGGCGGCATTCACTTCGAGGAAGCGCAGGGTTTCCAGGTCATAAACCCACATCGGCGCGGGGTTGCTCTGGAAAAGCAGCCGGAAGGCCGCCTCCCTTTCGGCCAGCGCCGCCTCGGCAAGCTTATGATCGTGCACGTCCTCCAGGGTTCCGTACCAGCGCATGATGCTGCCGCCAGCGTCGTAGCGTGGCGTGGCACGCGAGCGAACCCAGCGGTAACTGCCGTCCACCTGGCGGAAACGGAACTCCGCATCATACGGTGCGCCGCTGCGGAGAGCCTCCGACCAGATCCTGGCGACGCCGGGCCAGTCGTCAGGATGGACGATGCTCGACCAGCCTTCGCCGACCACATCCTCCAGGGACACTCCAAACGCGGAACAGGCCCGTGGGCTAACCTCAACGATCTGGCCGTTCGGATCAGCGATCCAGGGAATATGGGGGCTGAGTTCCACCGCCTGCCGGTAGTGGTCCTCGCTCTCGCGAAGCGCCGCTTCGGCCCGTTTGTGCCCGGTGATGTCGAGGGCGGAGCACAGAACGCCGCCGGTCTCTCCATTGTCCTGGTGCAGTGGCTCCAGGGAGACCAAGTAGACACGGTCCCCAGCGGCGGAGCTGATTTCGGTTCCCCGGAATTCGAGATCAGCCACCTCTTCTCCGCACAGTGCGCGCTGCAGATGCGGTTCCAGACGGGCCGCGGCGCCCGGCATGACCTCGGCCAGGCTGCGGCCGATGCTTGCCTCTGCGGAATTTCCGATCATCTCGGCCATTCGACGGTTGATGCTGACGAGGCGCAATTCATGGCTGACCAGGCACAGGCCCAGCGGCACCGCGTCATACACACGGGTCAGGCTCGCCCACGGCCCAAGGAGCGCTCCGGTGGTGCCGTGGTGTGCACCGCCATTCTCGATCCTGCGGCTCATCGCCCGCACGCCAGAAGCATTTCTCTCCGCTGTCTCTTATCTGTTCAGTGTCGGGTATCTGTTCAGTATCGGGCCGTGTTCGCTTTGCAATGTGCCACACAACCGATGATTGTGTCACTGTGGGACCGATGCTCCCTGCGGATGCCAGCAGATGGCATCGGCGTCCTGCTCGCCACCGGCACTGGCGCCGCATTTCCTGAAGCGGATTTCGGCACGCTTCCCGTGACGCCTCACGCGATGCCGAATATCGCCATCGGCCCGCCGGCCGCGCTTCCCGTTCGTCCTCGATACCGATGAACGGGGCGTGGCATCAGGCGCGATGGGAAACCGGCGGCTCAGGATGCAAGGCCGGGAATGCAGCCCTTTCCGAACAGCATCGCGACCGCGGCGCCGCATCTACCGCCCACAACGCCGCCAGCGCCGGGGCGAGACCCGGAAGCAGGCGGCGCCCGCATAGCAGAAAGACGTCCAGGGCCATCGCGGCACCGGTCAGAGGGGCGATGATGGGCCAGGGGTCCGGCGAGATCAGGGCCAGCACGACCCAGGCAGAGAAGGCTGCCTCTCTGACGGCGGAGGCCCAAACGATGAAGGGATGCGCAGGCGGCAGGCGCCAGGCCAGAACCAAGCCGACGCCGCACAGCAGCTGCATGGCAAGGACGGCGGCGAGCGGAGCAGGAAGGCGGCGCTGCCGCCGATCAGCGCGGCGCCGGGGATAGGCGACAGCCTGCCATGCGCGGCCAGGGCCGGAGAATGGGCGAAAGCGAAGCGGTTACATTCACCGGACGAATAGGAGCTATCCATGTCCTCAAGTGGAGTGGAGCCGGTGGGGGGCCTATATCGGGGTCAACAAGACGACGGCGCCTGCCGCCGCCATTCACGAAAAGGATACCACACCATGTCTTCCCTGAACCTTGCCAAGACCCTCCGGACCCTCGGCCTGGCTGCCGCGCTGATGAGCCCCCTGGCTGCGGGCCATGCCTTCGCGGATGGCGAGTACATCTCGGGCCCGACCGCCTATCCCGCCTGGTCGCAGACGCAGCTTGAGAGCCGCACGCCGCTGGCCAGCAACAACGCCAACCAGTCCCAGGGTGATGCCGCGGTGCAGTCCCTGGAGCAGAGCGGTGCCACGGGTGGTGGCGGCCAGCACGCCTGATCGCCCCCCAGGGTTGAAACAGAAAGGGCCACCGGCACTGCCGGTGGCCCTTTCTGCTTGTGCGGCTGCCAGTACGGCTATCCGGTGCTGCCGTCGCGCAGCGCGTCATAGGCGTTGCGGACGCGGTCGGCGCCATAAAGGCGCTCGAACTTCCGGACAGTGAAATGGGCATTCGCCACGCTGCGGAAATGCTCGAGGAAGGCCAGGTTGATCGCGGCGCCGGCGGCGGCGCCGACGATCGGCACGGCCTGGGCCGAAAGCTTCAGCCCGACCGTGCCGGTGAAGCGCGCGGCGATGGCGCCAAGGAAGCCGGGCAGCAGGCCGGAGACGAGATGGCTGGTCGCATTGGGCAGCATCTGGGCCAGGGCGATGCGGGCAGCGAAGTAGCCGGTTTCCGTGACGTCGTCCTCGGCCATGCTGGGGCTGCCAATGGCGAAGACAGAAAGGCATTCGGCCGCCGTCATCGGCACCTTCGGGTCCTCGCCGGCTTCAGCAGCCTCGGCGGCGATCTGGCGGAGGAGGACGGTGGTGGAGAAGGGCAGCTCCGCCAGCGTGCCGAGCAGGCCGAGCGCGCCGCCGGCGGCGCCGCTGGCCATGGCAATGCCGCGATGGAACCAGGCGACATCCATCCCGAAGGGCGTGCGGCGCGGCCCGGTGCCCACAGCGGTGTGCCAGGCCTTCTCCAGGGCGCGGCGCACGGCATGGTCCAGCTGGTCGCGGATGTTTTCGGGCAGGCGGCCCTTCAACGCCTCCACCGGAGTGCCGGCGATGGCGGCGAGGCGGGCGGCGAAAGAGGGGCCCTCGAGCACGGCCACGGCCTTGGCCAGCGCGGCCTGGGCGTCCTCGGGCAGGGTCAGAAGGGCGGGCAGCGTTGTGCTCATGCCCATGAAATGGTGGCGGCCGGGGCGGGTTGCACCAGAGGCGGCATGTTCATACCGGGGGTCGTTGATCCGGCCCTGGGATGGTCCTATCCCGCCCTGGCGTGTCCGGGCAGGGGTGACGGTGGGTGGTGACGCTGGCAGTGCTTGTGGTGATCGCGCTGCTCTGCGCGGCCGGCTGGTGGGTCTGGGCGAAGCGGGACGGGCGGCGCCAGGCGGTCGAGGCGCTGATGCGGGAATGCCCGGGCTTCGATGACCGGCTGGAGGGGCGGAATGTCACCATCCTGTTCAGCGGCGCGGATCAGATGGTTGGCCTCGCCTCTCATCGGCTGACGAAGCTGCTGCCCTTTTCCATCATCCGGAAATGGCGGACGGAGCCGGTCTATAACTCCGCCGACAAGCGGGTGGGATGGAACTTCATCATCGAAACGGGCGATCCGCATGAGCCGATCTGGACCGTTCGCATGCGCTCGGGCCCCGGGACGGCCGTGCCTAATTTCTGGATGGCGAAGTTCAGCGCGCATCTGGACGGGTAGGATCCGGACAGGGCGCTTCCTGCGGAATTGGGTGCGTCGGCGCACCCGATGAAGGACCGAGCAGAAGATGTGGCCGGGACCCGTCGGATGCGGGCTTCCGGCCTCTTTCGTTTTTATCCGCCAACAGATCACGCCGTTGTTGATAGTGAATGCAATTCGCATTAGCAGGCAAGGCAGGGAGGATTGTTCTTCCTCCAGGCAGCCAGGAACGATCATCCGTGGTCACGAGCGCAGCGCGCTATCACCTTCTCTCTTCACCTCGGCCCGGGCCATCCCGGTGCGCCGCCCTGCCGCAAGGGGCGCCGTGACCATGCCGCAGCCCGCGATCCGGCTTCCGGCCTGGAAATCCGTTTGGTTTCAGATCCATTGGTTCCTCGGCATTACCGCCGGGCTGGTGCTGATGGTGGTCGGCTTCACCGGCGGCCTGCTGTCGTTCCAGGACGAGATCATGCGCGCCCTGAATCCCGGCGTGCTCACCGTCACGCCAAGCGCGGAGGCGCCGCTCAGTCCGGCGGAGCTGATTCGCCGGATTGAGGCAGGCACAGGCGCGCGGGTGAATGCTCTTACCCTCGCCGCGGAGCCCGACAGCTCGGTCCGGGCGTTGCTGGTTTCGCGTGACGCCGCGCCGCAAGCCGCCGGGGGCCGCCCGCGCGGCGAAACGCGCTACGCCGATCCTTACACCGGCGAACTGCTCGGCGCGCCCGTCGGAACGGGCTTCTTCCGCACCACCCGGGAACTGCACCGCTGGCTGCTGGCGGGCGCCGAGGGGCGGATCGTGGTCGGAGTTTCGACCATCGCGCTCATCATCTTGTCGCTCACCGGGCTCTACCTGCGCTGGCCCCGGCGGGTGGCGCAGTGGCGGAGCTGGTTCCACCTCGATTTCCGGTTGCGCGGGCGCAGCCTGTTCTGGCGGCTGCATTCGGTGATCGGCACCTGGGTGTTGCCGCTCTATCTGCTGGCCAGCCTGACCGGTCTGTTCTGGTCCTTCGAATGGTATCGCTCGGCGCTCTTCGCCATCTCCGGCGCGCCCCGCCCGGCGCAGATGGGGCCGCCGCAGGGTGGCGCGCGGCCGGGCGGCGAGGCTGCGCCGCGCGGCGAGGGCGCATCACAGACCCGCGGCGGCGCGCGCCCGGCACCGCTGGACCTGGACCGCGCCTGGAGCACCTTCGTGCAGACGCGCCCGGATTGGGGTACGGCCACGCTGCGCATCCCCGGACCGGGGCAGCCGCTACGCATCACCTATGTCGATGCCCGGCCGGAGCATGAGGACGCGCGCAACAACATCGCCGTCAATGCGGCGGGCGAGGTGGTGGAGCACCGGCGCTATGCCGAGTTGCCCCTCGGGCAGCAGCTGATGGGCAGCATGCTGGCGCTGCACAGCGGCCGCTATTTCGGCACCACGGTCACAGTGCTGATGATGCTGGCCAGCCTGCTCATGCCGCTTTTCGGCATCACCGGCATCCTGCTCTACATCGCGCGCCGGAAGGAGCGCGCGGCGGCGCGCAAGCTGGCGCGCAGCATCGTGCCTGCGGAAGGCGGGGAGGCGCTGCTGATCGCCTATGCCAGCCAGGGCGGCACGGCCGAGCGCCTGGCCTGGCAGAGCGCGGAGGCCCTGCGGGCGGCGCAGCCCGTGCGCGTGGCGCCACTGGCCAGCCTGGATGCTGCCGGGGTGCGCGCGGCACGGCGGGCGCTTTTCGTCGTCAGCACCTTCGGGGAAGGCGAGCCGCCGGATCAGGCGCGGCGCTTCGCCAAGCAAGTCATGGGGAACACGGCCGCGCTGGACGGGCTGGAATACGGGCTGCTCTCCCTCGGCGACCGCCATTACCCGCATTATTGCGGCTTCGGGCGGGAACTGGATGAATGGCTACGCCGCCAGGGCGCGACGCCGCTCTTCGATGTGGTGGAGGCGGATCGGACGGATGAGGCGGCGCTGGACGCGTGGCGCCGCGGGCTGGAAGCGCTGGGCGGCAAGGCGGGGGCTGCGCTGCAGGGGCCAGCCTTCACGCCATGGCGCCTGGCCCTGCGCGTGCTGCTGAACCCCGGCAGCCCTGGCGGGCCGGTGTTCCACGTGGAACTGGATCCGCCTGGGGCGGTCCACTGGCAGGCTGGCGACATCGCCGAGGTGCGGCCGCGCCATGCAGCGCCAACCGTGCGGTCCTGGCTCGCGGATGCCGGGCTGGAACGGGCGGACAGCCTGCCCGGCCTCGGCGGCGAAACGCTCTTCGAAACCCTGGCCGGCAGCGAATTGCCGCCACCGGAGCTGGTGCGGTCCAAGGGACTCGACACGGTGCTGCGAAGCCTGCGGCCGCTGCCGCACCGCGACTATTCCATCGCCTCCATCGCGGCGGATGGGCGCGTCCACCTGCTCGTGCGGCAGGTCTGCACGAAAGAGGGAGTGCTGGGCCTCGGATCGGGCTGGCTGACGGCCCATGCGCCGGAGGGCGGCATAATTGCCATGCGCATCCGGTCCAATACCGCTTTCCACCCGCCCTCGGATGACCGGCCGATGATCCTGGTGGGCAACGGCACCGGGATGGCTGGCCTGCGAGCCCATTTGCGGCACCGGGCGGCGCTGGGCCAGGGGCGGAACTGGCTGGTCTTCGGCGAGCGCCGCCGGCATTCCGATTTCCACTACGCGCCCGAGATCGCGGTGTGGCAGGCCTCCGGAATGCTGGAGCGGCTGGACCTCGCCTTCTCCCGCGACCAGGCGGAGCGGATCTATGTGCAGGACCGCTTGCGCGAGGCTGCGGATAGCCTGCGGGACTGGGTGGCGGGCGGCGCGGCCATCTATGTCTGCGGCAGCCAGGAAGGCATGGCACCGGGCGTGGAAGCCGTGCTCACCGAGGTGCTCGGCACCACAGCGCTGGAGGTGCTGCGGGCCGAGGGGCGGTATCGGCGGGACGTTTACTGAGCGACAGGTAGCCTCCGGGGAAGAAGGAATTCTCCCCCGGGCCCCCTCATCTTTTTCTCAAGGGCTGCCGCGGAATGCTGGCGTGGCTGTCTCAATTCCAGCCTGACAGTTCCTGCGCCACGATGTCCTGCAAGAGGCCGATCGCGTCGGGGCCGCTGTTCAGGCAGGGGATCAAAGTGAGTTCCTCGCCCCCGGCGGCCTCGAACTCCTCGCGCAGCTCGTTGCCGATCTCGTCCAGCGTCTCGATGCAGTCCGAGATGAAGCCGGGACAGATCACGGCGACGCGCTTCATGCCGCGCCGGGCCAGTTCCACGGCCGTTTCGTCAGTCGCGGGCCGCAGCCATTCCTCGCGCCCAAAGCGGGACTGAAAGGTCATGGGCATCTCCGCCTCCGTCAGGCCGAGCGCCCCGCGCAAGGCGATGGTGCTGCGCGCGCATTCCTGGGGATAAGGATCACCGGCCCGGGCGTAACGCAGCGGCAGCCCGTGATAGGAGCAGAGGATCACCTCGGGGGGCTGATCGCGGCCGGCGATATGCGCGCGCACGGAAGCGGCGAGCGCGGCGATGTAGCGCGGGTGATCCGGGAAGGATGGGGCGATCCGCAGGGCCGGCTGGCGCCGGGTGCGCAGCAAGGCCTGGAACACGGCGTCATTCACCGTCGCCGTCGTCGTCGCGCTGTATTGCGGGTAGAGCGGAACCACCAGGATGCGATCGCAGCCCGCATCCTGGAGGGCAGCAAGACGCTCGGCGATGGAAGGTTGGCCATAGCGCATGGCCCAATCCACGAGCGGGCCATCGGGCATCGCCTGTTGCAGGAGGGTGGCCTGCTGGCGCGTGTGAAAGCGCAGCGGGCTCTCATTCGTCTCGCGCCGCCAGATGCGTGCATAGGCGGCGCCGCTCCTGAAGGGGCGCGTGGTCAGGATCACGCCTTGCAGCAGCGGCTGCCACCAGAGCGGGTTGTTCTCGATCACGCGCCGGTCGGAGAGGAATTCCGACAGGTAGCGGCGGACATCCCGGTATCCCGTGGAGTCCGGCGTGCCGAGATTGACCAACAGGACGCCGATCTGCCCGGCGGAGGAGGAGTGGCCGGGCTGCGCGGGGAGGAGAGTGGAGCGCGGAGGAAGATGGGTCATGCGAACAGATCCGAAGGGCTGTCGGCGCGCAGCGCCTGACCGAGCGCAGTACCGAGACCCGCCGCTTCCGCAGGGGCGCCTTGCAGGCTGCGGCGCAGCAGGAAGGAGCCGTCCTCGCGGGCGACGAGGCCGGTGAGATGAAGCCGGCCATCCGGCAGCAGCCGGGCATGGGCGCCGACCGGGCTTCGGCAGGAGGCGTCCAGCGCCGCTATCAGCGCCCGCTCTGCCACAGCGGCGACACGGCTTTCGGCATCGTCGATGCGGGCCAGGAGCTCGCGCGTGGCATGGTCCTCCGCGCGCGCGGTCACGGCGATGACGCCCTGGCCGGCGGCCGGCAACATGTCCTCGGTATCCAGGATCAGGGCCGCGCGGCCCTCCATTCCCAGGCGGTTCAGCCCGGCCATGGCCAGCACCGTGGCCGCAAAGTCGCCGGATTCCAGCTTGCGCAGGCGGGTCTGCACATTTCCCCGCATCAGGCCGAAGCGCAGGTCGGGGCGCAGATGGCGCAGCTGCGCCAGCCGGCGTGCCGATGCCGTGCCGATCCGCGCACCCGCGGGCACGCCGCATAAGGGGCCGCGCCGCTCATCGGGCGGGCAATCCGGTGCCAGGACAAGGGCATCGCGTACATCCTCGCGCGGCAGCATGGCGGCGATGACCAGGCCCGGCGGTAGCTCGGATTCCAGGTCCTTCAGGCTGTGCACGGCGAAATCGACGCGCCCGTCCAGCAGGGCTTCGTGGATTTCCTTGGCGAAGAGGCCCTTGCCGCCGAGATCGGCGAGGCGGTGGCACTGCTCCGCATCGCCCGTGGTGGTCAGGGGCAGGGCGTCGACCGATACGGAATCCGTCGCCTGCCGGAGCGCCTTCAGCACCAGCCGGGTCTGCACCAGCGCGAGCGGGGAGGCGCGGGTGCCGGCGCGTAAGACGGCTTCCTGAATGACCGGCTTCAAGGCGGCGGACATGGCAACTCACTCACAGTGACAGGGAACGGGGCGGCTGGACGGGGAAGGGCGGAGCCCCCTCCATGCGCGCTTACCCCGCTGACCCTTCGGAAACGGCAGGGGTGGTCTCAACCAGGGCCCGAACAGGGTGCGGGGTGATGCGAGGCATGGTGCGATTCCCTTTCCGGGTTTGTAGCTGCGGGTACCCCGGGATATTGGGCGGAGTGACACAACAGGTGAAATCGATATTTCTTTAGGTATTATTCGGTGTTACCGATTTAAATATGCAGCCGCAGTCACTCGCCGGCCTCTCGCTCCGGGATCTCCAATATGCGGTGACGGTCGCCGAACTCGGCCATTTCGGCCGTGCCGCGGAACGGTGCGGCGTAAGCCAAGCTGGCCTGTCCGAGCAGCTTCGCAAACTGGAGAGTCTGCTCGGCGTCGCGCTGTTCGAGCGGACCACGCGCCGTGTCTCCGTCACGCCGGAGGGTGAGGTGCTGCTGCGCCAGGCCAGGGAGGTTCTCGGCAGTGCCCGCATCCTGCTGGAAATGGCCCGCAGCCGGTCTGACCCGCTGGCCGGCCCGCTTCGGCTCGGCGTGATCGCGACCCTCGGGCCCTATTACCTGCCGGACCAGCTTGGTGAGCTTCGGTCGCGCTATCCCGGGCTGCAATTGCGGTTGCAGGAGGGGCATACCTCCGCCTTGGTCACCGCACTGCTGAGCGGCGAACTCGATGCGTTGCTCGTGGCCCTGCCGGTGCGGGCTGAAGGACTGGCCCAGGAGCCGATCTTCTTCGAGCCCTTTCGGGCGGTGCTGCCGGCGCAGCATCCCCTCGCGGAGCGTGCCGCGCTTTGCCTCGACGACCTGGCCGGCGACGCCATGCTCCTGCTGGAAGAGGGGCATTGCCTGCGCGACCAAGCCCTTTCGCTCTGCTCCATGGCGCCGCCCGGCCGCGACGCCCGCTTCGCGAGCAGCCTGGAAATGCTCAGGCACATGATTGCGGCCGGAGAGGGACTCTCGCTTCTGCCGCTCCTGGCAACACGGGAAGGGGCGAAGCTGAACCGGCTGGTGCATGTGTGTGAGCTGACGGATGCGGAGGCCGGCCGGACCATCGGCCTCGCATGGCGTCGTGCCGATATGCGGGCACCGGCCTTTCGCGAACTGGCGGCATTCCTGCGCAGCACCAGCCCGCCGGGAACCCGGCGCCTGGATGCCGCCGGGCTTTGATCCTGCCGCGCAGCCTGGCTGCGATGCCGGCGGAGGAACCCCCTTCCCCGTCTTTTTCCCGTCCAGCGAAGTTTGAACCTGCCAAGGGAGAATGACCGCCCTTCCACATCGAGCGTGCAATTCCCCATCTGTGACGCTTAGATGACATGAAGAGGCGGAGGACACGTTGGACGCATTGCGGTTGCTGATCGAGTTGGCGGGAGAGGCGGCGCTTCTTCTCTTCGGGCTGCACCTTGTGCAGCGGGGGGTGGAGCGGGCCTTCGGCGCCAATCTCCGGCGCGTTGTCGGCGTCGCCCTCGGCTCCCGCCTACGGGCCTTCCTGGCCGGGCTCGGCGTCACCGCCGCCCTGCAGAGCAGCACCGCAGCCGCGCTGATGGTGGGTGGGCTGGCGGCCCAGGGCGCGCTGGGGCTGGAACCGGCGCTGGCGGCCATGCTCGGCGCCAATGTCGGCACAGCCCTTATTGTCCAGCTTCTCTCCTTTGATGTCCGCGCCGTCTTCCCGGCGCTGATGCTGATCGGCTGGGCCGCCTATCGCCGCCCCGCCACCCGCCAGAGGGAGACCGGGCGCGCGGTGATGGGGCTTGGGCTCATGCTCGCGGCCCTGCATCTGATGCTGGAGAGCATGGCCCCGCTCCAGACCTCTCCGGCCTTCCGGGAGGTGCTGCATCTGCTGGAGGGCTCGCCGCTGCTGAACCTGGTGGCCGCCGCCGTGCTCGCCTGGGCCATGCACTCCTCCGTCGCCGCCGTGCTTCTGGTCGGGTCCCTGGCCGGGGCCGGGGTACTCGGCCCGCAGGCGGCGGTCGCGATGGTGCTGGGCGCCAATCTCGGCAGCGCCATTACCCCGGTGCTCGCCACGCGCGGCGAGGTGCGGGACCTGTCGCGCCAGCGCATGCCGATCGGCAATCTGGTGAACCGCCTCGCCGGGGCCATCCTCGCCCTCGCCCTGCTCGGCCCGGCGACCGAGGCGCTGCGCGCCCTTGATCCCCATCCGGCGCGGCTGGTCGCCAATGCGCATCTCGGCTTCAACCTGATCCTCGCGCTCGTGACCCTGCCCCTTCTCGGCCCGCTCGGCCGCCTTCTCACGCGGCTCCTGCCCGCGCCGCCGGCCGCGGCGGACGCCTCCGCCCCGCGCTATCTGGATCCTGAGGCCGTCGCGATCCCGGCGGTGGCGCTGGCCAATGCCTCGCGCGAGGTGCTGCGCATCGCGGATGAGGTGGAGGCCATGCTGCGGGACGCCGCCGCCGCGCTGCGCCGGGCCGATATCGACCGCGCCAAGGCCACCGCCCGCCGCGATGACGTGGTGGATGGGCTGCACCGCGCCGTCCACGCCTATATCGCCACCCTGCCGCGCGAATCCCTGACCCAGGCCGAGGCGACACGGCTGGAGGAGATCCGCGACGTTGCCATCGCGCTGGAACACATCGGCGACATGGTGGAGCGCGGGCTGGCCCGCCATGCCACCCGTGCCGCCCGCCGCGGCACCCTGCTGCCCCAGGCCCTGGCTGACGAGCTGGCTGCGCTGCATGAGCGCGTCATCGCCCAGCTCCGCCTCGCCGTGGCCGTCTTCATGGGCGGCGATGCCGCGGCGGCGCGGCAACTGGTGATTGAGAAGGAGGCCTGGCGCCAGGCCGAGCGCATCGCGGCCGACCGGCTGGGCCGCAGCGCCGATGACGCGACGGCCGCCACGGCCCGGCTTGCCCTGGATGTGACGCGGGATCTGAAGGGAATCGCCGGCCACCTGGCCGGCATCGCCCACCCGCTGCTGGAGCGGGAGGGGCTGCTCCGCGTCAGCCGCCTGCGCGCCGCCCCGGCGGCATAGGCCCGGCGGGGCGCCCGGCCATGGAACTGGGTGACCGGGTGGGAGTTAATGGCCTCGCACCTCCTGCGCGGCCACCCCGGGAGGCGCCGAGGAGATTGATGCCATGCAGCAGGTGACCGGCACCGCCGTCGCTCAACCCATGCGCTACCTGGACAAGGCCATGACCGCCCTGCGCGACATGGGCCTGCCGCTGCCGCCGCCCGGCTCGGCGGAGGAGAACCCGATCACGGGCCTGCTGCAGAAGGTCAGCGACCTGGACCCGGACCGGGTCGCCCTGATCGCCCGCGTGCTGGTCCAGGCCACGACCTTCAACGAAATGGTGCGCGAGCAGATCCGAGCCGTGGAGATCGGCCAGCGCTACGAGGAGATCACCGCCGCCTTCAACTCCATTCGCGATGATGCGCGCAGCATGGTCAGCCAGGTCGAAGATGGCCGCATCAGCACGATGGAGCGGCTTTCCAACATCTGGCAGAAGGCCACCCGCGGCGACATTGCCGACCGCTTCGACCGCATCCGCCGCGTCTATGTCGAGGTCTCCCGCGACACGAAGGATCAGGTGGAGCGCGAGCACGCGATCCTGGAGGCCTATCGCGACTTCCGCGGTGCGCTGAAGGAGGCCGAGGTGATGGCCTATGAGGTGCTGCAGAAGGCACAGGCGCGGCTGGAAGCGGCGCGCATCCGCATGGACGAGGCCTCCAAGACCGTGGAGGCCGCCAGCGCCGCCGCCCCGCCCGAGCGCGCCCGGTTGGAACTGGCGCGGGACGAGGCACTGCGCGCCCTGCAGACGGAGGAGGGCATCTACCAGGTTGCCAAGGACCTCTCGGACAACCTCACCGTCTCCTATAACACCTCCGAGGTCATCATGGCCCGGCTGGTGCAGACCACGAGCGCCAAGGAGCGGGTCTGGCAGCAATCGGTCGCCTTTTTCTCCACGAATGAATCCGTGCTGACCGCGCTGACCGCCACCTTCACCGGCATGCACGGGCTGAATGAAAGCACGCGCACGCTGGAGAACATGAAGGCGGGCGTGAACCAGAGCCTGGAGGTGCTGGCGGATATCGGCGGCAAGGTGCAGGAGGACGCGATCCGCGCCGGCTATGGCCCGACCATCCGGGCGGAGGCGGTGAAGCGCCTGGTGGATTCCGTGGTCTCCTATCAGGAGCGCTCGCGCGAGATCATCGAGGAGATGCGCCGCGAGGCCACGGCGAACAGCCAGGAGATCAGCCGCGCGGTCGAGGAGGCGAAGCGCCGCCTCGCGCGGCTGGCGCGGGAAGGCACGGCGCTGCCCGCGAATGCCATCTGAGGCCGCCGCCTCGGTCCCGGCCGCCGGGAAGCCGCTCAATCCCGCACCCACGCCAGCCCCGCTCGACGAGACGATGCTGGCGATGGATGTGGTGGACACGCTCCGCCATGCCGAGCGCCTGGTGGAGCGCGAGTTGCAGGGCGACGCGCGCCGGGAGCAGCTGAAGCGGCGCCTGCGCGAGATCTACGCCACCCAGGGGATCGAGGTTCCCGACCGCATCCTGGAGGAGGGCGTGGCGGCGCTGGAAGAGCAGCGCTTCGTCTACCGCCCGACGCCGCCCTCCTTCTCGCGCAGCCTCGCCACGCTCTGGGTCACGCGCGCACGCTGGGGGCGCACCCTGCTCTTCACACTGGGCGCGGTGCTGCTGCTTGGTGGCGGTTGGTGGTTCGGCGTGCAGCTGCCGGCGGAGCGCGCGCGTGTTGCCCAGCAGGAAGAGCTGAGCACCGGCATTCCCACCGCGCTGCGCGCCGAGCGCGGGCGTGTTGCCGCGACGACGCAGGCGCCGGAGATCCTCGGCCAGGCGGACCGCCTGGTTTCAGAGGGCGAGGCTGCGGCCCGGGCCGGTGCGCTGGATGATGCGCGAGACCGGCTCGCGCGGCTGCGGGGGATGCGGCAGCAACTGGCGCAGGAATATACGGTTCGCATCGTCTCCCGCCCCGGCGAGCCATCTGGCATCTGGCGTGTGCCGCGGGGCAATCCGCGAGGGCGCAACTTCTACCTGATCGTGGAAGCGGTGGACCCGGATGGCCGTCCCGTGGAGGTGCCGGTCACCTCCGAGGAGGATGGACGGACCGCCACGGTGTCGCGCTGGGGGCTGCATGTCACGCCAGAGGCGTATGAGCGCGTGCGCCAGGACAAGATGGCGGACGGAGTGATCCAGGATCCGGTGGTGGGCCGGAAGCGCGCCGGCGCGCTGGGGCCGGAATGGACCATCCGCAGCACCGGCGGGGCCATCCTGCAATGGTAGGAGAGGCGCCGCCGTGCTGAACGGATCGGAACTGCTGCAGAGCTTCGATGAGCGCCTCGCGCGCGCGGAGCGGGAGGCTGCCGCCGCGCAGGCGGAGGTGGACCGGCTCGCAGCGCAAATCGAGGCGCGGCGCAGCGCGGAGGCGCGGGCCCTGCGCGAGCTCGCCCGGCTGCGCCTCGACATGCTCGGCAAGGACGGTGGCGCGGTGGTGCGGCAACTGGATGCGGCCACCGCCAAGGCACATGCGCTGCTGGAGGAGCGCTCCCGCGCCGCGGCCGAGGCGGAGGCCGAACTCGCCGAGCGGCGCCGCGTGCTGCAGGAGGCGACCGAGACACGTGACCGGGAAGCCCGCCGGCTTCAGGAAGCCGAGGCGGCGGCGGCCCAGGCCAGGGCGGCGGCGCAGGAGAAGCTGAAGGCCGATCCGGAATGGACCCGCCTGCGCGACCAGGCCGCCGAGGCGGCGCGCGTCGCCCAGCATGCCACCCAGAAGGCCGAGTTCGCGCGCCGCGACCGCGAGACGAAGGGGCGGCCCTATCTGGACGATCCGCTCTTCGCCTATTTGTGGAACCGCAGCTACGGCACCGCGGGCTATCGCGCCGGGCCGCTCACGCGGCTGCTCGACGGCTTCGTCGCCCGCGTCGTGCGTTACGAGCCGGCCCGCCGGTCCTTCGCCTCCCTGACCGAATTGCCGGACCGGCTGGAGGGCCATGCCAAGCGGATGCGCGAACAGGCTGCCGAGCGTGCGACGGCGCTGGCCGCCTATGAGCGGCGGGTCGTCACGGCGGCGCCGGACGGCGATCTCGCGGCGGTGCGTGCGGCGCTCGAAGGCGCGGAGGATGCGCTTCATGCCGCCCATGCCGCGCTGGACGAAACCGAACGCCGCCGCGCCGCCCTGGCGGATGAGAGCGCTGGTGCCCTTGAGGCGACGGCGATGCTGGAAGCGGCGCTTTCACAGGAAAGTATTCGCAGCCTGCGCGAATCCGCCGCACGCACCCCGATGGTGCAGGACGATGCCATCGTCGCCCGCATGGCGCATGCGGGCACCGAGCGCGCCGAGTTGGAACGGCAGATCGCCCAGCGCCGCGCAGAAGCGCAGACAGCCCGAGACCGGGTGCAGCAATTGCTGACCCTGCGCCAGGAGATGCGCGAGCGGGGCTATGGGGGCAGCCACTGGAACTTCGCCGATGGCGCCCTGCTCGGGATGCTGCTCGGCCAGGTTCTGGGCGGCGGGCTCAGCCGTGGCGGCTTCTGGGACCGGTTGGAGCAGCACCGGCTCCCCGGCGGCCCCTGGGGCGGCGGGCCTTGGGGAGACCCGTCCGGCGGCAGCTGGAATGGCGGGGGCTGGGATGGTGGCTGGAGCGGCGGGACCGGCGGAAGCTTCGGCGGGGGCGGCTTCGAGACCGGCGGCAGCTTTGGCGGCGGAGGCGGAGACGGCTTTCGGACCGGTGGATCCTTCTGACACGGACCATGGCTCGCGACAGGGCTGCGGGCAAGGCTGTCGCTGGACAGGAGTGACGCCTTCTTGGGGCAGACCTTCGGGCCGCTGTCCTGGCGATGGAGGGCGACCTCGGGAAAAGGCCTGACGCAGCCCGGCATTCCGCTGTTTGGTCCGCGCTTTTAAGGGTCCCAACCTGTTGCAGGGATACTGCAACACCGTCGCTTATTTGTAAGGCGGAACAGAATCGAGGATTATTTTCTTCTGAACCTGGTGCTGCGCTATGCTGCACCTGCGAAGTGCACCGAAACTGCCGGGTAAGTACGTCTCAATCTTGCTGGAGTTTCATCTCGGCCGATAACACCACCGCGACCGATGCGTCTCCGGTCAGCCAAAGTAATCTTCAGGAAAAGTTATTTATGGCCGATAATGTAGCACACGGCTTTGCTTCAATGAATGGCGGCACCACTGGTGGCGCTGGCGGGACCACTGTGACGGTCTCAACGGGCAAAGAACTGATCGACGCGATCGCGAATGCCGGCTCTCAGCCGCTGACCGTCCTCGTTGACGGCGAAATCACGACTTCCAACACCGGTGCTGACGCCATCTCCCTGGACAATGTCCATAACGTCTCGATCATCGGCGCCGGTGGCGGCGCGGAGTTCGACGGGATTGGCTTCCAGGTGAAGGGCGGCTCGTCCAACCTGATCTTCCAGAACCTGTCGATTCACGATGTGAACAGCGGGCCCAAGGATGCGATCGGGATGGAGGGCGGCGCCCACAATATCTGGATCGACCACAACGAGTTCTACAGCTCGATGTCCGTCGGCAAGGATTACTATGACGGGGCGGTCGATACCAAGCGTGGGGTGGAATACGTTACCATCTCGAACAATAACTTCCACGACCACCACAAGGTCTCGCTGAACGGCTACACCGACGGCGACGAGGGTGGCCGTTACGTTACCTACGACCACAACATCTTCAATAACATCGGCTCGCGCGCGCCGCTGGTCCGCGACGGCGAGGTCCACGTCTACGACAACTACTACAAGGACGTGTCGGAATCCGCGGTGAACATCCGCATGGGCGCCGAGGCACTCGTCGAGAACAACGTGTTCGAGAACGTGAAGAACCCGATTGTCAGCATCGACAGCGACAAGGTCGGCTACTGGAACCTCAGCGGCAACGAGTTCACCAATGTCAGCTGGGGTGACGTGGGCAGTGGCGAGGCCAGCGCCCAGGACGGCCAGTCCACCTCCAGCTTCACCGCGCCCTATGACTACAAGCTGGACGACACCTCCTCGGTGAAGTCCTATGTCCTGGCCCATGCGGGCGTAGGCAAGCTCGACGTGCCGGAGAGCACCACCGGCACCGTTGTCACGGCCACGGAAGACAATTCGTCGGAGGGCACCTCCTCGGCCGGCACGGACACCACCTCGGGCGACGAGCAGGCCTCGTCCGGCAGCGATGTCATCTCGTCCGATGGCGAGTCCTCGTCCGGCACGGACACCGTGGCGGGTGGCCTTGAGGCATTGACCATCGCGGCGACTTCGCGTGCGGATGATCTGGTCGGCACCTCCGACGCGGACACCATCGATGGCCTCGGCGGCAAGGACACGATCTCCGGCGGCGCTGGCGATGACAATCTGTCCGGCGGCACGAACACCGACACCCTGTCCGGCGAGGAAGGCAAGGATACGCTGGCCGGAGGCACGGGCAACGACGTGCTGACGGGCGGGCTGGACGCCGACACCCTTACCGGCGGGGACGGGCATGACCGCTTCGTCTTCACCAGCATTGAGGACAGCGCACCGGACAACTCCCACGACGTGATCACCGATTTCGGTTCGCGGGACAGCATCGATCTCGGCGCGATCGATGCTCAGTCGAACGAGAGCGGCGATCAGGGCTTCACCTTCATCGGCGGCGAGGACTTCGGTGGCCATGCGGGCGAGCTGCATGTCGTTGCCGAGGGCGAACACTCCCTCGTCGAGGGCGATGTGGACGGCGATGGCTCGGCGGACTTCCAGATCGCCCTGACGGGCCGTCCGGAGCTTGCGGCGAGCGACTTCGCCCTCTGAGCACAATGGAGGGGCGCGGAGCTTCCGCGCCCCTCCATCCTTCATCCCGGCCAAAAAGGCCCCGGCCGCCCTAACGCAGCCGCTCGGTCCTCTCCCGCATCGCCCGTTCCGCCAGCACGCCTTCCACCAGTGCGAAGAAATGGCGCTTGTTGTTGATCAGGTAGCGATGCGACGCCTCAGGGTGCTGCTGCAGGTTCAGCGTCATCCCCGGCATGTCCAGCCACATCACCATGAAGCGCTGCAGCGCATCCACATCCATCGCATGCCGCCCGTGCAGCCAGGCGATGGAGCAGGACCGTTCTCCATGCGCCATCTCGTCCAGGTTCACACGGATGGGGATACGCAGGATGTTCGCCCGCAGCTCCGGCCAGCCCAGCCGCGCTGCCGCGTCCAGGTTGACCTGCGGGTTGTTGACCACTGCGTTGGCATCCCGCTGAAGCG
This sequence comes from Roseomonas chloroacetimidivorans, assembly GCF_049629625.1. Lineage (NCBI taxonomy): Bacteria > Pseudomonadati > Pseudomonadota > Alphaproteobacteria > Acetobacterales > Roseomonadaceae > Roseomonas > Roseomonas chloroacetimidivorans. The sequence continues at coordinate 91,053 of NZ_JBNBZS010000012.1, read as the reverse complement.
CCCAGCGCAGGGCCGCGTAGCCAGCCATTGACGATCCGAAGAACACGATATCGGCTGGCGCATAATCGGCGCAGACCGCATCCACCACCGCGTCATAGGCCGCGCCGGCATCCTGCTGCAGGTAGTAGCTGTTCTGTGGATCGCGCAGCGCCAGCACGTCGCCCGTCCAGTTATGCACCACCGTCTCCAGCGCCGCATAGCGCTCGCCACTCTTATGCGTCGCCATGGTCACCAGCAGACGCCGCGGCGCCTGCGCGTCCTCCCGCACGAGATGGACATAGGGCACATTGCCCAGCATTCGCTCATGCCGTTCCAGGATCGCCTGATAGGTCTTATCCTCCTCGGCCACGCATCCCCCTTTCAAGCACTGCACGCAGCTCCTGCACCACCTCCGGCGGCAGCGTGCGGATCGAATCCGCCAGCCGGTTGGCCAGCTCTGTCACCTCAGGCGAAAGTCCCGCCGTGTCCAGCACCACCCGTGGGCGCGAGAGCTGGGCGAGCCGCGTCAGCTCATCCGCATCGTCCCAGATCAGCCCAAGATACTCGCAGACCTGATGCACCAGCCCTACCGACGGCGCCCCCCGTCGCCCGTGCTCCAGCGCTGACAGATAAGCGGCGGAAACCTGCATCGCCGCCGCCATCTCAGCCAGCGTCACACCCCGCTCCGCCCGCCACTGCCGCAGCCGCGCGCCGAAGGGGGTCATGGGGTTGCCCCGATGGCCCCGCTGCCTTCCCGCGGCAGCAGACGCCGCACCATCATCCCTTCCGCCGCCGCAGAAGCAGATGAACGGCGCCGGTGTTGGCGCGGTGCGGATGTGCGGCGCCGAGGATCAGCGAGCGCACGGCAGGCAGGTTCAGCCAGTGGGGCAGCTCGCGGCGGAGAATGCCGCCCTCGCCGCTACCCTTGCCGGTGACGATGGCGACGCAGCGCACGCCATCCGCATGGGCGTTGCGGAGGAAGGCGATGGTGGCGCTATGGGCTTCGTCGGCGCGGCGGCCGTGGAGGTCCAGCGTGCGTTCGGGGCGTGTCTTGCCGCGCCGCAGGTCACGCCAGCGGCGTTCGTCGAGACCGGCACCGGGCTGACCCACGGCCACGGGCTGGATGGGCGCCGGTATCTTGGGGCGCGGCGTGGTCGGGGCCGCGGCGGGGGCCGGCACGGGATCCGGCGCCGGGCTGGGCGGAGGCGGCGGGGGCGGCGTGTCGCGCCCCGGCAGTGCCTGCACCGCGTTCAGCGAGAGATAGGCGTGCCACAGGGCCCGCTCGGAGGCCGAGACGAGGCGGGGCCTGCGCGCCATGTCAGTCCGCCGGGTTGGCGATCTCGCCTGGCCGGGCCACGGGCTCGCGCGCTGCCTCCGGCCGCGGATCAGCGATCTCGGAGAGGGTCGTGCTTGCGGCGGGATCATCCTCCACCAGCACCACATGCAGGCGGCGCGGGCCGTGCGCACCCAGTTCCAGCGTCTGCTCGATATCGGCCGAGCGCGAGGGACCCGTCACGAACATGATGTTGCGCGGCATGAAGCCGCCAGAGGGTTCCGCCCCGGCGCGCTCCGCCCGCAGCCGGTCCCAGGCTTCCTCATAGGCGCCCACAATTGCGGAGGCGCGGATGACGGCGATCTCCGTCTCCGGCAGCAGGTTCAGCGTGGTCGGACGGGTGGGGTCAGACGGGAAAAGCAGCGTTCCCGTCTCGGCCACGGCCGCCCAGACATGCTGCACGGAAACCGCATCATCCTCCCGCGCGCGCCGCGTCTCGAATTGCAACATTGGCCGATCGGACCAGGGTAGTTCCGTCAGCTCGGGATGCGGCGCCATGACGAAGCGCGGCTCCAGGTTCTGCGCGGCCAGGTAATCCGCCACGGCGGCGGGCACGGAGGCGGCATCCGGCACACGTTCGATGGTGCCGAACTCCTTCTCCACGTTCTTTACGAACAGCGCAATCTGCTCCGGGCGCGACACGCGGGAGCGCGCGGGGATGAGCTGCCGGGGATGCGTGGCCAGCCGGCCATCGAGCATCGCGCGCTGGTCCGCCGGCAAGGGGCCGCGCTTCAGGCCACGCCGGATGGCGCCGAGGATGGCGTCCTTGCTGCTTCCGGGGCTGCTCATCGCCGCCTCTGCGTCGCGGTGTACCGCGCCATGAAGGTTCCCCCGGCTTCCGGCGCCGGCAGGTCGCGCCCTGTGGTCCAGCCGCCTGCCAGGGGCAGGCTGCGGAACCGTCCCTTGCCGCGCCCGAGCAGCGCCAGCGCGCCCATCCCGATGCGCGACGCCGCGCGATACCAGCCCGGCCGCTTGGCGAACCAGGCCCAGACGCCCAGCCCGGTGCGGAAGGTGGAGGGCGTCAGATGGCGCTCGAACTCCCTTTCCCGCCAGTGCCGCATCATCTTCGGCAGCGGGATCTTCACGGGGCACACGCTCTCGCAGCGCCCGCAGAAGGTGGAGGCGTTGGGCAGGTGCCCCGACTTGTCCAGGCCGACGAGGGAGGGCGTCAGCACCGATCCCATCGGCCCCGGATAGACCCAGCCATAGGCGTGCCCGCCCGTGACGCCATAGACCGGGCAGTGGTTCATGCAGGCCGCGCAGCGGATGCAACGCAGCATCTCGTGGAAATCCGTGCCGATCATGTTGGAGCGGCCGTTGTCGATCAGGACAACATGGTACTCTTCCGGCCCGTCCAGGTCGTTCGCCCGCCGCACGCCGGTCGAGAAGGTCGTGTAGACCGACAGGTCCTGGCCCGTGGCGCTGCGCGCCAGCAGGCGCAGCAGGCTGGTGCAGTCCTCCAGCGTGGGCACCACCTTCTCGATGCTGGCCAGCGCGATATGCACGCGCGGCAGCGTCTGCGTCAGGTCGCCATTGCCCTCATTCGTCACGATGACGGAGGAGCCCGTCTCCGCGATCAGGAAGTTGGCGCCGGTGATGCCGACATCGGCGGCCAGGAAGCGCTGCCGCAGCTTCTGCCGCGCCTCCACCATGATGTCCCGCCGCTCATGGAACACCCGGTCCTTCGGCAGGTCGGTATGGGCGGCGCGGAAGCGCTGCTCCCAATCCTCCCGGTTCAGGTGGAAGGCCGGCGCGATGATATGGGAAGGCGGCTCATGCACGAGCTGGAGGATGTATTCGCCCAGGTCGGTCTCGACCGGGGTGATGCCATTGGCCTCCAGATGCTCGTTCAGCCCGATCTCCTCGGAGATCATGGACTTGCCCTTGGTGACCGTGCGGGCATCCGCATCGCGGCAGATCTTCAGCACCACGGCCCGCGCCTCGGCGGCATCGCGGCACCAGTGGACCTGGCCGCCATTCGCCCGGACATTCGCCTCAAACACTTCGAGGTAATGATCCAGGTTCGCCAGGGCGTGATTCTTGATGTCGCGCCCGATCTCCCGCAGGCGCTCGAATTCCGGCAGCGCCGCAACCGCCTGGGCGCGCTTGGAGTGGAAGCCGGAGCCGCCCTTTTTCAGGGCTCGCTGCAGGTTCGGATCGGCCAGCGCGCGGGCGGCACGCCGCTTGAAGTCGGGGGAGGTGAGCGCGACCATGCCCCTTATCTAGCGCGCCGGACCGCCCCACGGAATGGCCGGGCTATGCGGCGTGAAATTTGCTTGTTAACGCCACCACCCCTGGTTCCCGAGACCCGCATGCATCGCCGTTCGCTGCTCGCCGCCACCGCCCTTCTTGCGGCCCCTGCCCTTCTGCCCTGCCTGGCCCGTGCCCAGACGGCCTCCCGCGCCGCCACGCTCCGCGTCGTGCCGGAGACCCTGACCACCATCCTGGATCCGCATTTCACCACCAGCTTCACGACGCGGGACTTCTCCTACCTCGTCTACGACACGCTGCTGGCGGTGAACGACAAGTGGGAGCCCCGGCCCCAGATGGCCGAGCGCTGGGAGGCCAGCCCGGATGGAATGGAGTGGCGCTTCTTCCTGCGGGACGGGCTGACCTTCCATGACGGCACCCCGGTGACGGCCGAGGACTGCGCCGCAAGCCTGCGCCGCTGGGGCCAGCGGGACGCCCTGGGCAGCGTCATGCTGCGCGCCACCGAGGTGCTGGACGCCCCGGATGCGCGCACCGTCCGCATCAAGCTGAAGCAGCCCTTCGGCCTTGTCCTCCAGGCCCTGGCCAAGCCCGGCGCCATGGTGCCGATGATCATGCCGAAGCGCCTGGCCGAGACGCCGCCGAACCGGCCAGTGACCGAGCCCATCGGCTCCGGCCCCTATAAGTTCGCCGCCGCCGAGTACCGGCCGGGCGACCGGATCGTGCTGGTGCGGCATGAGGGCTACAGGCCGCGCCCCGAGCCCGCCGTCTGGGCCTCGGGGGGTAAGCGCCCGACCTTCGAGCGCGTCGAGCTGATCGCCATGCCCGATGTTTCCAGCCAGGTCAGCGCCCTTTCCACGGGGGAGGTGGACTATCTGGAGCGCCTGCCCGCCGATGTGCTGCCGATCCTGCAGCGCAACCGCGATGTGAAGGTGCAGGTCGTCTCGCCCTTCGGCTACCAGGGCATCCTGCGCTTCAATCACCTGCTGCCGCCCTTCAACAACCTCCAGGCCCGCCGGGCCGTGATGATGGCGGTGGACCAGGCCGACTATCTGCCGGGCGTGGCCGGCCTGCCGGAATATGGGCGGGAATGCCGCTCCATGCTCGGCTGCGGCACGCCATACGAGACCACCGCCGGCATGCCCCTGAAGCCGGACCTGGAGGGGGCGCGGCGCCTGCTGCGGGAGAGCGGCGTGGACCTTTCCCAGCCTGTGGTCATCATCCACCCCGCCGATGCCCCGGGCATCGCGGTGCTGGGCCTCGTCACCCAGGACCTGCTGACGAAGCTCGGCTTCAAGGTCGATCTGCAGAGCATGGACCTGAACACCTTCTTTGGCCGCCGCGCCCGGCCGGAGGGCTGGAACGTCTTCCACACCACCGCCACCGTGCCGGATATGCAGACCCCGCTGCAGAACTCCTACATGGAAGCCGCGGGCGCCCCGGGCGGCTTCGCCGGCTGGCCGAAGGATGAACAGGTACAGGCGGACCGCGCCGCCTTCGCCGCTGCCTCCACCGAGGCCGAGCGCAAGCGGCTGGCGGAGAAGATCCATGCCCGTGCGGCGGAGCAGGCCTTCTACATGCCGCTCGGCCAGTTCGTTGCCGCTTCCGCCTGGCGTTCGGAACTCGCGGATGTTCCCATGGGTCCCGCCATGTTCCTCTGGAACATCCGCCGGGGCCGCTGATGCTGAACTTCTCCGATTGGCTCGACCTTGTCCCCAAGGTCGAGTTGCACTGCCACATCGCCGGCGCGATGCGCGCCACCACGCTGCACGAGATCGCGGCCGCCAATGGCGTGCGCCTGCCGCGCCCGGCCGAGACCCTTTACCAATGGCCTGATTTCTATGGCTTCCTCGAAGTCCTCCGCCTCGGCGCCCTGGCCGTGAAGCGGCGGGAGGATTTCGAGCGCGTGGCCTATGAGTGCATCGAGGACATGCACCGCCACGGCAATGCCCGGCATGTCGAGATCTTCTTCAACCCGCATTACTACACGCCGAACGGCGCCACCTATCCGCTGATCGTGGACGGGCTGGCGGCGGGGCTGGAGCGGGCGGAGCGGGATTTTGGCGTTTCCTCCCTGATGATCGCCTGCATCGACCGCAGCGTCTGCCTGCCCAGCGAATCCCTGCAGATGCTGGACTGGATGCAGGCCCATCCGCATCCGCGCGTGGTCGGCATCGGGCTGGACGGGGCGGAGCGCGCCGGGCCGCCGCTGGTCTGGGTAGAGGCCTGGCGCCGCGCGGGCCGCATGGGCCTGCGCCGCACCGCCCATGTCTGCGAAGACAACCAGACCCTGTTCGAAGGCCCGCCGGCCCATATCACCCATTGCCGCGATGCACTGGGCTGCGACCGGCTGGACCACGGCTACAACATGCTGGCCAATCCCGCGATCGTGGAGCGCATGGCGCGTGAGGGCACGCCCTTCACCATGGCCTGCTGGTCTTCCATCCTGCCGAACCGCATCCCGCGGATCGAGCGCATCCGGCGGATGTACGAGGCCGGGCTGAACATCGTGCTGGGCACCGATGACCCGACCATGTTCGGTACCACCATAGGCCATTCCTGGCGGCAGGTGTTCAACCAGACAGGATGGGGCCTTGCCGATGCGCGCAGGCTCAGCCTGGCCGGGCTGGAGGCGAGCTGGCTGCCGGAGCACCGGAAATCAGCTCTGCGCGCGGAATTCGAGGCGGCGCTGGACCGGCTGGAGCCGGCCCTGGACCCCTTCGACCGCATGCTGGATCTGGCAATCGAAAGACCACGTCCGGCCTGGGGCTGACGAAGCGCCACGGGGCCTGCGGGCCCCGGGGTCCTCATGATCGGTTCACGCGTCCTGGCGCCTGGCTTTGGGCAATCAGCTCTGGGCGATGACCCGCACGGCCCGGCTTCCCGTGCCCGAGTACATGGCCTGATCCCGCGCGATCGTCTCGGCCTCGACGCGCTTGGCCTCCTGCGCGCGCAGCCGGTTCAGTTCGGCTTGCGCGGCTTCACCGGCCCGGATGCGAGCCCGGGCCCGGCGCCGCGCCGGCGCACCGGCAGCCCAGGACACGAAGGCGCCCAGCAGGAAGGCGAGGGCCGAAATCAGCAGGACGGCAAGCGCCAGGGGCGTCTGCCAGGTAAGGTCGAAGGGCCAGAATGCCACCGAGACCGGCTGCATGTTCGACACCGCGAACAGGATCAGCACGAGCAGCAGGGGCCCGATCAGCAACCAGCGCCACATGGGCGAAACTCCTAGAACGCGATCGCGCGGGGTGGAACCCCCGAAGGCGTGAGGCGCGCGACCAAACAGGAAGCCGAGGCATGGCCGGCGAAGGCCTGTTCGCCGGCCATGCCGCGGATGTCAGCTCTCCGCCGCCGCGGTGGACCGGCGCGATTGCTGCAGCGGGCCGCCATTCACCCGCTCCCGCAGCTCCTTGCCGGGCTTGAAATAGGGGACGGCCTTGCCGGACACCGCAACGGACTCGCCGGTACGCGGGTTGCGCCCGGTGCGGGCATCGCGCTTCTTGGCGGAGAAAGCGCCGAAGCCGCGCAACTCCACCCGGTCCCCGCGCGCGAGCGCCGCCGTGATCTCCTCGAAGATCGTGGCCACGATCAGTTCCACGTCGGGCTGGCGCAGATGCGGGTTGGCCGCCGCGAGGGCCGCGATGAGTTCCGACTTCGTCATCCGGCGCGCGCGTCTCCTGGGCCCAACTCAATTGCTTAAGGCTGCCAAAGCGCCCAGGCGCCGTCAACGCCAAGCCCTTCTGAAATCAGGCTTTTCACCGTTTCGCCGAAGATCGCCGCGATGCCGGACCCGATCGACTCACCCAGGACCGCCCCGAAAGTCCGCTCCCGCAGGTCGCGCGCGCTCAGGTCCCGGATCGGCATGTCGGCGTCGATTCCATGGGTGGCGGCCAGATGGGCGCGTGCCTCGGGCTCGCCACCGATGGCATCCACCAGCCCGGCGGCCATAGCCTGGCGCCCCGTCATGACACGGCCATCGGCCAGAGCGCGGACCCGATCCTCCGGCATGTGCCGGCCTTCGGCGACCATGCGTACGAACTGGGCGTACAGGTCGTCGACCACCGCCTGCAGCGCGGCCCGGCCTTCCTCGGTCAACGGGCGGAAGGGGCTGGGCTGGTCCTTTAGCGGGCCGGAGGTGATGGCTTCAGCCCGGACGCCCAGGCTGCGCATGGCCTCCTGCGCCTCGAAGGATTGCAGGATCACGCCGATGGAACCGGTGACACTGCCCTCCCGCGCGAAGATGCGTTCGGCGGGTGTGGCAATCATGTAGCCGGCAGAGGCGGCGGTGCCCCCGAACACGGCGACCAGCGGCTTGGCGGCACGAAAGCGCGCCAGCGCGGCATGCAGGGATTCGCCGCCTGCCATGGTGCCGCCTGGGCTGTCCACCGACAGGACCATGCCGCGGACCGAGGTGGATTTTGCCGCGCGGTCGATTGCCTCGACCAGCTTCCGGCTGTCGGTGATGGTGCCGGAGACGGTGAGCCGTAACAGATGCGGGCCGCGCAGGCCCCACAGTCCTGGCCCGTCGCCACCGGTCCGGCCGAAGCTCAGCGCCAGCCCACCTAACACCAACAGGACAGCAAGCGCCCGCCAGAGCCCCCGGCTGCGCTTCAGCCGGCGACGATCCAGCAGCAGATCCGCCTCCAGCCCGCCCAGTGTGGGCGGAGCGCCGGCTGCGGCCGGGCTGCCCGGCGGGGCGGTCGGCGGAGGCGACGGCGGAGGCCAGGGCGAGGAGCTAGACATGCCCTGTCTATGCGCGCCCATGCCCGCGTCGCCAAGCGGCTTCTCGATCTTCCAGCGGGAGCCGGCCGGGGAGGCATGGTCAGGTGACAGGTCGGAAGAGCCAGTCGTAGAATAAACTTCCACCCACTCGGATCCTGGCCCGCCCGCTCGGCCCGATGCTGGCCGTGCCCCAGCCTACCCTCGGGAACCTGCCCCATGCGCCTCGTCCTGCTGGCCCTTCCGGCTCTCCTCCTGGCCAGCCCCGCCTTCGCGCAGGTTCAAACCCGCTCACAGCCTGTCACCAATGGGCTCACGCCCAGCACCACCGGCGACGCCACCTGCGACGACGCGGTTGCCGCCTGGCGGGCCTGCATCGCCGCCTCGCCCAAATTGCCGGCCGACAAGGCCCAGGCGAACACGGAGGTGGACAAGTTCATGCGCGACGTCGTCAATGCCCGCGGCCCGCACCGCGACGACCTGGTCCGCGCCTGCAGCCGCGCCGCCCCGGGCTATCGCCAGATGATCGAGAACGGCACCTGTGCGGCGAACATCACGGGCGCGCGGGACGACCAGGCGACCCGGGCGGGGGCGCGGCCGGGCGCGGTTGCGGAGCAACGGCGGGGACCGCGATAGGTAGCCCGGGGAAAGCTCCGCCTCCCCGGATCCCGCGATCCGTAAGGGTCGCTCAGGCCTCCATTCCCGCCGTCTGCAGCAGTGTCACGAAGGCCAGCTGCATGTCATGCAGCGTCTGCTTCGGCTCCACATCCACCCATTCGTCCAGCGTATGCGCCCCGGCGCCCGCGCCGGCGCTGACAGCGATGCCCGGAATGCCCAGGGAGATGGGGATGCTGGCATCGGTGGAGCTGGCGACCGTCTTCGGCGTGAAGCCCAGGGCCTTCGCGGCGGCGGTGGCATTGGCCACCAGCTCGCTCTTGCGGTCGATCGCGCCGGCGGGGCGGTCGCCGATCTTCTTCCATTCCACCGTGACCGCGCCCTTGGCGGTGCTGCGCGCGGCGTTCTCGGCCTCGACCGCGCGCTGCACGATGTTCTTGAACGCGTGGTCGATGCGGGCGAGTTCCTGGGCGGAATCGGAGCGCAGGTCCACCTCCAGCCAGACCTCGTTCGGGATGGAGTTCACCGAGGTGCCGCCGCCGATCACGCTGGCGCTGAAGGTGGTGCGGGGCTCCTTCGGCACCTCGAGGCGGGAGAGGCCGGCCATCACCTCGGCCAGGGCGAAGGAGGGGCTGACAATGCCGAAATTCATGAAGCTGTGCCCGCCGGGGCCGCGGAAGGTCAGGCGGTAGCGTAGGGAGCCAGTGGCGCCGGAGACGATGGTGCCCATGCCCATCGGGCCTTCGACGGAGATGAAGGCGGCGATGCGGCCGGCATAGCGGCCCTTGGTAAAGAGGAAGCGGATGCCGCGCAGGTCGCCCAGCCCCTCCTCCCCGACATTGCCGACGAAGAGGATGTCGTGCTTCGTCTTGATGCCCGCCGCATCCATGGCGCGCAGGAAGGCGAGGTTCATGGCCAGGCTGCGCGTGTCGTCCCCGATGCCCGGGGCGTAGAGGCGGGTGCCCTCCCGCCGGACCTTGAGGTCGGTGCCCGGGGGAAAGACGGTGTCCAGATGGGCGGCGAGAACAATGAGCTGGCCGTTGCCGAGCCCGCGGCGGAGGCCCATGACATTGCCTTCCGCGTCCATCTCGCATTCCTCGAGGCCAGCCTCGCGCAGCATCTCGAGATAGGCCTTTCCGCGCTCCTCCTCCTGGAAGAAGGGGGCGGGGATCTCAGTGAGGCGGATCGTCTCCTCAACGAAGCGCTCATGGCTGGCGGCCAGGTGCCGCAGCGCCTCCTGATAGGCTGCGCTCTTCATCACCTGCTCGACCATGGCTGCCCCCTTTTGACGGGCTCTGCCATGCGACGGTCCCGCCGCGATGTCCAGATGCGGGAACCCCGGAAAAAGCCGGGGCGCGCGAGCTGGACTGGCGCGCCCCAAACCCGAGGAAAAAGATGAAGGGGCCCGGGGGAGAATTCTTTCTCCGCCGGCCTTTCGTCAGAGGATGAACCGCGACAGATCCGTGCTGGAGGCCAGCGGCGCCACCTTCTCCCGCACATAGGACGCGTCCACCCGCACTGTCTCGCCGCGGCGGTCGGAGGCGCTGAAGGACACCTCCTCCAGCAACCGCTCCAGCACGGTGGCCAGGCGGCGGGCACCGATATTCTCTACGCGGTCATTGATGTCGGCGGCCAGCTCGGCCACCGCGTCGATCGCGTCCGGCGTGAAGTCGAGGTTGACGCCCTCCGTGCCCATCAGCGCGGTGTACTGCGCGGTCAGGGCATGCTCCGGCTCCGTCAGGATGCGGCGGAAATCCTCGCGGGTCAGGCCCTTCAGCTCCACGCGGATCGGCAGGCGGCCCTGCAGCTCCGGCAGGAGGTCGGAGGGCTTGGCGAGGTGGAAGGCGCCGGAGGCGATGAAGAGGATATGGTCCGTCTTCACCGGGCCGTGCTTCGTGTTCACCGTCGTGCCCTCGATCAGCGGCAGCAGGTCGCGCTGCACGCCCTCACGGGAGACATCGCCGCCGCGGAAGCCGCCTTCGGTGGTACGGGCGCAGACCTTGTCGATCTCGTCGATGAAGACGATGCCGTTCTGCTCTGCGTGATGGACGGCGTCGCGCGTCAGCTTCTCCTGGTCGAGCAGCTTGTCCGCTTCCTCCCGCAGGAGGGCGGTGCGGGCCTCGGCCACCGTCATCTTGCGGGCGCGGCTCCGCTGGCCGAACATCTTGCCCATCATCTCCTGGATGTTCTGGGCGCCGGGCGGCATGCCCGGGATGTCCATGACGGCGATAGGCGTGGCTTGCTCGGCCACCTGCACCTCGACTTCCTTGCTGTCGAGGCTGCCTTCGCGCAGCATCTTGCGGAACTTCATGCGCGTCTCGCCATTCGCACCCTCGCCCACCAGGGCGGTGATCAGGCGCTCCTCAGCATTCAGCTCGGCCTTGGCCTGCACCTCGGCGCGGGCGGCTTCGCGCAACTGGACGATGCTGGCCTCCACCAGGTCGCGCACGATGCTTTCCACATCGCGGCCAACATAACCGACCTCGGTGAACTTCGTGGCTTCCACCTTCAGGAAGGGGGCATTGGCCAAGCGCGCCAGACGGCGGGCGATCTCGGTCTTGCCGCAGCCGGTGGGGCCGATCATCAGGATGTTCTTCGGCACCACCTCCTCACGCATGCCCTCGGGCAGCTGCTGGCGGCGCCAGCGGTTGCGGAGCGCGATGGCGACGGCGCGCTTTGCATCGTGCTGGCCGACGATATAGCGATCGAGCTCCGAGACGATCTCACGCGGAGAGAGGTTCACGGCTTCCTGGGTGTTCATTCTTGCGTGTCATCCGGGCGCGGGCCGCGCCCTGTTCGGGGTGTTCTGTCAGGCAGGTTCGACGAGCCGGGCGAGGGGCGGATCCTGGCGGGCGCCATTCAGCACGGCATCCAGCAGGCCGGGGAAACGGGAATCCAGCTCCGCGCGGCGCAGCGAAACAATGCGCGCGGGTCCCTCGATCCGCACCCGCACCACCCCGGCCTCCCGCAGGCGGGTGACATGGTAGGTGAGGTTCGTCTTGGTCGTGCAGTGGAGGAAAGAGGAGCAGCGCTTCTCGCCATGCTCCGCAACCATGAGCACGATCGCGCGGCGGATCGGGTCGCGCAGCGCATCCAGCACCGCGGAGAGATCGATCGCCTCCGGTTCGGGGTGATGGAGCGCCTTCGACATGCCCACGAGATAGGCAATCCGGCGCGCTGGTGAAAGGGGCTGTCCAAGGCGTCTTGAACCGCCTTGACGGGCAGCCGGCTGTGACTTAGGTGGCGGTTAGTTCAAATGTTATTGGACTGTTGGAGGACCCATGCCGCGCTCCCTCCTGTGGTTGGCGCTGGGCAGCTTCGCGGTTGGCACCGGCACCTTCAGCATCGCCGGGCTTCTTCCGGTGATCGCGGCGGATCTGGCCGTCAGCGTGCCCGCTGCCGGGCATCTCTCCATGGCCTTCGCCCTCGCCTATGCATTGGCCTCCCCCGTCCTCGCGGCCGCGGCGGCGGGGATGGAACGAAGGCAGGCGCTGGTGCTCGCCATGGGAACCTATGTGCTGGCCTCGGCCGGCTGTGGCCTTGCGCCCGGCTATGCGGCACTGCTCGGGCTGCGGGTCGCGGCGGCGCTGGCCGCGGCGCTCTTCGTGCCCACGGCTGGTGCCTGCGCCATTGCCCTGGTGGAGCCGCATCACCGCGGCCGGGCCATGGCGACGGTGATCGGCGGCATGACGCTCTCCACCGTGCTGGGTGCCCCGCTCGGTACGCTGATCGGCGAGCATCTGGGCTGGCGCGCCGCCTTCCTGGCCGTGGCGGGCCTGGGTCTGGTCTCCGCGCTCGGCTGCCTGGCCTTCCTGCCCCGCCTGCCCGGCGCACGGGCGGCGGGGGTGGCGGAGCGGCTGGCCATCGCGGGGCGGCCGGAGGTGGCGAAGCTGCTGGCGCAGACCGTTGCCATCTTCACAGGGGCCTTTTCCCTCTTCTCCTATCTGGCGCCCTTCCTGCAGGAGACGCTTGGCTTCGGGGGAGAGGGAACGGCGCTGGCGCTGCTGCTGTCGGGCCTGGGCGGACTGCTCGGTGTTTCGATCGGCGGCTGGGCGGCGGACCGGCACGAGCCCCGGCGCTTCCTGATCATGGCCAATGCCACCCTGGCCGTTATCCTCGCCTGCATCTCCCTGGCGGTGGAGACCCTGCCAGTGGCGGCGGCGATGCCGGCGGTGCTGATGCTGCTGGTGGCCTGGGGCGCTTCGAACTGGTGCTTCCCGGCGGTGCAGCAGGTGCGGCTGGTGGCCCTTTCACCGGCCATGGCGCCAGTGCTGCTCTCGCTTAATGCCTCAGCCACCTATCTCGGCGTGTCGCTGGGCGCACTGCTTGGCGGGCTGGTGATCCGGGCGGAGGCGCTGCGGGAGCTCGGGCTGATGGCTGGGGGGTTCGTGGCGCTTTCGGCGCTGATGATCTGGGGCATGCGCGCCACGGCACGTTGAGCGCTGCGTGCTCGCTACGGTAGCAGCCATCGCCGGAAATACAACATTGAGGAGAAACGGCTTCCGGATTGCACCAGATCGGATGCCGGTTCGGACCTGTCTTTCGTTGAGAAATGGAACGGAGAGCGCTCCCCTTCAGTTTGTCGCGCGTTTGTAGAAGGCGGCCCGTTACATGGGGCCGGCGAGACGCGCCGACAGGGGGAAGCCGCCGTGGCCATCATCAAGGGTACCGCACGCGCCGATAAACTCGCGAGCGGGTTGGTCAGCGACCACATGGTGGGAGGCGACGGCGCGGACACGCTTTACGGCGATGCCAATGGTGATTTCTACGGCTTTGCCAGCGCGGATTCGCTGTATGGCGGCGGCGGCAACGACCGGCTGTATGGCGACGCGGGCGGTTCGCTGCTCTGGCATGCCGGGTCCGATACGGTAGGGGGCGACGACCTGCTCGACGGCGGCTCGGGGAAGGATGCGCTCTACGGCGATGCCGGCCGCGACATGATCGCCCCGGCCGATGACGGTACGGGCGACACCCCCCCGGCGGTGCTGGGCGGCGCCGACACGCTGAAGGGCGGCGCGGATGACGACCGGCTCTATGGCGACGCCGGCGGCAAGATGTCCGCCGACTACGACAGCAGCGTGACCGGCGGGAATGACCGGCTCGACGGCGGCAGCGGCAACGACGCGCTCTATGGCGACAGCGGAAGCGGCTTCTACGCGCTGGATTCCGGCGCCAGGGTCCTGGGCGGGAATGACGAGCTGCTCGGCGGCAGCGGCAATGACAAGATGTACGGCGACACGGGCGGGAAGTTCCACGCCAACGCCGAGGGCGATGTGCTGGGCGGCGACGACCTGCTGGATGGCGGCGACGGCAAGGACGTCCTCTATGGCGATGCCGGTGGCCTCTTCTTCGCCGGCTCCTCGGACGGCGCCGTCTATGGTGGCCATGACACGCTGCTCGGCGGCTTGGGCGACGACCGGCTCTATGGCGATGCCGGCGGGATGATGGAATCTGACGAAGCCGTCGTGGTCGGCGGCGACGACATCCTCGATGGCGGTGTGGGCAAGGACACGCTTTACGGCGATGCCGGTGGCACGCTCTATGCCCATTCCGACGGCTATATCCGGACGGGCGGCGATACCCTGATCGGCAGCGACGGCAGTGACACGCTGGTGGGCGATGCCGGGGGCGACATCTGGGCCGAGGGAGGCACCGAGCTTCGCGCCGGCGACGATACCCTTGATGGTGGCGAGAACAACGACACCCTCTACGGCGATGCGAAGGGCGACGTCATCGCCGACGACAGTCACATTATTCTCGGGAACGATTCCCTCTCCGGCGGGGACGGGAACGACAAGCTCTACGGCGATGTCGGGGGTACGATCAGCACCGTCGATGGTGGCACGGTGACCGGCGGGAACGACGTGCTCGACAGCGGTGCGGGAAATGACCTTCTGTGGGGCGGATGGGGTGCCGACACGCTGACCGGCGGCGCGGGCAAGGACCGCTTCGTCTTCGCCGCGGGCGAGGGCGGCGATCTGATCCTCGATTTCCAGTATGGCGCGGACAAGATCGGCCTCGCGGATGGCCTGACCTTCGCGGGTCTGGTGCTGGATTCCAGCGCGAACCTTATGGGTGGCACCACCTATGACACGGTGGTGCGGGTCGCGGCGACGCAGGAGGTGCTGTTCACCGTGCAGGATATCGCCTCGCTGGGCGCGAGCGACTTCATCCTGGCATAACGCGGGACCGGTCTGAACTGCTGGGGGCTGGCCCAGGAAGGCTCTGCCTCCCGGCCCCTCCGCCGGGGCTGCCCCAGGGGCCCCGCCTCCGGTTTTCAGGCTCTCCCGGCGGAACAGCTCACTGTGGCGGCTCGATGGTGACCATCACGCGGCCGGAAGGCAGGCGCTGCGGCCGGCTCGCCGCGACCTCTTCCAGCGGACGGGCCGGTGGTCGCGCTATCATGCCCTGGGCGAGCTTCTGGGTGCTGGCCCGCCGATCCGTTTGGCCGGCGACCATCATGTCCTCGGGCTCAGCCGGGCGGGGCACCAGCACGAACATCGTGACGGGGTGGTTGATGCCCATGGCCCGCGCCTCGGCCTCCGGGCCCCAGCCCGTGAACAGGTCGCCACGGCCGGGGCCGCGGATCACGCCCCCGGTGTCCTGTGCCACGACCAGGCGTGGGGCGGCGCGGGCCGGTGCTCCTGCGGCGGGTGTGAGAAAGACCGGCGCGCCCAGGGGCACCTGCGCGGGATCCACGGCCAGGGAGCGTTCCGATGTCAGCGGCACGCCCAGGGCGCCAATCGGACCCTGGTCGTTCCGCAATCCCTCCACGCGGCGCAGGAACACATAGGACGGGTTCTCGTGCAGCACCTCGGGCCCGGCGGCGGCGATCAGTTCGCGCAGGGTGCGGGGGCCGTTGGGGCCCATCACACCGCGCCGCGTCATGATTTGCTCCACCGAGCGGAAGGGAAGGCCGTTCTGGCCGGCATAGCCCAGCCGCAGCACCGCCCCGTTCGGAAGTTGCACGCGGCCGGAGCCCTGAATCTGGAGGATGAAGGCATCGAGCGGATCCGTGACCCAGGCCAGTTCCAGCCCTCGTCCGGCCATGGCACCGGCCGTAATGGCCGCGCGGTCCGGCATGGGCTCCAGGCGGCCCTCCTGCATCACGCCCCAGCTGCGGCGGCCGCGGCCGGTCGATGCCTCCACCAGTTCCGGCGGGCGGGCATAGAGCGGGACAGTGTAAGGCTCGCCCGGAGTGAGGGCGCCGCGCAGGATGGGTTCGAAATAGCCAGTCAGCAGGCCAGTGCCGGCGGGCTGGGCGATGAACAGGGTTTCCAGCGCGTCGCGTAGCGCCAGATTGCGCCGGGCCTGGGCTTCCGCCTGCGCGCGGGGCGCGGCCGAGCGGGTGGAAGGCGACCGGCGCGAGGATCTGGGCAGCGGCGGCAGGGTGCGGGAGACGCGCTGCAGGGCGGCGCAGGCGGCGCGCCACTGGACGGGCGTGCCGCCCAGGGCCTGGATGTTGCCGTCACCCCCCAGCGAATAGCCAGCCGGCATGGCAGCCCAGCGGGCACAGCTCGCCAGAAGTGGGGGCAGGACGGCGGTCGTGGTGCCTTCCTCCCAACCCGGGATTTCGGAAAAGGGAATGCTGCCCGGGGGCTCGGCCGGATCCGCCAAGGCCGGTCCGGTCACCAGGGCCGCGGCCATGAGGACAATGGCCAGGCGCGCACCGCGCCGGCGCGGGTTTCCGCCAAGGCCCGCCGCCGCCTGTCCCGTTTGATCTTCCATGCTTACGCCACCTCGCATCCTTGAGCCGCGAGGCGGCCGCGGGCGTCCTACAGCCGGAATGTTCCGTGGCCCAAGCAGAACAGGCCGAAAGCAGCCACCGCGCGCGAAGTTGTGACGGCGGCGAGCGAGGCCGATGCGCTGTGCATGTAAGGCGGGCGGGGGCACGGTTCGACCTTCTGCTGACCGACGACGCGATCCCCGGCATGAATGGCGTGGATCTGGTGGACGCGATCCGAGCGGTGCAGCCCGGCTTGGTCCTGCTCTTCACCACTGGCTACTCCGCCAGCCCTGTCCTCCATTCCGAACGGGAATAGGAGGGATGGTGGAGAAACCGTTCTGCATCGGCGATCTCGCCGCTGCGGTTCAGAATGAGCTGAACCGTGCGCATCAGGAGCGGCCCTGAGGCAGAAGGTGCCAGCCGCTTCCCTGGGATCCTGGGCCGGGGAGTCAGGCCCGGGGAATGTTACGCCAGCTTGCATACCAATCTGGGTAAGATTGCGACACGGCTCGCGTGAACTCGAAATGCGTTACGGGTTTTGAGACGGTAAGTACGTAGACCTGAGACCATCCCGCCTTGCCGTCGGCAAAGCGGGGAGCGTCATGGCGGGAATAAACAATGGCGACCTATTACGTTTCGGCGGTGGCCGCGAATGGCATCCCTGCCGGAAACGATCAGACCGGTGACGGCTCCAAGGAGCGTCCCTTCGCCAGTATCGAGGCTGCGAATGCAGCCGCGAAGGATGGCGATACCGTCATGCTCAATGACGGGGTCTACACCCCTGCCAAGACCCTCGACATCTCCAATGCGGTGAGCTGGCAGAGCGTCACCGATTATGGTGCGACCATCCGAGCGGCGGCCGGGCAGTCCCGCATCATCAGCATTTCCGAGGAGGCGGCCGGTACCGTCAGCTTCGGCAAGATCGTCCTCGACGGCGGCAACACCTCCACAGCACTGATTACGCTGAACGATCAGGTCTCGACCTATACGCTGGAGCTGAACGGCACGCGGCTGGTCAACCCGACCAGCTACGGCATCCAGGGCACCAGCGCGGGCACCCATGCCAATGTCGTCCTGAACGATGTGGATTTTAGCGCATCCAGCGCGCTGTCCATGGTCAATATCTCCGCGCTGAAGGCGGGTTCCGTCAGCATCCAGGGCGGCACGGTCAATATCGCGAGCATCTGGCGCGCGGGCTTCGGCGGGATCGCCAATGTCAACGCGGATGCGGAGGGCATTCCCGTCACCGTCTCCGGCGTGACCGCGAATCTGAACGCGACCGGGACGGACGCGACCTATGGCAAGGGTATCTACTACGGCGTCCGCCTGACCGACGTGAAGGCGCTGATCGAGAACAACGACATCACCCAGTCCGGCACGGGCAGCAGCCTGACCGGCTACACCATCTCCGTCACCTACGACAAGACGACCAACCCGATCGATATCTCGGGCGGCATCATCCGCAACAACACGCTGAAGAACTTCCTCGACGGCACGGCCGGCAAGATCATCCTGGTCGGCTGGGATTCCGATCCGGGCGAGGCGCTGCGGAACTACGCGAACGACTTCCAGGTCTATGGCAATACCGGCATCGGCGATGATGGCGCCGAGGCAGCGAAGCTGCATGGCATCCTCATCGGATGGCAGGACGGCGCCCAGGTCTATGCCAACAGCCTGGACTATACGAGCCTGGCCTATGTTCTGAAGGGCATGTCCGGCGAGACGCTGGTCTTCGACAACACCGACACGCATACCAGCTCCAAGAGCCTGTATCAGAAGGGCGGCACGGGCGTTCAGTTCCTCTACAACGTCAGCTACCAGGACAGTAACTTCAACCCGGACGCCATCAATATCGGCGACGCCGGCGGTGGGCAGTATGCGGCCAAAGATGCCGTCGTGATCGGGAACACGGTGGTCTATACCGGGTCGCCCGACAGCTTCCTGACGGTGTGGGACGGCTCAACCGCCGCCACGATCTCCAACAACACCTATTATTCTGCCACGGGTAATTCCAGCTCGGCCTGGATTTATAACGGCGCGGCCTATTCAACCATTGATGGCTGGAAGGCCGCGGTGGAGGGCGACGCGAATTACAGTGGCGACGTCACGCTGGGTCAGGGCGCCATACTCGGGGCCTATGGGCTGACGGGGCAGCGGCTCGAGCTGGTCGGCATGGTCAATGGCGTGCTGACCTACCGGATCACCTTCATCAACGGCGTTGCCTCGGACACCAACTTCGCCATTTCCAACTGGGGAGCCGCCGGGGCCGCCACCATCTCCGGCCTGATCGACGCCGATATGAGCGGCACGGGCAGCAGCAGCCTGAGCGGCACGGCGACACAGGATGGCAGCTATGCCGGACTGGACAGCGGGGAGAGCCTCGTCTTCAGCATCTCCTATGACGGGCTGAGCGCCGTCGGCGGCGAGGTGCTGCATATCTACGGCAACTACACAAACACGAAGCCGATCGACATCGTCTTCCAGAGCATCGAGCTGCCGCGTCCGACCATCGACGGCGCCAGCACGGTCAGCGGCACTGATGCGCAGGTTCTGTCGCCCTTCGCGTCGATGACCATCACCGATGCCGATACCTCCTCTGCCTCGCATACTGTCCGCGTGAAGCTGAACGACGCCGGGACGGGCAGCTTCACCACGCTTGCCGGTTTCGTCCGGAACAGTGACGGGACCTACAGCTTCACTGGCACGGTAGCCGAGGTGAATGCGGCGCTGCAGGCGCTGCGCTTCACGCCCACCGCCAACCAGGTTGCCATCGGCGACACGGTCACAACCCATTTCACCGTGACCTACAGCAATGATGTCTACACGGTCAGCAGCACGGCCGCGCAGACGGTCGTAACCTCGGTCAACGACATACCGGCCCTGGCGGGCCTGCTCTCCACCCAGACGGTCAGCGACGGCACCACGATCCAGCCCTTCGCAGGCGTCTCCTTCCTCGACGGGGATCCGGGCCAGACCCAGACCTTCCGGATCGCGCTGGACAAGGTGACGCGCGGCAGCTTCAGCAATCTGGGCGGCTTCGTCGATAACGGCGATGGCAGCTACAGCTTCACGGGCAGCGCGGCGGATCTCCAGACGGCGCTGCAGGGCCTGGTCTTCGCCCCCGCCCCGGATCAGTCCGAGCCGGGCACCGCAACCACGGCCAAGCTGACCATCACCTATTCGGACGGCATGGCCGCGACCCAGACCAGCATCGCCTACCTGTCCATCCTGTCGGAGAACACGGCGCCCACCCTGGCTGGCTCTACTACCAGCACGATCAATGACAAGCAGGCCATCAAGCCTTTCGCGACCATGACGGTCACCGATCCCGACAAGGGAGCGATCGAGACGGTCACGGTGCGGATCGATGATCCGGCCAAGGGCAGCTTCACCAGCCTGGGCAGCTTCGTCGATAATGGCGACGGCTCCTACAGCTACACTGGCAGCCCTGCGGCTGTGCAGACTGCCCTACGCGCGCTGGTTTTCGACCCGACGGATGGCCGCGTGCCGGCCGGCCAGACCGAGACGGTGCAATTCACCGTCACCGTTTCCGACGGCTCGCTGACCACCACCGACACGGGCACGGTCGTGACGGTAACCGCCACGAACACGGCGCCCACGCTGTCCGGGCTGCCCGACAGCCAGACGGTCAGTGACAACGCCACGATCCAGCCCTTCGTCGCTGCCTCCTTCGCGGACCCGGATTCGGGACAGGTCGAAACGATCACCATCGCGCTGGACAAGGCGACGCGCGGCAGCTTCAGCAATCTGGGCGGCTTCGTCGACAATGGCGATGGCAGCTACAGCTTCACCGGCAGCGCGGCGGATCTCCAGACGGCGCTGCAGGGCCTGGTCTTCACCCCCGCCCCTGACCAGTCCGAGCCGGGCACCACCACCACGGCCAAGCTGACCATCACCTATTCGGATGGGGTGGCCGCGACCCAGACCAGCATCGCCTACCTGTCCATCCTGTCGGAGAACACGGCACCCACCCTGGCCGGGGCAAGCGCCAGCAGCGTCACGGATGTCCAGACCGTCAAGCCCTTCGCGACCATGACCATCGCGGACCCGGACAAGAATGCGTCCGAAACAGTGACCGTGCGGCTGGACGATCCGGCCAAGGGAAGCTTCACGACTCTGGCAGGCTTCGTCGACAACGGCGACGGCAGCTACAGCTTCACCGGCAGTCCGGCGGCCGCACAGACCGCCTTGCGCGGGCTGGTCTTCAACCCGACGGATTGGCGGGTTCCCGGTGGCGCGACCGAGACAGTCCAGTTCACCGTCACCGTCTCCGACGGGGCGGCGACCACGACGGATAGCAACACCACGGTGACGGTAACCTCCACCGCACCGGGCAACACGGCACCAACCTTGTCCGGCCTCAGCACAAGCCAGACGGTGAGCGAGCGGAGTTCCTTCCAGCCTTTCGTGAGCGCGTCCTATGCGGACCCGGATGCCGGCCAGACCGAAACCATCCGGATCGCGCTGGATAACCCGACCCTCGGCAGCTTCACGACACTGGCCGGCTTCGTGGATGGCGGCGATGGCGTCTATACCTTCACCGGCACCGCATCGGCGGCACAGGATGCCTTGCGTGGCCTGGTCTTCACCCCCGCGCAGCACCAGGTCGAGCCGGGGCAGAGCGCCACGGCCAATCTGACCGTCACCTATTCGGATGGCTACGCCTCGCCCCAGACCAGCACGGCCAGCCTGTCGATCACAGCCGAGGACACGGCCCCGACCCTGGCCGGCGCCACCACCGGCAGCAGCGTGACAGAGACGCAGACGGTCAATCCCTTCGCCGGCATGACGATCACCGATCCCGACAAGAACGCGACGGAAACGGTGACCGTGATGCTGGACGACCCGGCCAAGGGGAGGTTCACCACGCTGGCCGGCTTCGTCGACAGTGGGGACGGCAGCTATACCTTCACGGGCAGCCCGGCGGATGCGCAGGCCGCGCTTCGCGCCCTGGTCTTCGATCCGACGGATGGGCGGCTCTCGGCTGGCCAGAGCGACACGGCCCGGTTCACCGTCACCGTCTCCGACGGCAGGTTGAGCAGCACGGATTCCACAACCGCTGTCACCATTACCTCCAGCACGGCCAACACGGCACCGACCCTGTCCGGCCTCTCCGCCAATCAGACAGTGAGCGAGCGTGCGACGCTGCAGCCCTTCGCGAACGTGTCCCTTGCGGATCCGGATGCGGGCCAGACCACAACGGTCCAGATCGCGCTGAGCAAGGCAACGATGGGCAGCTTCACGACGCTGGCCGGCTTCGTGGATGGCGGCAACGGCGTCTATACCTTCACCGGCACGGCGGCCGAGGCGCAGGCGGCGCTGCGCAGCCTCGTCTTTGCGCCCGCTGACTATCTGGCGGCGCCGGGCAGCTCAAGCTCGCTGAAGCTGACAATCACCTACACGGATGGCGTGGCCGCAGCGAAGAGTACCTCGGCCTATGTCGCGATCCAGGCCGAGAACACCACTCCAACCCTGTCCGGCACGATCACCAGCACCGTCGTCGACACCAAGACGGTGAAGCCTTTCGCGATGATGACGATCACCGACCCGGACAGGAGCGCCACCGAGACGGTGACGGTGAAGATCGACGATCCGGCCAAGGGCGTGTTCAGCACGCTCGCCGGCTTCGTGGATCAGGGCAACGGCATCTACACTTACACCGGCAGCCTGTCCTCGGCGCAGAGCGCGCTGCGCTCCCTGGTCTTCAACCCAACGGATGGGCGTGTCGCCGCAGGGGTGAGCGACACGGCCGGCTTCACGGTCACCGTTTCCGACGGCACCGCAAGCAGCACGAACACGGCCACTACCGTCACGATCACCGCCTCCGCCCCCGCCAATGCCACGCCGACCCTGTCCGGCCTTGTTTCCGGCCAGACGGTCAGTGAGCTGTCGACGATCCAGCCTTTCGCGAACGTCACCTATTCGGACGCGGATACCGGTCAAATAGAGACGGTGCAGGTCACGGTCGCCCAGAAATATGGCAGCCTGAGCAACCTCGGCGGCTTCGTGGATGGCGGCAACGGCGTCTACAGCTTCAGCGGCACGGCGGCGGAGGCACAGGCGGCACTGCGCGGCCTGGTCTTCACGCCGGCCGACCATCTGGCAGTACCGGGGAGCAGCACCGCGGCCTCGCTGAAGGTCAGCTACACGGATGGCGTGGCGGCCGCGAAGTCCAGCACCATCTCCGTGGCGATCCAGGCCGAGGACACGGCGCCAACCCTTTCCGGCGCTATCACCAGCTCGGTCACAGACATCAAGACGGTGAAGCCCTTCGCGATGATGACAATCGCGGACCCGGACAAGGGCGCGGCGGAGACGGTGACAGTGAAGCTGGACGACCCGGCCAAGGGAACCTTCAGCTCGCTGGCCGGCTTCACCAGCCAGGGCGAAGGCGTCTACACCTATACTGGCAGTCCATCCTCCGCGCAGAGCGCGTTGCGCAGCCTGGTCTTCGACCCGACGGATGGGCGCATCGTACAGGGGCAGACGGAGCTGGCCCAGTTCACCGTGTCCGTGTCGGACGGCATGGCCGCGGTGTTCGATGAGAAGACGAAGGTGCTGGTTTCCGGGACCGCGCAGCCCGGCCAGACTCTCTACGCTTCCAGCATGGCGGCCTGACCAGCTGGTTTTGACTGTCGGGGCGGCTCCGGTGAAGAATTCCTTCTCCCCCGGAGCCCCCTGATCTGCTTTTTCAGGGCTGCCGCAGGTTACGGCCCGGTCCGGCCGCAGAACCGAAGAAGCCGGACTACGCCGGCATTACATCGTCTCAATGACGAAGCGGCCGTTGGTATAGACGCAGATATCACCCGCGATAGTCATGGAGCGGCGGGCGATTTCCTCGGCGGAGAGTCCGTCCACCGTCATCAGCGCGCGCGCCGCGGCCAGCGCATAGTTGCCGCCGGAGCCGATGCCGATGATGCCGTCCTCGGGCTCCATCACGTCGCCCTGACCGGTGATGAGAAGGGAACGGTCCTTGTCCGCCACGGCCAGCAGCGCCTCCAGGCGGCGCAGGTAGCGGTCGGTGCGCCAGTCCTTCGCCAGCTCCACCGCGGCGCGCTCAAGCTGGTCGGGGAAGCGCTCCAGCTTCGCCTCCAGGCGCTCCAGCAGGGTGAAGGCATCGGCAGTGGCGCCGGCGAAGCCGGTCAGCACCTTGCCGCCGGCAATGCGGCGGACCTTGCGGGCATTGTTCTTGACGACGGTCTGGCCCATGGAGACCTGGCCGTCGCCGGCCATGGCCACCTGGCCATTCTTGCGGACGCAGAGGATGGTGGTGCCGTGCCAGCCGAGGGGATCGTGTGGTGTGGTATTCATGATGGGTGCCATATGAGGCGCCCCATGTGGCGATCCAGCCCCGCCGTTACAATCGGGGCGTTCCGCCGGGGCGGAGGACGCCCCATCTGCGGGGCGTGATGGGTTCGGATCAGCATGGGCGCCGTGCCTCAGGGCCGCAGATGAGCGCGCCGCCAGGGGGCGCATGAGCGCCTCCGTCGAGCCGCGACTGGGGTCGCGCATGGACGTTTCCGCCGCCAGGCTGGCATCGCCGGGCGGTGCCAGGCAGCCGCGCCCGCCCTCCCTCGGGCCCGTTGGACAGAAGCGCCGGCCGGGCCGGCGCCGGCCGGGTTGGCGCGGCCCGGCCCCCCGCCCCCCCCCCCCGGCGGCCCGGTGGCCCCCACGCGCGGCCGGGCCCCCCCCCGGCCGGGTTGGCGCGGCTTGGCCCTGGCCTTGTCGTTGCTGCTGCATCTGGTGCTGGGCTGGTGGCTGCTTTTCGGCTTCGAGCGGCGGCCGGTGCAGGAGCCGGCGGCTCCCTCCGCCATGGATGTGGTGTTCGAGGGCGGGTCGCCAGAGGAGATGCCCGCTCCGCCGGAGAGCACGCCCTCGCCCCTGGAGCCGCCCGAAGCGGCAGCCCTGCCAAGCTCCCCCAGTATCCCACCACCCGTGGAGGCCCCGCCGCTGGCCGAGGCACCGCCCGCGCCGCCGGCCCCGCCTCCCCCGGTCGCACCTCCTCCAGTCGCACCGCCCTCGGCGCCGCCGCTCGCGCAGCCGGTTCCGCCCCCCCTGGCGCAGACGGCGCCAGTTCCGCTGCCTGCCCTGCCTGCCCCCTCCGAGTTGTCGCTGCCCCCGCCACCACCACCGGCCGAAACAGCGGAGCGGACGGAGACAGCAGCGCTGCCCTTGCCGCCTCCACCCGCGCCCGTACCGCCCCCCGCCCCGCCGGAAACAGTGCTGGCGCGCCCGGCGCCGCCGCAGCCGGCCCAAAGGCCTCGGCCTGCCTCGCCCTTTGCGGGGGCACTTGATCTCAGCCAGGGGCCGCCGATCTCGCTGGGCCGGCCGGTAGCCCCCCCGCGGTCCTCGGCTCCCGGGTCGTCGAGCGCTCGGCGGGACAGGCAGGCGGCGGAGGCCATGACCTCCGGGCAGGCGGATGCGCCGAACGCGCAGCTTCGTATCCGCGGCGCGCAGCTCGGGGCGGATTGGCGGTCGGCTTTCATGGCTTGGCTGCGGCAGCACGGCTACTACCCGCGCCAGGCGGTTGAGGCGGGAGAGGATGGCACGGCGATCGTGCGCTTCACCGTGGACCGCAGCGGGCGGGTCAGCGGGTTGCAGCTGATCGGACGGTCCGGGTCCATCTGGCTGGATGCCGGGGCGCAGGCGCTGCTGCGGAATCAGATCGTACCGCCCTTTCCGCCAGATACGCGGGAGGACAGCGCGGAAATTGACCTGACGATCAACTATATCCTGCGGCGGCGCTGAGGGCGTGGCGCCGCCGCCCGGTACATCCTCTCGGGAAGGTCACCAGTCTCCGCGAGGAACAACGCCTGTGGCGCCCCGCTTCCGCAACCCGTGTTGTGAATGGCCCGGTCAGGCCAGGGTTGCCACCCCGTGGCATGGCAGCCATGCCGCCCGGCCCCCCGGTGCATCCGCCGCCTGATACCCCAAATAGGGCCGGACTGCCGGCCCGGAGGCCGGCGCGAAGACCGCATGAAGGATTACGCTTTGTCCACCGACAACTCGGCCAGCCCGCTGTTCCAGCCCATTACTATCGGCGCGCTCGACCTGCGGAACCGCATCGCCATGGCTCCGCTCACCCGCAGCCGCGCCGGGGCTGGCGATGTGCCCCGCGCCATGGCGGCCACCTATTACGCGCAGCGTGCCTCGGCCGGCCTCATCATCACCGAGGCTACCCAGGTCAGCGACACCGCCAAGGGCTATGCCTGGACGCCGGGCTGCTACACCGACGCCCAGGTCGAGGGCTGGCGCCGCGTGACCGATGCCGTGCATGCGAAGGGCGGGCGCATCGTCGTGCAGCTCTGGCATGTCGGCCGCATCTCCCATCCCTCGCTGCAGCCGAACAACGCCCTGCCGGTCGCGCCTTCAGCCGTGACGCCCAAGGGCCAGGCCTTCACTGAAACCGGCTTCCAGCCCCATCCCCAGCCGCGCGCGCTGGAGGTGCTCGAGATCGAGCGGATCATCTGCGACTTCGCCAACGCCGCCGGGGCTGCGCGCCGCGCGGGCTTCGACGGCGTGGAGATCCATGGCGCCAATGGCTACCTGATCGACCAGTTCCTGCGCGACGGCAGCAACAAGCGCACAGACCGCTATGGCGGCAGCATCGAGAACCGCACCCGCTTCCTGCTGGAGGTGGTGGAGGCCGTGACGCAGACCATCGGCGGGGAGCGCACGGGCCTGCGCCTCTCTCCCGTCACCCCCGCCAATGATGCGAGCGACAGCAACCCCTTCCCGCTTTTCCTGCATGCGGTGGAGCAGCTGAACCGCTTCAACCTTGCCTATCTGCACATGGTGGAGGGCGCGACCGGCGGGCCGCGCGACATCGTGCCGGATTTCGACTTCGGCGCGCTCCGGCGCGCGTTCCGCGGCCCCTACATGGCCAATAATGGCTATGACTTCGCCATGGCGGATGCCGCGCTCCGCGAGGGCCGTGCCGATCTCATTGCCTTCGGCCGCCCCTTCATCGCCAATCCGGATCTGGTGGAACGCATGAAGACTGGCGCCCCGCTGGCGGAGGGCGACAAGGGCACCTTCTACGGCGGCGACGAGCACGGCTATATCGATTATCCCGCGCTCGCCGCGTAAAGCGGCGATGTGCCGCCTCGCGCTCTGAAGCTTGCGATATCCGGGGGAGAAGATTCTCCCCCGGATATCAGACAACTCACCCTTCGCTGCGCCTCACGGCTGGACATTCCGCACCCGGTACCGCCACACGCTCGCCGGCGGCAGGTTCCACGGCGTCCAGGCCTCCCGCTTTGCGCTCAGCCCCAGCCGCTTCCAGGGCAGCGGCGAGGTCACGCAATAAGTGTAGAGCAGGAAGCCCAGCCCCGGCGCCACCGCTTCCACCGCGGCCACAAAAGCCCGTTGCCGTTCCAGAGGCAGCAGCACCAGCGGAATCCCGCAGATCACCGTTCCTACCTTCATGCCCGCCGGCAGCAGCCGCGGCAGGGCGAAGGCATCGCCGGTGATCACCCGCACCCCCGGCAGGCTTTCCCGCAGATGCTCCGCCATCTCCGGTACGATTTCCACCACGACCAGCCGTTCCGGCGGCAGCCCGGCACGCAGCAATTCACGCGAGACCGCTCCGGTTCCCGCGCCCAGTTCCACCACGCAGGCGCCGTTATCCCAGCGCGACAGCCGCGCGATCCGCTGCCCCAGCGCGGGGGAGGATGGCACCACGCTGCCCATCTGCAGCGGATTGCGTGCCCAGCGTTTGAGAAACAGCCCGAACCCGCCACCCTGCCGCACCGGCGCCGGCCGCCGTGTCATTCCATCCATTACAAGACCCCGTCCGGAACAGGCGCCACGCCAGGCACCGAAGGAAGCGGCACCAACGCCTCGCGGAAGCGCGCGGTGCAGGCCGCCCAGGAAAACCGCTCCGCATGGGCGCGGCAGGCGGTGCGATCCGCGCCCAGGGCCCGCAGGCAGGCCGCATACAGGTCCTCGTCGAGGGCGCCCACGGGCGCTTCCCCGATCACATCCACCGGCCCGCTGACCGGATAGGCCGCCACCGGCGTGCCGCTCGCCAGCGCCTCCAGCAGCACCAGGCCGAAGGTGTCGGTGCGCGAGGGAAAGACGAATACATCCGCTGCGGCGTAGCTGGCCGCCAGCACGCCGTTGTCGCGGTATCCGGTGAAGACAGCCTCTGGGAACTGCCGCTGCAGCGCCGCGCGCTGCGGCCCGTCGCCCACCACCAGCTTCGTCCCGGGCAGGTTGAGGGCGAGAAAGGCGGCGATGTTCTTCTCCACCGCCACGCGCCCCGCATAGAGGAAGATGGGGCGCGCGAGCCCGGCGAAGAGGTCCTCGTGGCCCGATACGGCGTCCGGCCGGAATCGCTCCAGATCCACCCCGCGGGACCAGCGGCGCATCCGGCGAAAGCCGCGCGCCGCCAGCTCCCGCTCCAGCGATCCCGTGGCCACCAGCACGGCATCCGCCGCCGCGTGGAAACGCCGCATGGTCCCCCAGCTCCAGGAAGGCGGCACCCCGATGCGGGCGTGCAGATATTCCGGGAAGCGCGTGTGGAAGGAGGAGGTGAAGGCCCAGCCGCGCTGGCGGCAAAGCCGCCGCATCGCCCAGCCCAGCGGTCCCTCGGTCGCGATATGCACGGCCTCTGGCGCGAAGCCGTCCACCAGGGACCGCAGGCGCCGGCCGGGCAGCACCGCCAAACGGATTTCGGCATAGCCGGGAGCGGGGAGGGAGCGGAACGCGGCCGGCCCGATCACCTCCACCACATCGCCGCCGGCGCGCAGATGGCGGATGACCGTTTCCATCGTGCGCACCACACCGTTCACCTGTGGGTGCCAGGCGTCCGAGACTATAAGAATACGCAGCGTCAGGACCCTGCTGCGCGCTTGCCGTCCGCGGCGATCGCCGCGCGCACCTGCTCGGTCACCTCCGCAGGCGTGGCGGTCGCGGCCGCCGCACGTCGCGGCCGGAAGAAGGACAGGCGCCGCTCCGCCGCCCAGTCCACCAGCGCGAAACGTCCGTCCGGATGCTCCACCAGCGCCGTGCAGCTTTCCACCCAGTCGCCGTCATTCATGTATTCGACGCCGCCGATCCGCCGCATCTCGGCGTGGTGGATGTGGCCGCACACCACGCCATCGAAGCCGCGCCGCCGCGCCTCCAGCGCCAGGGCTTCCTCGAACCGGTCGATCGCCTTCACCGCGCCCTTCACCTGGCGCTTCAGCCATTGCGAGAGCGACCAGTAGGGATAGCCAAAGCGCCGCCGCACCAAGTTGAACAACCGGTTCAGCTCCAGCGCCGTGTCATAGGCCCAGTCGCCCAGCAGAGCGATGAACTTGGCATAGCGCACCACGCTGTCGAAGGCGTCGCCATGCATCACCAGCAGGCGCCGGCCATCGGCGGTGACGTGCTCCGCCTCGCCGGCCAGCTTCACCCCGGCGATTTCCAGCCCCAACCAGTCCCGGAACATCTCGTCATGGTTGCCGGGGATGTAGGTCACCTCCGTCCCATGCCGGGCCATGCGCAGCACCAGGCGGATGACCTCGTCATGATGCGGGTCCCAGTACCAGGATTTGCGCAGCCGCCAGCCATCGACGATGTCGCCGACGAGGTAGAGCCGCTCGCATTCCAGATCGCGCAGGAAATCCGCCAGGAAATCCGCCCGGCATCCCCGTGTTCCCAGATGCACATCCGAGAGGAAGACACTGCGGTAGCGTCGCGTCGTCTCGGCGTGGTGCATCCCAACCCCGTGGATCCGTGCAGCCGCGCAATAGACCCGCCGCAGGGACACCACTGTGAACAGGAGGTGACCATCGCGCGACATGGTTGCGCCAACCGGCCCGCAGCCCTAGCGCCCAAACCCCGGCCTGCGCCGGACGTTCCCTCGTCACACGCATGGGAGAACCCTGCCATGAGCGACATCGCCCCCACCGGTATGGACGACGCCGCCCGTCCCGAGAGCGGCCGCCGCCTCATCTCCGCCGACAAGGTCGAGGGCACCGCCGTCTATGACCGCGTCGGCAACCGCCTGGGCACGGTCGAGGACCTGATGATCGACAAGATCTCCGGCCGCGTCGCCTTTGCCGTCATGTCCTTCGGCGGCTTTCTCGGCATCGGCGAGCAGCACCACCCGCTTCCCTGGTCTGTCCTGACCTATGACACCACCAAAGGCGGCTATGTGGTGGACCTGACGCGCGAGGAGCTCGAGGGCGCGCCGGCCTATGCCTCGACCGACAATGTCGACCTGAGCGACACCCATGGCCGCCGGGTCTATGACTACTACAAGGCCCAGCCTTTCTGGCTGGATGTGTCGTAGGATCACGGGCGCGCAGCGCCCTGACAACCCACTTCCCCCCGCCCGCGATCCGGCCCAAAACGGCCCGAGCGCAGGCGGGGGCAGCACAGCATGACCAGCATCGGCATCCTCGGAATCACCGGCCGCATGGGCCGTCTCCTGACGGAGGAAGTGGCCGCGGCCGGCGCCAAGCTGGCCGGCGGCACCGCCCGCCGCGGCGATGATTGGCCCAGCGACCCCGCCGCCCTGGCCCAGGTCTCGGACGTGCTGATCGACTTCACCAATGCCGAGTCCGCCATCGCCCATGCGGACGCCGCGGCCCGTGCGCGGAAGCCGCTTATCCTCGGCACCTCCGGCCTCAGCGCCGCGCAGGAACAGGCGGTGACCGATGCCGCGGCGCATATCCCCATCGTCTATGCAGCCAATTTCGCGCCCGGCGTGAACCTGGCCATCGCCATCGCCGAGCGCCTGGCCGCTGCCCTGCCGGCCGAGACCTATGACGCCGAGATCGTCGAGACCCATCACCGCCAGAAGGTGGACGCCCCCTCCGGCACCGCCATTGCCCTGGGCCGCGCGGTGGCTGCCGGCCGTGGCATGACGCTGGAGGAGGCCGGGATCGAGTCCGGCCGCGACGGACACACCGGCCCACGCAAGACGGGCACCATCGGCTTCGCGGCGCTGCGCGCCGGTCAGGTAGTCGGGGAACATACTCTTCTCTTTGCTTCGGGCGCCGAGCACATCGCCCTCACTCACCGTTCCTTCGACCGCCGCGTCTATGCCACGGGTGCGGTGCGGGCAGCCCTCTGGGCGGTCAACCAGCCTCCGGGCCTCTACGGGATGAAGCACGTCCTCGGCATGGGCTGATGGAATTCGCTCGGCGCCAGCAGCTTCGACGCCTCTCGCCTGGGGCGAACTTCCCGCCGGAATTCCCCGCGGTATCGTTGCCTGAAACGCCTTCCTGTAACCAATCGAGACGTCAGCAAACCCATCACCGCGCAGCGCGTTCCGCCGCATAAAGCCCCCAGGTGGAAATCCCGGGGGGCAGGAACGCAGGAACGCAACATGCAGCCCACATCCCGTCGCAACCTCGCCCGGCTTCTTCCGGCCGGCGCCGCCCTCCTTGCCGCACCCGCCCTTCTCCGCCCGCGCCCGGCTCAGGCTGCCACCGCGGCCGAGATCGGTGCCGAGGTCAACGCCGCCCTTGTCCGGCTGCGGGGGATGGAGAACATCCGCCCGCTCTTCAGCCAGGCCCGCGCGGTTCTCGTCTTCCCCCGCATCATTCAGGGCGGCTTCGTCGTCGGCGGCCAGTATGGGGAAGGCGCTCTTCTCCGCGGCAACGCCATCTCCGGCTACTACAACATCGCCGGGGCTTCCTTCGGCCTTCTCATCGGTGCCCAGGCGGCCGGCCTCGCCATGTTCTTCATGACTGACGAGTCCCTGAACGCGCTCATGCGGGCGGATGGCTGGGAGATCGGCACCGGCCCGACCGTGGTGGCGCTGGATCGCGGCCTGCAGGCCAACATCACCGCCACCACCCTGCGCGAGCCGGTCTACGCCGTCACCTTCAACCAGCAGGGCCTGATGGCGGCCATTGCCCTCAATGGCACCAAGATCACCCGCATCAACCCGTCCTGATCAGCACCCAAAACCCGGAAAAGGGGGCTAGGGGCCGGGGGAGAGCTTTCTCCCCCGGCCCTTTTCAGTCGAACGGATCGGCGGAGGACAGCACCGTCGCCTCTGACCGCCAGAAGGACCAGGCGAACCCCAGCGCCACGGTGGCATTCCAGTTCTGCCGGTGCAGCGGGCTCTCCTCATTCGCCGCGCTCGCGAAATTCTCCACCCGGCCGCCGCCGACAAAGGAGATCTGCTCCGTGATCGGCACGCGGTAGGAGAACTGGAGGCGGGAGCCGAGATAGCCGCCCTTGGCGCGATAGGCGGGGCGGTCCGGCAGCGCGTATTGCGGAGCTACCTCGTAGAAGTAGCGGTGCAGCCGCTCCGTCGCGAAGATCGGGCCGACACCCACGCGCAGGCGGGCGCCGGGAAGACCGGTATTGCGGTCCTCGAAGGCCAGCTCAGGCGAGAAGACGAAGCCACGGTAGTGCACGGAGGTCAGGTCGCTGGAGAAGACGGCGCGGACCGGCAATTCCAGGTTGATCCGCCGGGGGTGGGTGGGATCGCGCCAGAAGGTCAGGCGCAGCGCCGGGCCGACCTCGCCCTGCCAGTCCAGATCCGGCATGCCGCGGCGCGCGCGGTTGTCATCGGAGGAGGAGGGGAAGGCACCGGAGAAGGAAAGGTCCAACCCTATCCTTTCCCCGCGCAGCACGCGGCCGCGCACACCCTGGTCGTCGGCGCGTAGCACCTCGCCCCGGTAGATCAGATAGGGCACAGCGATGCCGCGGAAATGGTTCTGGTCGGCGGCGGGGTAGTCGGGCAGCCAGCCGCCGCCGCCGGCCACGCCGGCCTCAAAAACCGGCAAGCGCACCTCCTGCGCCACCGCCGGGGCGGAAAGCAGCAGCATGGCGAGAAGGAGGCGCCTCATGCCATGCGCTCCGCCAGAAGCAGCACATTGGGGAAGGGGGTTCCGGCCCAGCATGGCGCCACTGTGCAACGAAACCCTCTTTCCTCGAAGCGGGCGACCACGGCATCGACCGGCATGGGCTTCACCGCCGCGCCGTCCCGCCGCAGCGCGCGGCCCGCATGTTCCATCGCCATGCCAAAGGCGCTGCGCCAGCCGCGATCCGGATCGAACAGCCGCATCACGATTCGCCGCCGCGCGGCGCGCGCCATTCCCTCGAGCACCGGCACCTGCGCGCCATCGGGAAGCTGGTAGAGCACATCCGCCATCAGCGCCGTGTCGCCCGCCGGCACCTCTGCCCGGGACAGGTCGGCGGCGACGAAAGTGGCGGGAAGGCCTCGCGCGGCTGCGTTGGCCTCCGCCACCTTTCGCCTGTCCAGGTCCAGCCCGGTCACGCGGCTGGCTCCGCCCGAAAGCAGCAGCGCCAGGCCGAGCTGCCCACGGCCGCAGCCCAGATCCACCACATGCCCCAGGCCTCCGGCGCGGGCGGCATAGGACAGGATGGCGGCGGTGGCGGGATCGCGGCGGAGCTTCGACGGCACGAAGTTCCGGGTAAAGCGGGATGCGCCGTCATAGCGCCGCGTCACCGCGGGTATCAGCGCGTCGAGGTCAGGAGGGGAAAGCGGCAATCCGTCCGGCATTCCCCCAGAATGCCCGGCACATGAAGATACGGCAACGTAACCGAGCCCCACCTCTTCCCCCGCCCGGCCCGCGGGGGCACCCTTCTGGCCGGAAACGGAGAGGAGGCGCCGCCATGGCCGAGGACGAGTTGATCCATGAGGTGAAGGAAGGCGGGATCCTCCTCACCACCCTCAACCGCCCGAAGGCGATGAACGCCTTCACCTTCGCCATGTATGAAGGCCTGGCAGCCAAGGCTGCCGAGATCGGAACGGACCCGGCCATCAAGGCCTGGATCATCACCGGCGGGGGCGAGAAGGCCTTCGCCGCCGGCACCGATATCAGCCAGTTCACCAGTTTCACCACGGCCCAGCACGCGCTGGACTACGAGGAGCGGATCGGGCGCGTCCTCTCTGCCATCGAGGACTGCCCGAAGCCCACCATTGCCGCCATCAACGGCGCCTGCACGGGTGGCGGCGCGGGGGTGGCGGGCGTTTGCGACATCCGCATCGGCTCGGCCAGCCTGCGCTTCGGCGTACCGATCGCCCGGACGCTGGGGAACACGCTGTCCCTGGGCAACTATGCCCGCTTCTCCGCCCTGCTCGGCCCGGCCCGGCTGCTGGAGCTGATCTTCACCGCCCGGCTGGTGGAGGCGGAGGAGGCCAAGGCGCTTGGCCTGATTACCGAGGTGCTGCCCGACCAGGCCACGCTGCTGGAACGCGCGGAAGCCCTGGCCCGCACCATCGCCGGCCATGCGCCACTGACGCTGCGGGCCGCCAAGACCACCCTCAAGCGCCTGCGCGAGAACGCCATCAAGGGCGCCAATGCCGATGACATGGTGGCCCTGACCTTCACCAGCGCCGATTTCAAGGAAGGCGTCGCGGCCTTCCTGGAACGGCGTAAGCCGGTCTGGACGGGGAAGTAGCGAGGGAAGGTGGGGCCTCCTGACGGCCGGCCGTTAAGGTTTTGGAATGTGGCGCCGGGCGGCCCGAGCGGCCGCCCGGCGCGGTTCCGCCAGCTTATTCCCGGGTCTGGCCTCTCGCGCTTGCGCCCAGTTCGCGCAGCAGGGTGTCCAGGTCGGCCCGGGTGGCATTCTCCCCAACCAGGCTCCGCATGGCCTGCTCGTCTCCCAGCGCCGCACGGGCGATGGCCAGGTTGGTCGCTACCCGGGGCGGCGCGCCGGGCCGCCGGGCGAGCGGCTCGAGAACGTCCCGCGCCTCGGCGAAACGCCCGGCCAGCAGAAGGGAGATGCCAAGATTGTTCGCGGCCCCGATCGCGCCCGGCGAGGCGGCCAGCGCCGCGCGATAGCTTGCCTGCGCCTCCTCATGCCGGCCGAGCAGATCCAGCGCCATTCCGCGCCCATCGAGCGCCGCGGGGTCGTTCGGCTTGGCCGTCAACAGCCGGCCGAAGGTGCCGAGCGCCGCTTCAGCTGTGCCGGCACGCAATTGGATCCGGCCAAGCTGGTTGATCAACGCGGGATCATCGGGGTTCCGCTGGAGGGCCCGCTCCAGCACCGTCTGGGCCTCGGTGATATTGCCTGCCCGCGACAGGGCCCCGGCGAAACGCCCGAGCACCACGGGGTTCCGCGGATCGGCCTCGGCGGCGGCACCATAGAGGGAGAGCGCCAGATCCGGCTGGCCGGAGGCCTCGGCCGCTGCCGCGACCCGGAGCCTGGACGGCACATCCGGATCACGCGGCCCGCGGCTGGGATCACCGGCTCCACCCGCACAGGACGAGAGAAGGAAGGACGCGAAGGCGGCAATCCCGAACCTGGCCCGAGCGGCAGAAAGGGACGATGTCAATTGCCCGAGCCGAAAGTTCTTCCCATTTCGATAATGCTAGGGCCGATCAGGGCGATGAACAAGGCAGGCAGGATGAAGAGGATCAGTGGCCCGACCAGCAGTGCAGGCAGGCGGATCGCCTTCTCCTCGATCCGCAGCATGCGCTCTTGCCTCATCTCGGCCGCGAGCACGCGCAGCGCCTGGGAGAGCGGCGTCCCGTAGCGCAGCGTCTGGGAAAGGGTGGAACCCAGTCGCTTGAACCCCTCCAGATCCGTCCGGTCGCCGAGCCGCTCCAGTGCCTCCCGCCGGTCGGGCAGCATCCGCATCTCCTGGACAAGCACGGTCAGCTCGATCGCGATCGCATTATTGGTTCCCGCCATCTCACGGGCCACGCGCTCGATCGCTGTCTCAAGGCCCAGCCCGGCCTCGGCGGCAACCACCATCAGGTCGAGCGCGTCGGGAAGGCCACGGCGCAGCTTTTCCTGAAACGGCTTCCGCAGCCAGTTCATCACGGCGTTCGGCACGTAGATGGCCACCACCAGACCGGCCAACACGAAGAGGACCATCCGCATCGTGTCGAGCTTGAGCAGAAGGGCGAACATGAAGCCAGCCGCCGGCGCCAGGATAAAGAGAAGCGCCTTGACGCCGAGGAAGACCGGCACGGCCTGCCCCGCATCGAGCCCGGCGGCGGTAAGGGCGCGCTGAAATTCCTTCAGCTCTTTTTCCGAGAGCAGGGCGCTGTCACGAAGCTTCTCGCCCACCAGGCGAATGGGAGCCCAGACCGAGCGGCGCGTCCGGGTCCGCGGCTGGTCCGTCCTGTCGCTGGCTGAGGATAGGGAGGTGCGGATCCGGATGGAGAGGTCCCGCTCCTCCGCAGCATGGGCGAGCAAGGCGGCGGCGGCGGCGGCCAGGCCGACCGCCCCGATCCCCGCAGTGATGGCCAGCAGCCAGGTCTGGGACAGGGCGATCATCAGTCCCGCCCCGCCTGCCGGATGAGGTGCCGGATGGTGAGCATCCCCAGCGCCATGAGACCCAGGCCAATCATGGCGAGGCGCTGTCCCGCCGGATTCTCGGTAAAGGTCCGGAGATAGTAGGGCTGGATGAAGGACATGCCGGCGCCGGCCAGGAACGGCAGGACAGCCAGCATCCCGGCCTGCATGCGGCCCTCTGCGGCGAGAGCCTTGGCCCGCTTGGTCATCGCCACGCGCTTGCGGACCATATCGGCCAGCGTGTCGAGCGTCTCCGCGAGGCTGCCGCCGGTCTGCGCCTGCAGCCCCAGCGTCACGGCGAGAAACGAGAATTCCGTAAGGCCGGTCCGGGCATGAACCCGCATCAGCGCGGCATCCACGGGGCGGCCGATTGCGATGTCGCCCACCACCCGCGTGAATTCCTCCTTCAGCGGTGAGGCGCTCTCCCGCGCGATGCCCCGCAGGGCTTCGGCAAGGGGCAGGCCCGCGCGGATCGCCCGGACCATCAGCCCCAGCGCATCAGGAAGCTGCTGGAAGATAGCGTCCCGGTAACGCCCGGTCTGCCATTTGAAGATGCCACGGGATGTCAGCAGCGCTGAGCCGACTCCACCGAGGATCCCGAGCGGCGTGCCGAGCATGTCGACGAGGCGCGAGCCGCCGAACAGCCCGGCCGCGATCGCGAGCACGGCGATAACCGGCCAGGGAATGACCCGGGCCGCTTGCGGCAGATCGGGATCGAAACCGACCAGCCGAAAAAGGCGGAGCTGGATCGCGCTGTGACGCACTTCCGTGACCCGGATGCTCGGCGCGGGAACCTTCAGATCCACAACCGGCGTTCCGGCCACCGCGAGGACCCGTTGCCGGAGCCGCGGCGCCCGGCGCGCCTCGACCAGGGCCAGCCCGCCAAGCAGGAGGCCGAAGAGGAGGAGGCCGGGCAGGAGCAGGATCATGGCGCCCTGCATCAGACGCTCTCCCGCACGGCGCGCATCCAGGCATCGGCGAGACCGAAATACTCCAGGCGTTCGATGAAGCCGGGGCGTGTGGCGGGGCTGGTCCAGCGTCCCCGGATCCGGCCGTCCGGGCCGTCGCCGTCATATTCGAAGGTGAAGATCTCGTTCATCGTGATGACCTCACCTTCCAACCCGCAGACCTCGGATACCTGGGCCACGCGGCGGCCGCCGTCGCGCATGCGCTCCACCTGCACGATCAGGTCCACGGCGCTGGCGATCTGGGTGCGGATGGCGCGGCTGGGCAGGCTGGTCTGGCCCATCTGCACCATGTTCTCGATACGGATCACCGCATCGCGCGTGGTGTTCGCATGCACCGTGCAATAGGAGCCGTCATGGCCGGTGTTCATGGCCTGGAGCATGTCGAAGGCCTCAGCGCCGCGCACCTCGCCGACAATGATCCGGTCCGGCCGCATACGCAGGGCGTTCTTCATCAGATCGCGCTGGTTGATCTCACCCTTGCCTTCGAGATTGGCAGGGCGCGTTTCCAGCCGCACCACATGGGGCTGCTGCAGCTGCAACTCCGCCGCGTCCTCGATCGTGACGATGCGCTCGCCAGGGTCGATCATGCGGCTCATCGCATTCATCATGGTGGTCTTGCCCGAGCCGGTGCCGCCCGAGATCACCACGTTCAGCCGGCAGCGCGCCGCGATTTCGAGCACCCGAGCCAGATTGGGGGACATGGACCCGCCGGCGGCAAGATCCTGCAGATCCGCCTTCCGTTTCGCGAATTTCCGGATCGAGATGCAGGCGCCGTCGATCGCCAGCGGCGGAAAGACCACGTTGACGCGGCTGCCATCGGTCAGGCGGCAATCCACCAGCGGGCTGGATTCGTCCACGCGCCGCCCGACAGTCGCCGCCATCTTCTGGGCAATCGCGTTCAGCTGGGCATGGCTCTGGAAGCGGACATCGGTCAGGTGCACCTTGCCGCGCACTTCGACGAAGACCCGCTCCGGGCCGTTCACCATGATGTCGCTGATGGTGTCATCGTTCAGCAACGGCTCCAGCGGGCCGAAGCCGACCATGTCATGCGTCAGCTCCTCGGCGATCCGCGCCTCGTCGCGGCCCGAGATCTCAACCCGTTCACGATTCGCGACATCATGCACCAGCGCCTCAAGCTGGGCGCGCAGGGCAGGGCCGGCCAGGCGGCCGGCCGCCACCGGGTCAACCTGCTCCAGCACCTGGCTCCGCAGGCGGCGCAGCACGTTATCCGCGACATTGGCGGGCGCGGCAGCCGAAGCGGCCGGCGGCGGGGTGGGCGCGGCCTCCTCGGCACGTCGTCCAAAGGTCCTCACGGCAGGGTCCTCTCGTCCGTCCGCCTAGCGCTTCCCGCCGCCGAGCAGCCGGGCGACGAGAGAGGTGGCAGGGGCCGTCGTCTTCAGATCCGCAACATGCTGGGTCAGTGGCGTCAGGGCGCGCCGGAAGGCGCTGCTGTCGGTCAGGGCTGGCCGGCCGAGATGGGCGGCACGCGGCAGGTATTTCGGCAGATCGGGGATGGTGAAGTCTGGTGGGCCGCCAAGCCCTTCTTCCACCAGCTTCGCCTTCAGCCCGCCCGGCAGCCCCACGCGGTTCAGCACGGTCGCCACCTGGCCCGCGCCGAGCGTGCCCAGCAGCTTGCGCAGGCCGAGCGTATCGCGGATGCCACCGATATCGGGCCCCGTTACCACCAGCCGGTGTGCCGCCATGGCATGGGCGATGCGTTCCGCGATCCCGGGCGGCGAGGGCGCGTCCACGACAACATAGTTGAACCGGGCCGTCAGCATGGCGAGCAGGTTCTTGACGCCGCCCTCGGTGGGCCGCGGGTCGGCATCCATCGGTTCCTCGGCTGCGATCAGGCGTACGCGCTCCGAGACGGGAACAGAGGAGCGGTCGAGAAAGAGCCCGTCCACTCGCTCCGGATCCTCGAGCGCGACGCGGAGACCGGTGCCGGAGCGCAGGCCCAGCATCATGCCCGTGGTGCCGCCGCGGAGATGCAGGTCAAGCAGTGCGACATGGCCGCGGCTGATATCCGCGAGATGCAGCGCGAGGTTCACGGCCAGGGTCGTCGTGCCGCAGCCCCCGCGTGCGCCGGAGACAGTCAGCAGGGTTCCGCCGCGCTCCGCAGTGCCCTTCGCTGCGCCGCCCGTCACATGTGGGCCGAAAAGGCGGGTGACGGCGTCACGGGTCAGCGGCTTGTAGAGATACTCCGCGACGCCAAGGTCGCGGGTCATGCTGCGGTACAGCGCGAGGTCAGAGCTTTCGCCGATAACAAGGACCCGCACATCCGGCGTGCAGACGCCAGCGAGAGCATCCAGCGCGCCGAGCGGATCGGCGATGCCGGACACGTCCACCAGCAGCATGACCGGCGTCACCTCGCGTTCCAGCGCGCGGGCGGCGGCATGGGCGTCGCCACGCCGCACCTGGAGCCCGGCACCGATATCGACAAGCCCGCCACGGAGGGCCGCCTCGCTCTCCTCATCTGTGACAAAGGCCAGCAGTGGGATCCGCGATTCATCCTGGGGCGCGACGTAGCGGCTTTCCTTCGGCGATTCGCGCTGCGGATTGCGTTCAACGAGCATCCGAGTTTCCTTGCGCAGATCCTGTGGCACCGCCGCCAATGGCCGAGGCGCGGCCGGAGGAAGGCAGCCGCCGCACCCGGTCATGAAGCAGGCGGTCGATGGCCATGGTGCCGGCGGTGCCGCGTTCATCCTGCGCCTCGGCGCCGCGGGTCGCATGCGCAGGATCGGCCAGCATGACCTGGATATTGCGGTCGTTCACGCCGGCCGGCTTCCAGGTGCCGGGCCGGCTGTAGTCGCCGCCCCCACAGGCAACGAGAAGCAGCAGGGGGGTTAGATAGACAGCGCGCATCCTCGCTACTCCACCATGAAACCGGCATCGAGGCGGGCACCCAGCGGTGCCGCCGTGCCGCCACGGGCCAGCTGCCGGCGATACAGGATGCGATCCAGGTCCGAGGCCGGGCGGAAGTTATCCGTCGGTGCTGCCAGGGCACGCGGGTCGGACACGGGGCGCACGAGATAGGGGGTGATGATGATGACCAGTTCGCTTTCGTTCCGGCGGAAGCGGTCGGACCGGAACAGCGCGCCAAGCACGGGCACGTCGCCCAGGCCGTTCAGCCCGCTGCTGACCAGGGTATTGGAGCGTTGGAGCAGCCCGGCGATCGCGAAGCTCTGCCCGCTGCCCAGCTCCACGCTTGTCTCCGCGCGACGCACGGTCAGCGCGGGGATCGTGACCGTGCCGCTTGCAAGCGGCACGCTGATCGAGCCGTTCTCCGACAGCTCGCTCACCTCCGGGCGCACGCGCAGGTTCAAGCGGTCCGGTCCCATCACGGTCGGCACGAAAGCCAGGGACACGCCAAACTGCTTGAATTCGACGGTGATGGAGTTGTTGCTGTTGTTCGCGGCCACCGGCACCGGGAACTCGCCACCGGCGAGGAAGCTCGCGACCTCGCCGGATTGGGCGGTCAGGTTCGGCTCGGCCAGGATGGTGATGAGCTGATCGCTCGCCAGTGCATCGACCACTGTGTTGATATCAAAACGCGAGGAACTGAAGCCGGCGGCAAGGCGCTGGGCGCCCGAGCTGCTGGCCGCCGCGCCGGTGATGGCGTTCAGCACCGTCCCGGCCGTGCCCGTGCGAAGGCCGAGCAGGAAGTTGTTTCCGTCATAGGCCAGGGCCTGCCAGTTGAAGCCCAGCTCCCGCGTGACCTGGCGGGAGATTTCGGCGACGCGGACCCGCAGATTCACCTGGATGGAGGAGAGCAGGGAAAGCGTGTTCACCAGCTCTGCATCCTCTCCGATCGCAGCGCGGGCGATGGCCTCGGCACGCTGGGCGTCGGCCGCGGTGGGCACGGTGCCAGACAGGACAAAGCCGTTCCGGCCTGCCGCGGCGACGCGCACCCCATCTGCCCCGCGCACCATTCGCCGGATCATGCCCTCGACCGCCGAGGCGGTGGGCCGGGGGGGTGCGGCGGGCGCCGCGGCAGCCCCCGGCATGGCCATGGCCTGCGGAGCCGCTGCAGCCGCAGCCGCAGCGCTGGGCGACACGACCACGTCATATTGCGCGACCGGCGCGCCATCCTCGGCCGTCGCGAGGACGGTCGTGCGGCCGGGAGCAACGGCCATGAGGAACAGGCTTGTCGGCGAGGCCGGCTGGATGCGCGCCACGCGCGGATCGGCGGCAAGCACCGTCAGGGCGGGCCGGGGAAGCGTCAGCAACCGGCCGGTTCCGGCTTCCAGCGTAACGGTCAGGGGCACGGGCGCGGCGGGCGGCTGCACCACCTGGGGAGTACGGCCCAGGTCGGGGAAGGGCGCGCGCGGAGAAGCCGGGGCTGGCGGAAGACTCGCCTGCGCCAGGACCGTGCCGGGCAGGAGGAGAGTGAGCGCGAGGGCAAGGCCGGCACGGGATGCCATGGTCACCGGAACACCACCTCCTGCTTTTCTTCGCCCTGTATCACCTGCATCCGCGCGCCTTGCGAGACCATGCCGGAGGCCAGGGCGGAGGAGACATCGGCAGCGAAGACAGGAGCACCGGCCGGAACCGCGTCCTGCTGGGGCTCGATCGCCCGGACAGTGAGGGCGATTCGCCCGAGCCGTGTGGCTACGGCGACACGCTCGGCCTGTTCGGAGGTCACCTCCAGCGTCACAGTACGGGCGATGCGCCCCACGGCGCTGTCGGTGCCGGTCGCGCCCTGGGTGAATTGCTGGTCCACCGCAATGACGCGCACATCGGCCAGCACCGTCTCGCCGACCACGCGGCGCCCGATCGGGGCGTCGGCGGCTGCCAATTCCTGGGTCAGGATCAGATCCACCTGGTCCCCGGGCCAGATCAGCCCGGCCGTGCCGGTCACGACATCGACGCCGACCGAAATCGCCCGGCGCCCCTGGCGCAGCACCGCGGCCAGGAAGCCGCGATCGCGCGGGCGGAGCACCTCGGAACGTGGCAGGACTTCCCCCGCCTCAAGATAGCGGCGCAGCAGGCCGCCCTGCAGCTCGGCACGCGCATCCTCGAGGACCGCGCCCTCCGGCAGGGCGTCCGGCGCGACCTCGCGCACTACCAGGTCGACATCCTTCAGCAGCGTGCCGGCCGGCATCGCGCGGGCGGTCACCAGCATGCGAACGCGCGCTGGCGGAGGCGGCGGGGTGGGCGTTGCCTCGGCCACCGGGACCGGTGCGGCTGGCTCGAGCACGCGGAAGGCCAGCGCACCGAGGCCGACGGCACTGAACAGGAGCGAGAGGATGATCAGGATGCGCAGATACATGCCTCAGAGCCCCCGAGAGCCGAGCAAGACGATAATGCCGCCGGCCGCGATGGCGACGGCGTAGGGAAGCGGGCCGCGCCGGCGGATCCGCCAGGACTCGACGGCGAGCACGCGGCCGAGCAGGCCCTGGGCACCGGGCGAAGAGGCGGAAGCCGGAAGGAGCCGGGCAGCGGCGATGTAGCTGAGGCCCAGCGCGCCACCGGCGAAAACCGTTACAATGGTGAAATTCCAGATGCTGGCCGGCGGCAGGGCCACCGCAAAGGCGCCCGCCAGCTTTACGTCACCACCGCCGAGAATGCTGCGCATCGCAAGAACGAAGAGAAGGCAGAAGAGAAAAAGCGCGGCGCCAAGCGAGAGAAGCAATGCTTCGGGGCCGGCCGAAGCGCGAATTGCAAGGGCGCCGGCGAGAAGCGCGAGACAGAGACTGTCGGGAATGAGCCGGGTGGCGATGTCCCGCCAGGCGGCCAGAAGCAGCAGGCACACCATGAGCAGGATCAGCAAGGTGTCTGTCATGGGAGTGCTGAGCGCCTCCGGCGCGAAGCATGCAGGCCGCTCTACTCGGGTGCTCCGTGGGAGCACCCGAGCGGGCAGGCCTTACATGATGTTCGTGAACTTGTTGGTGATCTCGGTGCCCAGGGAGGCGGCAGCGAGGGCAACGACGCCGACGATCGCGGCGGCGAGCACCGCGTACTCGGCCGCGGTCACGCCCTTGCGGTCGCGCAGAGTGTTCAGGGTCTGAGACAGAAGATGGGACAGCATGATTCGGATTTCCTGTGTTGGTCGGGTTGGTGGCCCGTCGC
Organism: Roseomonas chloroacetimidivorans; assembly: GCF_049629625.1. Lineage (NCBI taxonomy): Bacteria > Pseudomonadati > Pseudomonadota > Alphaproteobacteria > Acetobacterales > Roseomonadaceae > Roseomonas > Roseomonas chloroacetimidivorans. The sequence continues at coordinate 48,191 of NZ_JBNBZS010000012.1, read as the reverse complement.
GGTTTGCGCCGAAGCCTGCCGGGTGTGTTTGTAGATCAAATACCACCCGGAGTTGCAGTGCTAAGTTGAAGTACACGGTTAAAAATTCGTTAGGAGTTGCACAATTCGCACGCAACGTCGCCTATTGTGAGATCAGTTCTTCCATTCGGTAATGGATAATTAGGTTTCTCAGGCATTTACGTCTGTTTCTTGAGAAACTTCTTACATTAGGTTCTAGTCTATCTGACCGGAAGTTCTGACTTCGTAAGTAACACTTCTATTGAAACGTCTTCGTACCGAATGTGAGAACACAAACGCCGCGTACTGATGCGCCTCTCCTCTTCGTAGCGCTGATGCGATGCGCCGACCCCGTTGCCCGAAGGAGCTACTTCGGGGGAGGCTTGTCGCTTCGGTGTGGACAACTACCGGTTGCGTTTATTGATGTCAACAATTTGTGATCATGGTAAACAGTCGTTCAACACGCCCCCTGACATGCAGGCGGCGGGCGCTCCGACCGAGACAACAACCGTGGAATTGAAGTTTTACAGCCGCCATCTCCGGGCAGGAGCAGGCATCGTGGGTGGAAGCCTCCGGTCAAAGGCCACGCTCCCACCCCCGTTCCGCCCTGCAGCGAATCCAACTCGTTCGGGCTCGCGGGGGCGCGCCATCCTGGGCCGGCGCGGATCCACCTCCGCCATTGTCGCCGTCAGCGCGACGGTGCTGCTGGGCTTTGTCGGCCTCGCCGTCGATGGCGGCGTCTGGTACCTGTCCATGCGCAACGCAACGAGCGCGGCGGATCTTGCTGCCCTAGCCGGCGCATCCGCCCGGGACCGCAGCGGCGATGGCGCGGCCGCCGCGCGGGACATCGCCTCGCGAAACGGCTTCAGCCCGGCTGACGGCGCGACGGTGAAAGTTAACATCCCGCCGCTCGGTGGTGCCTTCCAGGGGAACGGCTCGGCTGTAGAGGTGCTGATAACAAAGCCGCAGCGTGCAAGCTTCGCCAGCCTCTTTATCTCGCAGGCTCCCACCGTCCATACCCGCGCCGTGGCGACTGCGAATGTGACGGAAAAGGTCTGCCTGCTTGCCCTGGAGGGCGGGCTGGAACTGGGCGGCAACAGCACAAGCAGCTCGGTGTCCTGCGCCCTGGCCAGCAACGCGCCTTCTCCCGGTGGTATCTCCATCGTCGGCAGCGCGAGTGTTCGCACCGCTTCGCTCGACACGACTGGAACCTGCGTAGGCTGTGCAAGCGGCGATGTCTGGACGGACGACTCCCGCACAACCCGTCCAGCGGTGAGCGCGAACCGGCCGGATCCGATCCAGGATCCCTTCCAGTCGCTGCGATCCTGGACCCCAACCCCGGCTTCGGGATGCCAGTCCCTGAGCGCGGTCAAAGGGGTCATCAGCGCGAAGCCTGATCCTGCCCCGCCGATCTGCAACATCACCGTCGGCACGAACGATACGCTCAACCTCGCGCCAGGCCTCTATTACGTGAAGGGCGATCTAACCGTGCAGGGCGCCATCAACGGCAATGGCGTCACCCTCGTCATGACCGGCGAGCCGGACAATGTGGGCACGATCCGCATCAACGCACAGGCCAGCGGCAAGCTACACGGCCCCTCCTCCTCCCTCATCCCCGGCTATCCCGCTGCTGCAGGGCTCGTGCTCTATCGCGATGCACGCGCCACGAACAACGGGACCACGAAAGAGGTGCAACTGAATGGCGGTGCCTCCATGGATATTTTCGGCGGTATCTATCTTCCCACCTCCGACGTGGTGATCAACGGCCGCAGCGCGATGGGGTCGAACTGCTTCTCCATCGTGGGATACCGGCTTTCCCTCTCGGGAAACTCGGATACGTCCGTCGATGTCTCAGGCTGCGCCGGGGTGACACCCTATGCGACTGTCCGCACCGTGCGCCTGGTGGAGTAGATGATGCGCCTGCCGAAGATCGGCCGTCGCGGCATCGCCGCCTCGGAATTCGCTGTGCTCGCCCCTGTGCTGATCCTGCTCCTCCTCGGCGTCCACGATGTCGCCAATTCCTTTTATACCTCGATCCAGCTGGAATCCGCGGTCCGGGTCGGCGCGCAGCAGGCGATTGCGACGCCTGGAAACCTGGATGCCATGCGGAACGCGATCATCGCCGCGGCACCCGGTCTCACCACGGCGGATGTTCCGCTGCCGGCCGTCTCCTGCGAATGCCAGGGCGTGGCCGCTTCCTGCGGAGGAACCTGCAGCGCCGGAGAGGCGCGCTATGTCACGCTGACCGCACGGCGCAATCTTACACCTTTGCTCTTCTCCTCCTTCTCCAGCGGATCTGGTCATGCAGTTGTCCGCCTCCGCTAGGATGAATCAGGCGCGGGCCATGACCCGCATCAGGAGCACGGTTGCCGGCGTGGTGCGTTGCCGGCGTGGAGCGGCGGCGTCGGAATTCGCCATCATCGGCGTTCTGTTGTTCAGTCTCATGATCGGCATCATGGAGGTCGGCCGCTACCTCATGATCGTGCAGGCCCTGCGGACCGTAACGGCTGACGCGGTGCGCCTGGCCGTGCTGCGCGCGTCGGCGAATCTGAATGCTGGCAACGCCGCTTGCACGAATCTGTCGGGCAACCTGTCCGGCGCGAACGCGCGGGTTCCCGTGCTGAAAAGCGAGGCGCTGTCGGTCACGCTGAGCGGCTGCGGCACCCAGGCCGGCATCACGACCGTCAACGTCACGGCCACGTTTCCCTTCACCTACTCGATCCCGCTGCTTCCCACCACATCGCTCCAGCTGCGCCAGACCGCGCTGGCGGTCGTCAATTAGACCGGTGCGCTACCCCGTCCAGGGGAAGCCAGTGCCGGACCCGCCGCGGCAAGCCCTCTGGCGCCCCGGGATTTTTCCTCGACAGTCTCCAGGTGGTCACGTGCAAAACTCCTCCAGCTCCGAGCCGCCGGCCTGGCTCCTCCTGCTGATCGTGCTGGTCGGCGCTGCACTGCATCTGCTCCTCGCCTCCAAGACGGACATCATGCAGGGCAGGCTGCCGGACACGGACAGCTATGTCCGGGTGATGCGCATTGATGAGCTGTGGCGCAGCGGTGCCTGGTATGCCGAGGTCACGCCGCGGCTGAACGCGCCGGAAGGCTTGTCACTGCACTGGACCCGTCCGCTCGACATCCTTGCCCTGGGGCCGGCCCTCGTGGCCCATGCGATCTTCGGCATCGACATGCGCGCGGGCATCTTCTGGTCCGCCGCTCTCCTGTGTCCCGTGCTTCACCTGCTCTGTGTGCCCGCCGCGATCTGGGCGGCGCGAGCCGTCTGGCCGGCGACGGATTCTCTTTTCGCGGGCCTGCTTATCCTTACCCAGCCGGTGGCCATGACGTACAGCATGGTCGGACGCTCGGATCATCACACTCTTGTCCTGCTCTGCGCCGTCATTCTCCTTGGCGCGGGGCTCCGGGCCCTGATGGATCCGGGGCGGCACCATGCGGCACTCCTCGCCGGCGCGGCCTCTGGCCTCGGGGTCTGGGTGAGCCCGGAGGCGCTTCTCGTCGTTACCCCCGTGCTCGCGGGCTTCGGTCTTTTCTGGTGGTGGGCAGAGGATGGCGCACCGATCGCGCGGCAGGGATCCCGCATCGCACTCGGCATGCTGGCGGTGATCCTGCTGGCCATCGCCACGGAACGGCCGCCTTCGGCATGGCTCGACGGTGACTACGACAAGGTTTCCATCCAGCACGCGCTCGCTGCCGGGCTGGCCGCGATGGTCTTCTTTCTGGCATCCCTTTTTCGTGGGGGCCGGCTGTCACGCCTCGCGGCGGGGACATTCCTGTGCGGCGTGGCGGCAGGAATGCTGTTGTTCCTGTATCCGGCCGCGGCTTCCGGCTCCATGGCGGCTGCCGACCAGGCGACAGCCACGCTCTTCCTCCCCTTCGTGGGGGAGATGCAGCCCTTGCGCGCCAACGCCGAGGGCGAACTGGCCGTTCTCGTGCACTGCCTGGGCGCGGTGCCAGCGGCAGGTCTGGTGCTTCTACTCGGGGGCGCCGGATGGCGCGACGGCGTGCGGGGCCGGGCCCTTGTTCTGCTTGGGCTGACACTGGCAGCCTGCACCGTGGCCGCGATCCTTCACCGCCGCTTCGCCCTGGATCTGGCGGCACCGGCCTCCCTCCTTGGCGCGGGATTGCTGACCTGCATCCAGTCGCGCCTGGCACACAGGCACCTGCGCCTCATGGCCAGCATTCTGGCCCCATCACTTCTGCTCTTCGCGCCGCCTGCCCTTGCGCGCTGGTGGCCGGAGGACAAGCCGGCGGTGCAAGCCTGCCGGTCCGGGGCCCTTTCCGAATGGCTGAACCAGGAGCAGCCCGGTCATCCGACGGAGGACGGGAAATCCTCTCCGATCATCATGTCGAACGATATGCGCGGCGCTCCCGAACTCGCCTGGCGCACGTCCTATCGCTTTGTCGTTGCTCCCTATCATCGCGGCGGCCACGCCTTCGCGGATACGCGGCAGCTCCTGGATGCGGCGAATGAGGACGAGATGCGCGCGGTGCTGCTGCGGCGGCAGGCCCGCTATCTCCTGTTCTGCACGCAAGGCGCCCCGGAGCGCCTGATGCCGGCGGAAGGCAGTTTCGGCGCGCGCCTGCTCGCCGGAACGGTATCGCCGGAATGGGCCCACCCGGTCAGCCTGCCGGAACCCCTGACCGAGGCTTACAGCCTCTTCGAATTGTCCCTGCCGGAGCACCGCGAGGCAGGAGGCAACCTTGCGCCATGACGGGGTTGCTGAACGAGCGGAGGTCCCGGACAGCCCAGGCTACTCCGCCTTCAAGTCCAGCTCGCGCACCTTCTTGCCCCAGAACTCGTATTCTTCCTGGATGGCGCGGGCGAAAACAGCGCGGGGCTGCTCGGCCGCGACCTCAAGCCCGTCCCGCTCCAGGCTGCGGGCAAAGCGCGGGTCGCGGATCGCCTTGTTGGCGGCGGCCTCCAGGCGGCTCATCTCGGCCTCCGGCGTACCGGCGGGTGCGAAGATGCCGTGCCAGCCCAGGATGACGATGCCGGGCAGTCCGGCCTCGGACAGGGTGGGCACCTCGGGCAGGGAAGGAAGGCGGTGCTCGCCGGTCACGGCGATGGCGCGCAGGCGGCCATCCCGCGCCAGCGGCACGGCGGGTGGCGGGGAGGAAAAATTCATGGTCACCCGGCCAGCGACCACGTCCTGCAGCGCCGGCGCCGTGCCGCGGTAGGAGATGTGCTCCATCTCAACCCCCGCGGCCTCCGCGAAGAGGATCCCGGCCAGGTGGTTGTTGGAGCCGACGCCACCGGAGGAGAAGGTGAAGCCCGCATTCGGGCGCTTCCCAGCCGCGATCAGCTCCTGAAGGTTGTTCGCCGGCACCTTCGGGTCGACCACCAGCACATACTGGTAGGAACTGGCCTTCGTGACCGGTGCGAGGGCGGTGGAGAGATTGATCCGGTCATTCCGCTGAAGATGCGGGTTGACCACGATGTTGGTCGAAACGGCGAAGAGCAGCGTGGTGCCGTCCGGCCGCGCGCGGGCAACCGAGGTGGCGCCGACATGCCCGGCCGCGCCGCCGCGGTTCTCGACGATGACGTTCTGCCCGAGCTGCTCCATCAGGATGGGCGCCAGTTCCCGCGCCACGATGTCCGTGCCGCCGCCAGCGGCATAGGGCACGACCAGCGTAATGGGGCGGCCCTGGGCGGAGGCGCGTGTGATGAGGGCAGGGGCCGCGAGGAGCGGCAGGAGGTGACGGCGCTTCATGGTGATTTCCATCCCGGTCAGGCGGACGTAGCCCTGTGGAAGGCCATGTCGCAAGCGGTCTTCACCGGAACTTGCAGGGTGGCATGATGGGCGGAGGAGCAGGGAGCAGCGCGTGACCGACGGATTGCTGGGCCTGCGCGGCCAAGCCTTCACCTTCCGCCATGATCCCTTCCGGGGCGATGCCGAGGCGGCGCTGCGGCACTGGCCCGACGCCCTGGTGGTGGTGCGTGGCGGCCGGATCATTGGCTTCGGCCATCATGCCTCGGAGCGCGCCCGGCACCCGGACGATATGCCGGTCCACCATTACCCCGATGGCATCATTGGGCCGGGCTTTATCGACGCGCATGTTCACTACCCGCAGTTGGAGATGACCGGCGCCTTCGGGGAGACGCTGCTCGACTGGCTGCAGCGCTACACCTACCCGACCGAGGCGCGCTTCGCGGACGCGGCCCATGCCGCGCGCGTGGCATCGCTCTTCCTGCGCGAGTTGCTGCGGGCGGGCACGACCACCGCCGCCGTCTACTGCACGGTGCATGAACATTCGGCCGATGCGCTTTTCGCCGAAGCCGAACGCCAGGGCATGCGCATCATCGCCGGCAAGGTGCTGATGGACCGCCACGCGCCGGACCAGCTGCTGGATGGCGCGGATCACGGCATCCCCGCCACGCGGCGCCTGATCGCGCGCTGGCACGGGCGCGGCCGACTGCTCTACGCCATCACGCCACGCTTCGCCCCGGCCTGCACCGGTGCGGCGCTGGAGGCGGCGGGGCAATTGTGGTGTGACAACCCCGGCACCTATGTGCAGACGCATCTCTGCGAAACCGAGGCGGAGATCGTCTGGGTGCGGGAGCTGTTTCCCGCGGCCTCATCCTATCTCGATGTCTATGCGCGCGCCGGCCTGGCCGGGCCTCGCGCGATCATGGGCCATGCCGTGCATGTGACCGAGGGTGATCGCGACGCGCTACGCAGCACCGGCTGCGCCGTGGCGCATTGCCCCAGCTCGAATCTCTTCCTCGGCAGCGGCCTGTTCCGGCTGCATGAAATGAAGGCGGCGGAGGTGAAGGTCGCGCTGGGCAGCGATGTCGGCGCCGGCACCGGGCTTTCCACCCTGCGGACGCTCGGCGATGCCTACAAGGTCGCGCGTCTGGGTGGCGCGCGGCTGCATCCGGCCCAGGCCCTCTGGCTCGCGACCCGCGGCGGCGCGGAGGCGCTGCGCCTGGAGGACCGCATCGGCACGCTGGCGCCGGGGATGGAGGCGGATCTGGTGGTGCTCGACCCCTGCGCCACGCCCGCACTGGCGCTGCGGACGGAGGGCTCGGCTGATCCGGCGGACCGGCTTTTCGCCCTGATGGCGCTGGGGGACGAGCGCGCCGTGCGGGCGACCTATGTCGCCGGACGCCTGGCACATGACCGGGATGCGCCAGGAAGACAGGATGACGGCGCCTGAAACGATACTGGCCCGCCCCTGACGGGACGGGCCAGTGAGGGCATCCGGATGGAATGCCTCAGCGGGCGCGGCGGCGCGCCGGGGCAGTGCGGGCCGGGGCCGGCGTGGGGGCGGGCTCGGGCGCCGGGGCGACGTTGGCCGGGGTCACGCCGCGCGACTTGTCCAGCTCCTCGAGCATGCACTTCTTGAGGCCGAACTCCGTCGCGTTCGGAAGGCGCTGGGTGCAGGCCGGCCGGAAGGCTTCCTCCGGCGGCGGCGCCACGGCCGGGGTCGGGGCGGGCGTGGTCGTGCAGGCCGCCATCAGCGCCAGCGACGGAAGCAGCGCGGCCTTGAGGATCGTCTTGGTCACTGGATCGTCCTTGGAGAATAGGACCCGCATGTTTGTTCCACGGGCGGTCGCCCTTCTAGGGCGCCCCGCCGCGCGCGTCACGGGGGCTTTTCCTGGGTTTGCGGGGTGGTGTTGCGATGAAGGATGAGGGTGGCTTTTAGAAGACTCTTCCACCCGGATCCCGGCGCAATCGGCGGAACTTCGGCTCATCCGCCAACAGATGGTGGGGTCCGGGGAGCATAATGCTCGCCGGTGAGGGGCTGGGAGGCAAAGCCTCCCCGAGCAGTCTAGAACGACACCCGCGCCCGCAGCGCGAACAGCGTTACCGGCCCACGGTCCCGGTTATAAGTCGGGTTGACCACGTGCTGGACATCGAAGGCCAGGTTGAAGCCCGGCGCGAGGGCCGCGTCGTAGAAAGCCTCCGCCACATATTCCGGCCCGCCACGCAGGGCGCCGTCGCCAGTGATGAAGCCGATGCCGCCGGCCTCCAGGTAGCGGCGGCGCCCTTCCGAGATCCAGCCGATATTGCCACCCAGCCCGACCGTATCCCCCGGCCTGTTCCAGCGCCCGCCTTTGAGCGAGAGGCCAGCGGAAACGGCGCGGTCCATCTCCGTGAACATCCAGTTCTGCGTACGCCCGTCATTCCAGGAAAGGCGGGCGAAGGCGCCGAGATCCTCGGCCAGCTCCTGCTCGAAGGTCAGGGCGGCCATCCGCTTCGTGCGGTAGCCATGCGGATTCAGCTCGAAACTCTCGGGATCCCGGGGGTCGATTTCGCCCCAGCTGGACTGGCGGGTGCGGGAGAGGCCGAGGATGAGGCGGATCGCGCCGGGGCGGCCGCCGATATTAGTGAAGCGGTCCACCTCCCCCAGCAACTGCCAGGCGCGGGTGATGGAGGGATCGAGGAAGAGGCCGTTCACGCGGCGCGCGACCTGAAAGGCGCCGGCGCGCAGGCCCCAGGTCCCATTCTCCCATTCGGCGGCGGCGCCGATGGTCCAGCCGCGGGCATCGGCCGCATAGTCCACCGCGCCGGCCCCCACCAGCGCCCAGTTGAGGAATTGGGTACGGGCATCATGGGCATAGCTGTTGCGGTCGAAGATGTCCCAGACCGACATCTTGCCGATGGTGATGGTCAGGCGCTCGCGCGGGATAGGGCCGCTGAAGCGCAGCGGGTCGTCCTCGCCCTCCACCATGTCGGCGGAAAGGCCGATGGTCTGGCGGAAGAAGGCGCGCGGCACGAAGAAGGTCGGCTCGGTAGAGCCGAGCCGGAAGGCCTCGTTGTTCGGGAAGGCGGCAACGCCCGTGGAGTTGGACAGGCCAAAGCCGCGCGTGACGGAAAGATCCACCACCGCTTCCGCCCCCTGCCAGAGGCGGCGGCCGAGGATCAGGTCGGTGGAGAGGGTGTTGGCGGCCGACGCCTCGGGCTTGAGACTGCCCGGGCCCTGGTAGGGCGAGCGGAAGCGGGGATGGCCCTGGAGGACGAAAGTCGCCTGGCCATGAACCAGCCAGCCCTGCTCCTCCAGCCGGCTCAGCCGGGCGGCGATCTCGGGGAAAAGGGCAGGAGCATCGGTGTCGTCGGTGCCGGGCGAGGCGCCCTGCTGGGCTGCCGCGATGCCTGGAAGCAGAAGCACGAGAAGAAAGGCCCGCATCAGCGGACCGAGACAGGCCCACCGCACCGGGCGGGGACGGCGGGTTAGGCGGCCAGGCATCGCAACTCCCTACATCGCTGGACAATACATGAAGAGCTGTTCATCTTGTGAGATGTGCAGAGATTTAATCAATCAAATCAAAGTCATAGCTTGGTAGATGAGGCGCAGCCATCTGGCAAGGCCAGATGGCTGACCGGAAGCCGCCTGCCTTGGCCGGGCGGCGGCCAGGTCGCTACCGGATCGGCGATCCGGATTGACGGAAGACGGAAGCTTCCACACATCGTCGCGGCCATGCGCGCCCCTCTCCCCGCCGTCCTGCTTTCCCTCAGCCTGATGGCGCCGGCTTTGGCGCAGGCACCGGCCACAACAGCCCCGCCCACCGCCGCCACCCAGGCCGAGGAGGGCTTCCGCGTGGTGAACCGGACAGGGCAGGAGGCAACTGCCCTCCACGCGGTCCGCAGCGGCCGGCCGGACTGGGCGGGCAACCTGCTGCCGCGGCCCCTGCCGGCCGATGCCGCCTATCGTCTGCGCCCCAGCGCCCAGGCCGGCTGCCGGTTCGATATCCGCCTCGTGTTGGCGGATGGGCGCGAGGCAGTGGCGCGCAACCAGGAAATCTGCGCGAACCGCGAAATCACGCTGGATGCCTCCACTGTGGTTGCCGCCGGCGCCGCGGGCCGCCCCTCCCCCAGCGCGCCCACGCCGCCCGAGGCCCTGCCCCGCCCCGGCGTCCGCGCCGCGACCGGCACAGGCTTCCTCGTCGCCAATGAGCGTGTCCTGACAAACCGCCATGTGGTGGATGAGTGCAACCGCGTCCTGGTCCGTGGGCCCGACGGCCGCAACCACGCCGCCGTTCCGCCCGCCCGCACCGACGCGAAGCTGGACCTGGCCGTGCTTACCGTGCCCGGCCTCACCGGCCCCGTGCTTGCCTTCCGCCAGGACCCGCCGCTGCGTCGGGGTGAGGGCGTAGTGGCCTATGGCTACCCCCTCAGTGGCCTGCTTTCCTCCGACGCCAAGCTGACGCGGGGCGAGATCAACGGCCTGCGCGGCTTGCGTGACAACCCCGACCAGATCCAGATCAGCGCCCCCGTGCAGCCCGGCAATTCCGGCGGACCGCTGCTGGACATGCAGGGCAATATCGTCGGCGTCGTCGTTTCCAAGCTGAATGCCCAGGCCGTGGCCGGGCGCACGGGCGACATCGCCCAGAACATCAACTTTGCCGTGCGTGGCGAGCGTGCCGCAGCCTTCCTGCGCACCGCCGGGGTGCCCTTTACGGCAGCCAGCAGTAACGGGCCGGACCGCAGCGCGGCGGATGTGGGAGAGATCGCGGAGCGGGCGACGATGTTCATCCGCTGCGAGCGCTAGGCCCTATCCACCAAGGCCCCACCGGGGCGCCAGACCCCGCGATCTGTTTTCGCGGGGAACAGCGATTGAGGAATGGTGCCGCAGGCCTTTGATTTAGGCCGTTGGGGAGGTCCAGGGAGGCTAAGCCTCCCTGGGGTTCACCCCCGCTTCACCTGCTCAACAAGCGCCGCGACATGCTCGATCGGCGTATCCGGCGTGATTCCATGCCCGAGGTTGAAGACAAAGGGCCGTCCGCGCATCGCATCGAGGATGGCGGCCGTTGCCGTGCGCAGCGCCGCGCCGCCCGCGACCAGAGTCTTTGAATCCAGGTTTCCCTGTAGCGTGACCTCGCCTGGCAAGGGACCGGTCAGGTCCACCGTCTCATCCAGCCCCACGGCATTGACCCCCGTACGGGCGGCGTAGGCGGGGATCCCCGGACCGGCCAGACGGGGGAAGCCAATTAGGGGGTAGTCGGGCCCGAGCCGCAGGCGGAGGCGCGCCACGAGGGCTGCCGTGGGCTCGATCACCCAACGCTCGAAGCCCTCGGGCGGAAGGAGGCCGGCCCAGGAGTCGAAAAGCATCAGCGCCTCGGCACCAGACTCAGCCTGGGCGACCAGATAGGCCTCCGAAGCATCGAGCAGCTGCTCAAACAGGCTGGCAAGAAGAGCGGGGTTTTCCTCGGCCATGCGGCGCGCTTCGGGGAAGCCATGGCCGCCGCGGCCATCGACCATGTAGCAGGCCACCGTCCAGGGGGCGCCGGCGAAGCCGATCAGGGCCGTGCCGGGATGGTCCTTTTCCAGGCCCCGCCGGATGCGGCTCACGGTTTCCATGATGGGGGCGGCGCGGCGGGCGGCTTCCAGCGGGCGCAGGGCGGCCATGGCCGCCGCGTCGCGCACCGGATCCAGGATCGGGCCCACTCCATCCACCCCACCCTGGCCGTAGCGCAGGGGCTGGCCCATGGCCCAGGGAAGCATGGGCAGATCGGTGAAGAGGATGGCCGCGTCCAGGCCGGGGAAGCGGCGCAGGGGCTGGAAGGTAACCTCGGCTGAGAGCTCGGGGTTCAGGCACAGCTCCAGGAAGCCGCCGGCCTTCTCCTTGGTGGCGCGGTATTCCGGCAGGTAGCGGCCGGCCTGGCGCATCAGCCAGATCGGCGGCGGCCAGACGGGTTCGCCGGCCAGGGCTCTCAGGAAGGGTTTGTCCACGGGGTCCATGGGCCCCCTTTCACTCTAATTAGGATTCTTAAGAAAGAAGGGGTGTTTGTAGAGCCCTGTGAGTCCTGTGGACGCAACTGGCGGCGCATGTCGTCCCGAGGGTTTTCCACAGGCTGGAAGGTGCCGCGACTCGCTAACCGAAGGCGAGTCGGTGACTCGCTCCGCAGGACTCCCCTGGGCGCTGGAGGATTCCATCCCAGGTGGCGTGAGTCGTGACTCACCATCCCCATGACTCAGGACGGGTCCGAAGGGGCCCGGATTCATCCCCATGACTCACGAAAGGGAGTCGCGTCCTCCCCAGCCCGGGCTGCATCGACTAAATGCTTCTCCATGTCGCGCACCACCAACCTCCACCTCGTCTCCGACAGCACGGGGGAAACGCTGAACTCCATGGCGCGCGCGACGCTGGCGCGCTTCGAGGAGCCGCATGTGATCCAGCACCGCTGGTTCCTGGTGCGTTCCCGTTTCCAGCTCGAACAGGTGCTGGAGGGTATCCAGGCAGAGCCTGGCCCGGTCCTTTTCACCATGGCCGACAAATCCTTGCGGCACAGCCTGGAGGAGTTCTGCGGCCGGCTGGGCGTCACTCACCTCTCTGTGCTCGACCAGACGCTGGATCTGCTCCAGCGCGAACTCGGCGAAGCCGCCAAGGAGAAGCGCGCGGCCCAGCACGTGCTGGATGCCGATTATTTCCGCCGGATCGACGCCATGCATTACGTGCTGGCCCATGACGACGGCCAGGGCACGGCCGGGATCGCGGAGGCCGATGCCTGTCTTGTCGGCGTCTCCCGCAGCAGCAAGACGCCCACCTGCTTCTACCTGGCCAATCGCGGCATCAAGGCCGCCAATGTTCCCATCGTACCCGGCAGCCCCTTGCCGCCGGAGCTGGACAATCCACCCTGTCCCGTGATCGGCCTGACGATCGAGGCCAATGCCCTGCTGGAGATCCGCCGCCACCGGCTGAAGCTGATCGGGCAAGGGGGTGTGCGGCAGGATACGACGGATTACGTAGACCCGGAGGCCGTGAGGGCCGAGATCCTGGCCGCGCGTCGCCTCTGCACCTCGCGCGGCTGGCCGGTGATCGACGTGACGCGCCGCAGCATCGAGGAAACCGCGGCCACCGTGCTGCAGCTGATGGAAGCCTGGCACGCGCGGTCCGCCCCGCCGGGCACGCCGCATGGGGCGAACCAGGGGCCGCCGGCGCGGTAGCAGGAAAGGACCCGAGGGAAGGCATCCCCCGGATCTCTTCTATTTTCGATAGCGCTGGGGCGCGGGTGGGGATGGCATGACAACTTTGCAGATGGCGGAACCAGCGATCGTCCTGGCCAGCGCCTCGGCGGCGCGGCGGGCGGTGCTGGAAGCAGCGGGGCTGCGTTTCGAGGCAATCGCCGCGGCGGTGGACGAGGCCTCGATCAAGGAGAGCGCCAAGGCCGAGGGCTTCCCAGCCTCTGAGGCGGCGATCATGCTGGCCGAGGCGAAGGCCCGCCGCATCGTTGCACGCCGGCCCGAGGCGCTGGTGATTGGTTGTGACCAGATCCTGGTGATGGGGGACCGCTGGTTCGACAAGCCGGAAAGCCCCGCCGCGGCGCGCGCGCATCTGGAGGCGCTGCGCGGCAACACGCACCAGCTGGTCACGGCCGTCTTGTGCTGGCGCAACGGCCAGCGGGTCTGGCAGCATGTTGCCACCCCCCGCCTGACCATGCGCCCGGTTTCGGATGAGTTCCTGGACGGCTATCTGGCCCTGGAAGGCGAGCAGGTGACGGCGACCGTCGGCGCCTATCGGCTGGAAGGGCCAGGCATTCACCTCTTCGACAAGGTGGAAGGCGAGCACGCGGCCATCCTGGGCCTGCCCCTGCTGCCGCTTCTCGGCTTCCTGCGGCAGCATGGGGTTTTGCTGCGCTGATGTCCCGAGGCACCGCCGCTCGGCAAGGCGGTGCGCGGTCAGCCAGCCGCGTCCCGATTATTGAGGTGAAGTGCGAAGCTGGTCGTTCCCGGATCTCCTAGATCGGGGCGAAGCTGCATGCTCGGAATCAGATAATCGCCGCCATTTTGCCGGCGATAGGGAAGGGGCTGAGTGGTTTCCAGCGTCCGCATTCTCTCGCGCAGGCGCTCGGCAGCAGCCTCGAAGCCAGCCGCATCAAGACGATCCGCATTGTAGACCACAAAGGGCGGAAGCACGTCGTAGCCGGGATAGTAGAGAACCCCGTGATGGATGGGGAACAGCAGGTCATCTATCGGCCCGTTGATTCCGCGGGCAGAGTAATGCTCCGCCCAACCGCCGGCCGTCACGATCAGCATGGCGCGCTTTCCCGCCAGAATGCCTTCGCCGTAGCGGTCGCCCCATCGCTTGTCGCTGTGCTCACCGACGCCATAGGCGAACCCGTAAGAGTAAACCCGATCGATCCAGCCCTCGAGGATGGCCGGCATCGTGAACCACCAGAGGGGAAACTGGAGGATCAGGGTATCGGCCCAGAGGAGCTTCGCCTGCTCGGCCTTGACGTCTTCGGTCAGCGCCTTGGCAGCAAACCCTTGGCGCGACGCGGCCGGCACCTTCAACCGCGCGTCCGGTGCAAGCAGGGGAAAGTCGGCACGGTCAATCTCGGATTTCCAGCCATCGGCATAGAGATCCGACACCCGCACCTGGTGACCCCGGGCCTCGAGCTCCTTGATGGCGACATCGCGGAGCGCGCCGTTGAGCGAGCGCGGCTCGGGATGAGCGAAAACAAGAAGAACTTTCATGAGCCAGTGATCCGTTATTGGGAACTTGGCCCTTCAGCTAGGCGTTTTCAGTGTGATCCACTACGTGTCGCCAATGCATAAGATTATGCCGGATAATGGATAAGCCGGAGGTGACGCTCGAACGCATGCGGACCTTTGTCCGCGTGGCTGAGCGAGGAAGCCTGTCGGCGGTCGCGCGGGAGCTCGGAGTAGGGCAATCGACGATCACGCGGCATCTGCGGGAACTGGAGGAAGCCGTGGGCCTGCCCTTGCTCAGCAGGACGACCCGCCGCGTGATGATGACGGATGAGGGCGGCCGGTATTACGCGAATTGCGTCCAGATCCTGCGCCTCGTGGAGCAGGCTGCGGACGAGGCACGTGGCACGCGCGGTGCGCCGGCCGGTACGATCCGGATATCCTGCACGGCAGCCTTTGGGGTCCTGCAGGTCAGCCGGCTCATCTTCGCGTTTCAGGACCGCTATCCCAATATCGGGTTCGATCTCAGTCTCAGTGACGAGCGCGTCGATCTTGTCAGGGAAGGTGTCGATATCGCACTTCGCCTGGGCCCGCTCACGAATAGCTCGATGAAGCTTCGGGCCCTCGGCCAGTCCCGGCGTCTGCTTGTCGCAGCTCCGGAATATCTCGCGGAGCGAGGACGACCGGCCGTTCCCCAGGAACTGTCTGGCCATGAGGGCATACGGATGTCGAATGTGGCGGGAAGTGATGTGCTGGTCCTACAGGGACCGGGCGGCGAGCGTCATTCGGTGCCCTTCGGGGGGCGCCTTCGGATCGACCATGGGCTTGCTGCGCGTGAAGCGCTTGCCGCCGGGCGTGGTATCGCGCCCGCCCATCAGTGGCTTATCAACGACCTTCTGACGGCCGGCCGGCTCGTGCCGATCCTGCCCGATTACGAGTTGCCACCCGTTCCCTTGAACATGCTGATTGTTCCGGAGCGTGCTGGCATAGCCCGGGTCCGGCTGCTGGCCGACTTCCTCGCCGAGCAGATCGCCGGGATTCCGGGGATCGAAAAGCGGCGGCCGGGACGTTCGCCCGCGCGGCGCAGCTAAGCCAGCCCATTTCAGCATTCTGGCGCGGGACAAAAGCCTCGCTTTTGCCCGGGAATTTTGGGGAAGGCAGAGCCTTCCCCAGGGAAAGCTCAGGAAACGGCCGGCTCCATTGGCGCGCTGCCCTGGCCGCGGCGGGACTGCCACAGGGCCACGAAGTCGATCGGCGTCAGGGCCACCGGCATGAAGCCGCCATCACGCGTGACATCGGAGAGGATGTTGCGCGCGAAGGGGAAGAGCAGGCGCGGGCATTCGACCAGCAGCACGGGCTCCAGCACGTCCGGCTGGACGTTGACGGTGAAGAGGCCGCTATAGGCGAGCTCCACGATGAAGGCGGTGGTGTTGTCGGAGGTCTTGGCGTCGCAGCGGATCTGCAGCGTCACCTCGAACACGTTGCCGCCGCTCTGCATGGCGCGGGCCTGGACATCCAGGGCGACGTCGATCCGCGGCTGCTCGCGCATCGTGGTGTAGATGTCGGGCGCGCCAGGCACCTCGAAGGAAAGATCCTTCACATATTGCAGGTTCACCACCAGCGGCGCCGGGGGCTGGCCGTTCATGGCGCCATTCGGGGGCATGTTGGCGGGCGGCGGCAGGTCGGACATGGGTTGGGGCCTCTGGCGTTCGGGGTGTAGCGCTATGCCGCGCGGTCGGCGCGGCGGGGTAGCACGCGGCAGGGTTGGATGTCAGGCGGGCGACAGGGCTGTCATGTGTGCCGTCCCATCACTTCTGCCACTCGAAGGTTTCGGGACCCGCCTCGCAGGGATCGCAGCGGATCCACTGCCCGTTCATGAGGGACTGGCCGGTCATGGCGATGATGAAGCCCCAGTGGCAGACCACCACCGTATGGGCCCAGTCCGGGCGCTCCCGCATCTCCTGTCGGAACATCCGGGCGCGGGACATGATGGAGTCCACCGGCTCCTCCTCGCCTGGCCACCAGATGGCGTCCAGATGGGCGAAGTCGTGCTCCGGCCAGTCCGCCGCCAGGGCGTCACGATGGGTGCCGACATCGCAGGCAAAGGCAAAGCGTTCCCGCACCAGCGACTGGACATGGACGGGCAGGCCGAGGCGCCTGGCCAGCGGCGCGGCCGTCTGCAGGGCACGGGTATAGGGGCTGGCGATGATGCGGGTGATGCCTTCACCCGCCAGGGCCTCGGCCGCGGCCTCCGCCTGCTCATGGCCCAGCGGCGTCAGCCGCGGATCCTCAATGCCCGGATCCACGCGGGTGGCCGTGAAATGCAGGTTGAACTCGCTCTGGCCGTGTCGCAACAGGATCATGGGCATGGCCTCCGGTCTTCGGCAGCGGATAGCGGTCGGGCGCAGGGCGCACAATGCACGGGCTGGGGACACGCTGAAGGGATGGCTGTTGCGGTGGGGCCACTGGGCCCCTAACTGTCAGGACATGAGGAGATCGTAATGCAAGGCGGCGGCTTCCCGGTTGATCTGATCCTGTTCGGGATGGTGGCAGCCTTCCTGGTTCTACGGTTGCGCAGCGTGCTGGGGCGGCGGACGGGCTTCGAGCGCCCGCCGGCCGATCGAGCGGCCGCGCCTGTTCCCCCCATGGCAGGGGCCGCCCCGGCCCCTGCCATGCCGCGCCGGGGCGTGCCCGATGCGCGCGGCCCGGTGGGCCAGGCCCTGGCCCGTATCCGCAGCGCCGACCCGTCCTTCGATCCCTCCGCCTTCCTGGGCGGGGCCGAGGGCGCCTTCCGCATGATTGTGGAGGGCTTCGCCGCCGGGAACCGCACGCTGCTGCGCGACCTGCTCTCCGACGAAACCTATGCTGGCTTCGAGCGCGCCATTGCCGACCGCGAGGCCAAGGGCGAGGTGCAGCGCACCGAAATCCGGGAGATCCGGGAGGCCGTGATCGAGGGCGCCGACCTGCGCGGCACCATCGCCGAGGTGACGGTCCGCTTTGTGTCCGACCAGGTGAACCTGACCACGGATGCCACCGGCAAGCCTGTGGCCGGCGCGGATGCGGTGACGGAGCTGACGGATATCTGGACCTTCCAGCGCGATACCCGCAGCACCGATCCCGTCTGGAAGCTCGTCGGCACCCGCTCCGCCTGAAGCAGACCGCTTGAAGCAGCTGATACGCGCCCTGGAAGGGGCCCGGAGGCGAAGCCTGCCGGGCCTCTTTCTGCTGCTTGCGGGATGCGGTGGCCTGCCCGGTTATGACCGCGACCGCGTGTCCGAGGCCATCCCCGCCTTCCAGGCCGGCTGCGCCGCCATGGCCAATCCTGGCCCGCTAGCCGCTGCCTGCGCCGAAGCCGCCACGCTTCCCCTTGGGGACGAACGCGCCGCGCGGGCCTTCCTGGATCGGCATTTCGAGCCCGTGTCTGTCGGGGAAGGGCTGATCACCGGCTATTACGAGCCCGTCCTTCGTGTCTCGGCCATCCCCGCACCTGGCTTCACCGCCCCCCTCCTCGCGCTGACCCAAGGCGCTCCCGACCTGGACCGCGCCGGAATCGAGGCGGCTGTGGCCCGCGGCGAATGGCCGGGCGAGGTGCTCGCCTGGGCCGATCCGGTGGACGCCTTCTTCCTGCAAATCCAGGGCTCTGGCCGCGCGGTCTTCCCGGATGGCACGGTCCGCCGCCTCGGCTATGCCGGGAAGAACGGCCATCCCTATGTTCCCATCGGCCGCCTGCTGATCGAAAGCGGGGCCATGGCGCGCGAGGATGTCTCGATGCCCTCCATTCGCGCCTGGCTGCGCGAGGCGCCGCCCGGGGCCGCGCGGGCCCTGATGGACGCCAACCCCTCCTGGGTATTCTTCCGCTGGCGGGATGACCTGCCGCCGGAGAATGGACCTATCGGCACGCTGGGATCACCACTCACCCCGGGCCGCTCCGTCGCCGTGGATCGCAGCCACACGCCGCTCGGGTTCCCCCTCTGGATCGCCACCCGCCACCCCCTGACCGGGAAGCGGCTGGAACGCCTGGTGATCGCCGGGGATACTGGCGGCGCCATCCGGGGCCCGGCCCGGGCGGACCTGTTCTGGGGTTGGGGCGACGAAGCCGGTGCGGCTGCGGGGCTCATGCGGGCCCAGGGACAGGTCTGGGTGCTTCGGCCACGGGGGCAGTGAACTGTTGAGTTACGGGACCCCACGATGCTCCACCTCCTGGACCTTCGCAGGGGAGCATGATGGTTCCCGGTCCCCACCATCCGCTTGCGTCGGCATGGGGTAGCAGTGTCCAGAAGCGAGCCCATCCCATGGCGGAGATCCAGGCGAATGGACACCGCGGGGCGGTCCCATCCCTAACAATCCCGGCTCTTCGGTCCAGCGTCCGTCATGTCGGGGAAGCAGTCGCGGGCTTCCGAACGCCAGATCTTTCTACTTTGCGCCCGTTCCATTCACCCGGAAAATGCGGGCTGCTTCCAGGAAGCGGATATTGCCTGTCGAACGGCAAAATGGCCGGTCCACACCCGACTGCGTCCTGAATCCGTGGGGGAGAGCGCCAGGAGGACGACTTGACACCTAGGTCCATGGGAGGACATCGTTTCGGCAAGGGGAACCGCGATCGCCCCGTGAGGCTTCGGCTGAAGTATCGCGTCCGCAATCCCATGCCGAAGGGAGAGGACGCCCCATGCCCGCGCCTGATACCATCACTGCCATTCAGCTTTCCCGCCTCATCGGCCTGCCCGACGCGCCTGTCATCCTGGATCTCCGCATCGGGCAGGACCACTCGACCGACCCGCGGCGCATCCCGACATCGGTCCTGCGCAACGCGGCCTCTGCACCCGAATGGACCTCCGAGTTCGTCGGCCGCTCTGTGGTCGTCGTCTGCCAACGCGGCCTGAAACTCAGCCAGGGCGTGGCCGCCTGGCTGCGCCATGCCGGTGTGAAGGCCGAGGTGCTGGAGGGTGGCTTCGAGGGCTGGGCGGCGGGCGGTGGGCTGCTACTCCGGCCCAACCACATCCCGGAGCCTGATGCGCAGGGCCGCACTGTCTGGGTCACACGGTCCAGACCAAAGATCGACCGCATCGCCTGCCCATGGCTCATCCGGCGCTTCGTCGATCCGAAGGCGGTATTCCTGTACGTTGCGCCCGCGGAAGTCCGGGCAGTCGCCGAACGCTTCGGCGCGACGCCGTTCGACGTTGAAGATGTCTTCTGGAGCCATCGCGGAGAGAACTGCACCTTCGACGCCATGGTCGAGGAGTTCGGCCTCCAGTCGGAGGCGCTTGCCCGGTTGGCCACCATCGTCCGTGGTGCCGATACAGATCGGCTCGATCTCACGCCCCAGTCGGCAGGCCTGCTGGCGGCCTCGCTCGGCATGTCACGCATGTACCGAGACGACTTGGCTCAACTCGACGCTGCCATGGGGCTGTACGACGCCTTCTACCGCTGGAGCCGAGACGCGGTTTCCGAGACGCACAACTGGCCTGCAGCCGTCTCGAACCCTCGTTCGGAGAGGGTTGCATGAGCGAGGTCACACTCGGGGTAACTGCCACGCAGTCCGCCGTGTCCGCAGAGGACAAACCGCGCCTGCCATCCTTTGGGGAAGCTCTAAGGGTCTGGCTGAAGATTGGCCTGCTCTCCTTTGGTGGTCCGGCCGGGCAGATCGCGCTCCTGCACCGCGAGGTGGTCGATGACCGCCGCTGGGTCTCCGACGCGCGTTTCCTGCACGCGCTGAACTTCTGCACCCTGTTGCCCGGGCCGGAGGCGCAGCAACTCGCCACCTATTTGGGCTGGCTGCTGCATGGCGTACGCGGGGGTATCGCCGCCGGGGTGCTGTTCGTCCTGCCAGGCATGGCGGTGATGCTCGGATTGTCCATCCTCTACGCCACGCTGGGCGAAGTGCCGGTCGTTGCCGCCCTGTTCTTCGGCCTGAAATGCGCCGTGCTGGTGCTGGTGGTCGAGGCGCTTCTGCGGGTAGCCCGACGGGCACTGAAGACCAACTCCGCCTGGGCGCTGGCGGCGGTCGCCTTCGTCGCGCTCTACGCGTTCGGGGTTCCGTTTCCCGCCGTGGTACTGACCGCGGCGCTGATCGGCTATTTCGCGCCCAGTGCGTTCAAGGGTGGCAGCCATGGCGAGGCGAAGGATGGCCCGCCCGCGGTGCTCGATGCGGTGCTCGCAGCGGACCCGGGTCGCCCCGCCCGGCTTGCTGCAAAGGCGTGGCGTGCTGGATTGGCTGCAGTCGCCCTGTGGTTGTTTCCAGTCGCGGTCCTGGTGGCGGCCAGCGGTGGCGTCTTCGCCGATGTCGCGTGGTTCTTCTCGAAGATGGCGGTTGTCACGGTCGGCGGCGCCTATGCGGTGCTGGCCTACGTGGCGCAGGAGGCCGTGCAGGGCTATGGCTGGCTGACGCCGGACCAGATGCTGGTCGGCCTTGGCCTCGCGGAAACCACGCCCGGGCCGTTGATCCTGGTCCTTCAGTTCGTGGGTTTCCTGGCGGGCTACGGTCAGGGCGGGCTGTTCTGGGGCATTCTGGCTTCGGTGCTGACGGTGTGGGTCACCTTCGCGCCCTGCTTCGCCTTCATCTTTCTCGGGGCGCCCTATGTCGAGCGGTTGCACTCCAACCGCGAACTGACCAGCGCCCTGGCTGCGGTGACGGCAGCGGTGGTGGGCGTCATCGCTAACCTGGCGCTCTGGTTTGGCCTCCGGGTACTCTTTGCCGAGGTGCGACGCTGGGAGGCCGGCTTCGTGGCCTTGGACCTGCCAGTTCCCGGCAGCCTCGATCCGCTTGCGCTGGCGCTTGCCGCACTCGCAGCGGTTTGCCTGTTCAGCTTCAAGCTCGGGCTTCTGCGAACGCTCGGTATCACCGCCGCAGCCGGGTTGGTGGCGAAGCTCGCCCTCGGCTGAGCGCACACCACGCGAGCCAAAAGGCGGACAGGGCGAGGACACCGATCCGGCACGGAACGGGTTCTTGCCCCCAGGGCTGTTACGGAAAACTCCGATTGCATGACGGGACCAGGGGCCCCGCCGAGCAGCGGTCCCCAGCTTCCGACAATCGCTTCAACCAAAATGGCGTCGGTCTCCGGCAGGGGAAGACCAGGAAGAAGCGGCGGGAAATGCCGCTTTCCTGCACCTCCGTCTCTGAACGGGACGGGCCGCTTCCGGCCCGGTCATTCCATCGAGCGCGCAGCCCGACGGCTCGCATTTACGTCCGCTCGCGAGGCTGGAGCGGACACCCGCGTCCTACGCTCTCTGCCAGCCCTTTACGCCCCGAAGCGCGGGTTGGTTGATCTGATCACCTAAGGAGCTGATCTCGTGACCTAGTTTCAGGGTCCAGTGAGCGCTGCTGCCCCATACCGGAAGAACAGATCGCGGGGTCCGGGGTCCCCGGTGGGCCTCGGCGGAAGGTTTGGAAGGCGGCGCCTCCCAAAGGCAGCCTACACGACAGCGGCCGATACCGCCCGAACCCGATCCGCCCTATCTTCCCTCCATGTCCCGCGCCCTCATCCTCGATACCGAGACCACCGGCCTAGATCCTGCCACCGGCGACCGCGTGCTGGAGGTGGCGGCGATCGAGGTGGTGAACCTGATGCCCACGGGGAAATTCTTCCACCGGCTGATCAACCCCGAGCGCGACGTGCCGCCCGAGGCGACGAAGGTGCATGGTTTCACCGCCGCGATGCTGGCCGACAAGCCGGTCTTCGCGGCCATCCTGCCGGAGTTGCTGGACTTCCTGGGCGATGATCCGGTCATCGCCCACAACGCGCCCTTCGACTTCAACTTCCTGGACCACGAATTCGACCGCTGCCGCGTCCCGCGCATCCCGCGCACGCGGATGGTGGACACGCTGGAGATGGCGAAGAAGCGCTTTCCCGGCCTGCCCAACAGCCTGGACGCGCTGTGCCGCCGCTTCGGCATCGACCTGTCGGCCCGTACCACCCACAACGCGTTGCTGGACGTGCAGCTCCTCGGTCAGGTCTATCTGGAGCTGATGGGCGGCAAGCAGCCCGGGCTGGAGCTTGCCACCACGATCGGTGGCAACCGCAACGGGCTGGTAGCCGCGACTGGCCCCGCCGCGCCACGTACGCCCCGGCCGATCACGCCCTCGGCGGAGGAGCTGGAGCGTCATGCCGCCTTCATTGCCAAGCTGAAGGATCCCGTCTGGGCCACCCTGGATGCCGGCTGAGCCGGTGCTTCAGGTCTCGCTGGCTGCGGTTGCCGGGGTTCCTGCCTGACTGTTCGCGGTTGTCCGCGATACCAGGCAATCCAGGGCTTCCTGCAGCGATCTTGCCTCGCAGATCTCCTGACCCTCCTCCCGCAGCGCCGCCATGACCGGGCTGTCGCGTCCCGCGCCCCAGACCCCGGCCACCAGCAGCGCGCCGGGAAAGCGCCGCCGCAGCCGCCGCATGGCGTAACGCGCGCTGGCGGCCCCGCTTCCCTTGTCGAGCGCCGAAAGCACCACGGCCTGCACGCCCGCCTGGGCCGGTACCACCTGCCGTAGTGCGTCATTGGACAGGGCCATGGCCCCGAATCCCTTCAGCGTCAGCACCTGCACCAGCATGACCGTCGCCTGCTCGTCCAGCCTTCCACGCCCGGCCACGCAGAGCACGGCCCCCGGCATGCGCCAGTCGGGCGGCGCTTCCCAATCCTCCAGCTTTTCCGCTTCCTCGCCGCCGGCGCGTTCCACCGGCCCGTTCACCGCGACCGCCTCGGCGTCCTCATGGTCCGACAGATCGTCCAGCAGCCCGTCCACCCGCGTCCGCAGCACGTCCAGCCGTGCCCGGTTCAGCGCGCCGCGCGCGGCATCGCCCTGCGCCAGGGAAAGCCCGGGCAGCGCCACGGTGTCGTAATAGGCCCGCAGAGGCATGGTCCGGAGCTGCAGCTCCGCCTGCTCCGCCAGCCCGTCTCCGTCCCCTGCCAGGGCCCGCTGGTAGAAGGCTTCCGAGGGTTCCAGCGGCGCGCGGTCGCCCAGCAGCACGTCCAGGAACTCCAGCCGGTCCACATGGCGGCCCAGCACCACCAGCCCGACCGTCAGGGGCGTGGCCACCAGCAGCCCCACAGGTCCCCAGAGCCAGGCCCAGAAGGCGGTGGCCAGCAGCACCGCCACGGGGGAGAGACCGGTGGAGTGGCCGTAGACCAGGGGCTCAAAGATCTGTCCCATGACCGGCTCGGCGACGCCGAACAGCAGAAGCACCCAGATCAGCATCGTCCAGCCCGGATCGACGGCGACCGCCAGCAGCAGCGGAAAGGCCGCCGCGATGAAGGCCCCGATGAAGGGCACGAAGCGCATCATCCCGGCGATCACGCCCCAGAGCAGCGGGTTCGGGATCCCGATGGCCCAGAGCCCGGCCGCGATGGCCAGTCCGAACCCCGTATTGAGTGCTGTCTGCGCCAGGAAATAGCGGGAGAGGCGAGATGCCGCCTCGTTCAGCGCCGCCGTGGTCCGTTGCAGATCGCGCGAGCCGATCAGCTTGATGACGCGATCCCGCAGGTCCTCCCGGTACAGCAGCAGGAAGACCACGAACACGATCACGATGCCGGTGGTCGCGACGGGGCCGAGCAGGGGCCCGACCACGCGCTGCAACACCGTCAGCAGCCCCGGCGTCGGCTCCCGCACCTCCACGGGCAGCGGTGGCAGGCCCGTGCGCGGCGCGGTGGAAGAGGAAGGAGCTTCTTCGTGCCGCGCCAGGTTCTCCCCCAGCGTCTGCAGCATCTCCGATACGCGTCCGACCAGGCCGCCATCGCCGAACAATCCGTTCAGCTTCTGCATCACCGTGGCCTGGTAATAGGGCAGCTCGTTCGCCAGCTCCGTCAGCTGCCGCCCCACCAGCACGCCGACGCCGGACAGCACGCCAACGGCCAGGAGCACCCCCAGCATCTCAGAGGCGACGCGCGGGACGCCCAGCTTGCGGAAACCCCTGACCACCGGCGCCAGCACGAAGGCCAGCAGCACCGCGAGGGCCAGCGGAATCAGCAATTCCCGCGTGAAATAGAGCACCGCCACCAGCGCGATGCCGGCATAGAGAATGCCCGGCCCGCTCGTGGGC
Source organism: Roseomonas chloroacetimidivorans (assembly GCF_049629625.1). Taxonomy (NCBI): domain Bacteria; kingdom Pseudomonadati; phylum Pseudomonadota; class Alphaproteobacteria; order Acetobacterales; family Roseomonadaceae; genus Roseomonas; species Roseomonas chloroacetimidivorans. The sequence continues at coordinate 23,788 of NZ_JBNBZS010000012.1, read as the reverse complement.
ACCCCCGCTGCCGCCACCCCTGCGGAAAGGCCCGATCCGGCAAGGCCAGTGCTCCGCGCGCTGCCGGGGCGAGGTTCGATGGCGTCCGACATGGTCTCCACATGGCAAGAGGACCGGATCGGAACGCGGCGCGCCGCCTTTGGTCACAAAGGATCGCCGGCGAGCGCCGGCTCAGCCTGTCCGTCCTTATCAAAGCAACGCCGCCGGGCGGCGCAGCAGGGATGTCAGGAGCCGGATTCCCCGGCATCCCGCCGCCAGCGGTGCCGCGTGCGCCAGAGGTGCCAGGCGTAAGCCAGCGCGCCAGCCGCCAGCACGATGATGGCGAGCGGCTCCATCCAGTGTCCGATCACCTCCCATTGCCCTTCGAGCCACCAGCCGGCAGCCATCAGGAAGCCCGTCCAGACGGCGGTGCCCAGGGTGGTCGCGGGATAGAACACCCAGCGGTTCATCCGTACGATCCCGGCCGGCACCGAGATCAAGGTGCGGGGCCCCGGGAGCAGACGGCAGAGAAAAACCGCCCCACTGCCCCAGCGCAGCAGAAGGGTGCCGGCGTCACGCACATCCTGGCCGACGATGCCGATATACCGGCCATAGCGATCGGCCAGATGCTCGATCCTGTCCTGGCCGATGGCGCGGGCGGCCTCGTACCAAGCGGCGTTGCCCAGGATCGCGCCGAAACTGCCGGCCAGGAACACCGCCACCGGGTTCAGCTGGCCCTGGGCGGCGGCGAAGCCCGCCACGGGCATGATGGCTTCCGAGGGAATGGGCGGGAAGATGTTCTCCGCCAGCATCAGCAGGAAGATGCCGATGGTGCCGGTGGCCGCGACCACATCGGCGATCATCTGCAGCATCGGTCAGGGCACCCGGAACAGCACGATGGCGACGTGGCGCCCACGCACGTAGTTGAAGCCCTCGACGCGACCGACCGCGTGGGGATGCAGGCCGATCGCCGCGGCCTCGGCCTCGAAGCGCGGCAGCTCGCGTCCTTCCACGGCCACAAGGCGGCCGGCCCCGCCGGCCAGGAAGCGGGCCGCATCCGCCCCGGTGGTCAGCAGCCGGGTTTCCGTCCCGACCGCGAAGACGAGGGAGGGCTCGTGGAAGCCGGTGATGCCGAAGCGGCTCGCCGGGACGCCCTCCGCCGCCACCAGCGTGCCGACCCGCGTGGAAACCCAGGGGGCGGTCAGGTGGGGCAGCACCCCGCCCAGCACGACCCAGTAGAGCGGGACAGCCAGCACGGCCGCGGAGAGGCCGGCGCGCGCCCATTCGCCGGCCCGCGCCGCGCGCGTCGTGGCCCAGAGCAGGAGGCCGATCACCGGCACGGCCAGCAGACCCGGGATGGAGACGCGCCCATCGGCTAGCACTGGCAGGACCACGGCGCCGATGGCCAGCCCGATGCCTGTGCCGTACAGGGCCGCCCAGCCGATCCAGGCCAACCAGCGCGGCGCCGACTGGCGGAGCGGATCGCAGGCCCAGGCGGCCCCGAGCAGGAACAGCGCCGGATAAGCCGGCAGGACGTAGTGCGGCAGCTTCGTCGCCACGGCCTCGAAAAGCAGCCAGGTCGGCGCGGCCCAGGCCAGGAGAAAGCGGGTGCCGGGCCGCAGCCGCGCGGCCCAGGCCCCGGCCAGGCCACGCAGCACCAGGAAGGCGCCGGGAAAGGCCGCGATGCCGAAGCTGAGCAGGTAATAGCCGGGCGGGCCCCAATGGGCTTCCTCGCCGGAGCCGACCTTGTTCAGCATGTCGTCGCCCAGGGCCTGGCTGAAGAAGCGGCCCTCGGTGGCGATGCCGATCGCGACCAGCCAGGGCAGGGCGCAGCCGATCATGAGCGGGATACCCCAGCCTAGCCGCAGCGCCCGCACCCAGGGGGCGCCAACGCGCCAGCCGCGATCGGCCACATAGAGGGTCAACCCGGCGAAGAGCGGCACCATCGGCGCGATCGGCCCCTTGAGCAGCACCCCAACCCCCAGCGCCAGCCAGAAGCCCAGCGCGGCTCGCGCCGTGAAGGTGGAGGGGGCGAGATAGGCCCGCCCCATCAGCCCCATGGCCGTCGCGATGGTGGCCAGCAGCGCCGCGTCGGTCTTGGCGATATGCGTCTCGACCACCAGCAGCAGCGAGGCCGCGAGCAGGGCCGAGGCCAGGAAGGCCGCGCGCCGCCCCACCAGCGCCCGCCCGAAGGAATAGGTGGCCAGGACCGCCAGCCAGGCGCCCAGCGCGGCAGCCAGCCGGTAGCTTCCGATCCAGCCTCGCGCCGGTAGCCCGACGGCTTCCATGGCATGGACGATGCCGGCCTGGGCCCAGTGAATGCCGACCGGCTTCTTGTTCCGCTCCACCGTGCCGTTGCGGATGCGGACATAGTCGCCGCTCTCCACCATCTGGCGGCTGGCCTGGGCGAAGCGCGCCTCGTCCCGGTCCCCCGCAGGCAGCGAGAAGAGGCCGGGGGCCCACATCAGCAGGCAGAGCAGGGAGAGCCAAAGGCGGGGCCGCCGCGTCTCCCGAAGGCGGTCCAGCGCACCGGGTGACGAAGGGGCAATGACCATGGCTGGCGCCTTACCGGCGCCTGCCAATCGAGTCGAGCCCCGCCCCAACATCCCTGGCCCTGCGGCGTTCACATGCCAGACCGAGGAGAACCCAACATGTCTGACACGCCCGAAATCGTGCCCCCCGATCCCTCCCCCGCGCCCGGCCCGGCCCCTGGCCCGGAGAACCCGGTGCCTGATCCCGTGACGCCACCTTCCCCGCCAACGCCGGAAATTCCGGGCTCGGACCCGGTCGGGCCTGATAATGACCCGATCGGGCCTGATATCCCGCCGATCGGGCCGGGGCCGGGGGGAATGCCGCCGACCGTGATGTAGGGCGCGGGGAGCCTGGTTGGTCTGGAGCTCCGCCGAGGGTCCACGACCCTCGGCAACCGCCAGTATCGCCTTCCGCCGGCGAAAGGCTTGTGGTGCTGCCCTCGATCGGCTGCGCCCTGAAAACCGGTCGCGGGGCCCCGGCGAAGGGGGTACGGGGGAAGCGCCGCTTTCCCAGGCCATCGCCTCATCCTAGGCCGCCGCGAATTGCAGCCGCGCCAGCCGGGCATAAAGCCCACCTTCCGTCACCAGCGCGTCATGCGTGCCCTCCGCCACCACCCGCCCGGCATCCATCACCACGATCCGGTCCGCGCGCCGCACCGTCGCCAGACGATGGGCGATGACGAGCACCGCGCGACCGCGGGCGAGGCGGGCGAGGGCGGCCTGGACCGCGGCTTCGCTTTCCGCATCCAGGGCGCTGGTGGCTTCGTCGAGCAGCAGGAGAGGCGGGTCGCGCAACACGGCACGGGCGATGGCGATGCGCTGGCGCTGGCCGCCGGAGAGGCGCACGCCCTTCTCGCCAAGAAAGGTGTCGTAGCCCTGGGGAAGGGCCTCGATGAAGTGGTCGGCATCGGCCGCCCGGGCGGCGGCGCGGATTTCGGCCTCGGTGGCGTCGGGGCGGCCATAGCGGATGTTCTCCCGCACATCGGCGCCGAAGATCACGGGATCCTGCGGCACCAGGCCAATACGGGCGCGGAGGGCGGCGGGGTCGGCGGCGCGGAGGTCGATGCCGTCCAGCGTGACGCGGCCGGAATCCGGATCCCGGAAGCGGAGGGCGAGCTGGAAGAGGGTGCTCTTGCCGGCGCCGGAGGGACCGACCAGGGCCACCGTCTCGCCCGGCTCCACGGCAAGGGAAACGCCATCGACCGCGAGCTGCTCCGGGCGGCTGGGATAGCGGAGGCGGACATTCTCGAAGGCGAGGCGGCCGATGGCGCGGCCCTTGGCGGGGGTGGGCAGCGGTAGCGGGTATTCGGGCGCGCGGATGGCGGGGGTGGTGGCCAGGAACTCTCCCACGCGCTCGGCGGCGCCGGCGGCGCGCTGCACGTCGCTCCAGAGTTCGGAGAGCGAGGTGACGGAGGTGGCGACGAGGACGGCGTAGAACACGAAGGCGGAGAGCTGGCCGCCGGTCAGGTGGCCCGCCAGCACCTCGCGCCCGCCGATCCAGAGGCTGAGGGTGATGGCCCCGAAGCCGAGCAGGATGATGCTGAGCATCAGCAGGGCGCGGACCCGCACGCGGGCGAGGGAGGCGGCCACGCTTTCCCCCGCCCGGGCAGCGAAGCGGTCGAGGTCGGCGGCTTCATGAACATGGGCCTGGACGGTGGCCATGGCGTTCAGCGTTTCCTCCGCCTGGGCGCCGAGATCGGCCACGCGCTCCTGCGCGATGCGGCTGAGGCGGCGTTCCCGCCGGCCGAAGACGACGAGCGGGATGACGATCAGCGGCGTGACGGCGATGACGAGCAGGGCGAGCTTCGCGCTGGTGACGAAGAGCATGGCGAGCGCGCCGAGGGTGGTGAGCAGGGCGCGCAGCCATTGCGATACGGCCGCGCTGACCAGGCCCCGCAGGATCTCCGTGTCGGCGGTCAGCAGGGTGAGGACGTCGCCGGTGCGGTGCTGCTCGTAATGGCTGGGGGGCAGGCGCAGGGCGTGGGCGAAGACCTTGCGTCGGAGCGCCGCGCCGATCGTCTCCCCCAGCCAGGACACCAGGTAGAAGCGGCTGGCGGTGCTGATGGCGAGGAGCACGATCAGGCCGGCGAGCAGCAGGGCGTGGTGGTCGAGGCTGGCGGCGCCGCTGCGGCCGGCGAAGCCGTCATCGACGATCCGCCGCAGACCCTGGCCGAGCAGCAGCAGCAGGCCGGCGGCCGTGCCCATGGCAATCATCGCCAGGGCCGTGCGCCCGGCATGGGGGCGCAGCAGGGGCAGGATGATCCGCAGCGCAGGGAGGCGGTTCATACCGTGGCTTCCGGTCGTAGGTCTGCCAGGCGGACAGGGCGATAGCCGCGCGCGTCCACGCCGACATCGTATTGCCGGGGCAGCGGCTTCAGCCGGCCATGGGAATGGCCATGCAGGTTCCAGGCGCCCTTTCCCTGGCCGTTCCAGCTGCGGAGCGGGTAGTGGCATAGGGTGAGGAAACGGCCCTCCCGCTCCAGCTCGATGAAGGGCTGCAGGCTGGCCCAGCCTGAAAGCGCGCGGATCGCGGGCGGGTCGTTGTTGCCCCAGACCAGATGCTTGGTGCCGTGCAGCCCTTCCAGCAGCCCGGCCGGATCGCGGTGGCCGATAGCGAAGTCACCGAGATGCCAGACCTCGTCATCGGGGGCGACGGCCTCGTTCCAGGCCTCGACCAGGGCGGCGTCCATCGCGGCGGTGGAGGGGAAGGGGCGGCGCATCAGGGCCCGAAGGGCGCCATGGGCGAAATGCGTGTCAGCGGTGAACCAGCAGGCCAAATCCGTGCACTCACCTCTGCCGGGTTCCGGGCGCGCCTGGGCGCAGCCGGATGTGGTCAGCCCAGGAAGCCGCGGATATGGCCATGCGCCCCGGCAGGTCAAATACCGGGGATCAGCGCCCCCTGCCCGACCCCGCCGGCCCATCCGGCGGGCCTGCTTCCAGCAGCCGGCCCTCGGGCGAACCATCCCGGCCGCGTGGTCCCGGCTCGCCGCGCCGGGCGGCGTCGCCGCGGGATTGCGGGCCGCTCCAGCGGCCGGTGGTGTCGCGGTCCAGGCCGCGGCGGGTTTCGAAGCTGCGGTCGGGCATCGGGGCGCGCTCGCCCGGACCAGTGCCCGTGATGCCCGGCGCCGCGCCCACCCCAGCGCGAAGGCCGGTGGCGGAGAGCGGCATGCCGGGGCCGCCGCGTAGTTCCAGGACGCGCCGGCCCGGCGTGACGGGGCCGATGCCCGGGCCAGCCGGGAGGGAGAGGCCGGGGCCGAGCATGAGGCGGCCGCCGATGATGCCGACCTGCGCCTCGATCAACACACGGGCCGTGCCGAAGAAGGCGGGCGGATCGCGCATCAGGCGGTCGGGCTCCACGCTGTCCGCGACCAGCACGCCGTTCTCGATCCGGCCGCGCGCGAGCACCGGGCCGTCCGGGGGCAGGAGGAGACCGGGGGCAGGGCGCAGGAGGAGGGTGCCGATCCGCGGGGGGCCCGCCAGGGTGGAGAGGCTGCCGAAGACGAGGGTGGCCCCGGGGGCGGGGCGCGGGTCGATGCGGGTGGCGGTGAGACTGCCATCGGGCGCGCGCAGACCACTTACCAGGACCTGATCGCCCACGCGCCAAGGCTGGCCCGGCGGCAGTGCGCCGGCGGTGGTGATACGCTGGCCGGCGACCTGGATCGCGCCGGGCTCGACCGCCTCCACGGGGCCGGCAAGCTCGTGGCGGATGGCGATGCGGCGGGCGCGAAGGGCGTGTTCGGATTCATCGGCGTCCAGCACTACCACCTGGCCGACGCGCAGGGCCGCCGGGCTGGCGAGGCCATCCGCGAAGGCCACTGGCTGGGCGGGGTCATAGGCCACGTGCAGGCCGTTGACGCAGATGCTGGCGAAGCCGGTGACGACACCGACGATGCCCATCCGATGGATTCCGGTGCCGCCGATGCCGCGTTCGCCTTCGGAATCCGCCACGGTCTCGGCGCGGATCCCGGTGCCGCCGATGCCACGCTCGCCTTCGGCCAGGGTGGTGGGTGGGCCGCCATCAGGGCCGACGCGGCAGAAGGGCGCCGTCGTTTCAGCCATGGGGGCCGGGGCGGGAGCGGGCGGAGCTTGGGTGGCGCAGGCGGCCAGCAGGGCCGCGGCGAGGGCAGCCGGAGGAACGAGGCGCATGGCGGTCAGGGCGCCGGTTTCGCCGGCTCGTCCTCGGAATAGAGATAGATTCCGAGATTGACGCGGCGGGTGGGGGTGCCGGGCTCGGCCTCGCCTTCCTCCAGCAGGGCGAGGGCCAGGCGGTTCATCTCCAGCAGCAGCCGGTGCGCGCCCTCGCGGCTGGCGGCCTCGAGGCGCGCGGCAGCCTCGGGGCGAAGGCGGTCATAATGCAGGCTGCGGTCAAAGAATGGGGGCGTACCGGCGGCGGAGACATTCGCGGCGGCCGCCGCGATGTGGTCCTGCAGGTTGCGCGAGAAATAGAAGAGCTGCCCCTCGATATGCTGGTTGGGCAGGTAGGCTGAGGTGCTGAGCCGGATCAGGTCGTCCGGGCCGATGGTGACGAGGCCTTGCTCCAGCCAGTTGTCGAGCACCGTCCGGGGGCGGACATCGGTGGTGACGGAGGCGACCAGCGCGTCGAAGGACGGGGCGCCCTCCGGGGCGGAGCGAGGCAGCGGCAAGGGCAGGCCGTCAGGGCCGGCATAGGCGGAGAGGCCGAGCCAGCGGGCGGCAATCTGGCTGCCGAGAGTAACGACCTGCGGCACCTGGTCGGGCTCGGGCGGCGTCTCGCGCAGCCGCCGCAACTCCTTGCGGTGAATGCCGGTGAGGAGGCTGAGGCGGCTATCGGTGCGGGCGCGGGCGTCCTCGGCCATGCCTGCGGCTACCTCCACATACAGGCCGCGCAGCAAGTCGGCGATGACCGGAAAAGTCAGGCCGGCGCGGATCAGCAGCCGCACCAGGGGGCGCAGGAGGCGGCGCAGCGGGCGGAGGAGCGCATCCGCTGGTGGGGGGGAGGGAAGGGTCGAGGCCGACATCAGGTGACGCGTGGATAGCACGGTGAACAGGTGGGAAGAAATCCCACGCAAGCTTGACGTGGGAAATTTTCCCACATAGCGTCTGGTCATGCCCTTCGGGGCACCACCAGGATCGATCCGCCATGACCTTTCTCGCTGCCCGCCCTCTAGCCCCAGCCGAGCCCTGGTCGCCCCTGCCCCATGCCGGGCGGCGGGAGGAGGAGGTAATCTCGATCGGCCTGCTGCGGCACCACACGAAGAACGCGCTGCAGCGCGTGCTCTGCGAAGTGGCGAAGGTGCGTGGGCTGGAGGAGACGCGGCAGGGCCATCGCGTGATGCAGGAGCTGGAGCGGCGGGTGATGCTGAGCGTCTCCCTCTCCGACGCGCTGTTCGGCATAACCCATGCGCCGCTGGGGATGGAGGACCGGCTCAACTCCGTCTGCGAGGCGACGGTGGAGCTGATGAGTGATCCCGATCAGGTCCTGCGGCTGGAAGTAACAGTGGAAGGCGAGTGCCCGGCGGCGCTGAGGATGACGGTGCTGCGGGCCGCGCATGAGATGGTCGGGAATGCCGTGAAGCACGGGCTGCGTGCCCGGCTGCTCGGCCATGTCCGGGTCCGCCTGGCGAGCAACGCCGGGGCGACGCGGCTGACGGTGGAGGATGACGGCTGGGGCTATGCCGGGGCGCGGGACGGGGGTGAGGGGCTGGACCTCCTGCGGTCGCTCGCTGCCCTGCATGGTGGCACGACGACGCTCCAGCGCATTCAGGTGGGCACCCGGGCCGCGATGGAGTTGCCGCATGGTCGCGGCCCCCTGGTGGCGGGCTGACGAGCCAGCCCGCTGCCCCTAACCTGCGCTTGTCCATCAGGGGGTTTGCGCATGTTTGATCTGGCCATCCGCGGCGGTACGGCGGTTCTGGGTGGCGCGGTGGTCCGCTGCGACATTGGCGTCCGCGACGGCCGGATCGTGGCGATCGAGGACCGGATCGACAGCGCGGCGCAGGTGATTCCGGCGGATGGGCTGCTGGTGCTGCCCGGCGGCGTGGATTCCCACTGCCATATCGAGGAGGCCCTGCCCGAAGGCGGTGTGCAGGAAGAGAGCTGGGAGAGCGCATCCCGCTCCTGCTTCGCCGGGGGAACCACGACGGTCATCGCGCATGTGCCGCAGTTCAAGGGCGGGCTGCTGATGGAGCAGCACCGGGCAGCCCGGGAGCGCGCCGCGCGCGCGATGATGGATTACGGCCTGCACCAGATTGTGGCTGAGCCTTCCGAGGCCGCCATGGCCGAGATCCCCGCGCTGGTGGCGGAAGGTGTCGGTAGCCTCAAGGCCTTCCTGACCTATGACGCCCTGCATCTGGACGATGCCGGCTTCCTGGCGGTGCTGCAGGCCGCGCGCCGGCATGGGCTGATGGTGCATGTGCATTGCGAGAACTACGACGCCATCAATCTTTCCACCCGCACGCTGCTTGCCGCAGGCTATACGGCGCCGAAATACCATGCGGTGTCCCGGCCCCCGGTGGTGGAGCGGGAGGCGACCTACCGCGCCATCGCCCTGGCCGAGTTGGTGGGGCAGCCCATCCAGATCTTCCATGTCTCCTGTGCCGAGGTGGCGGAGGAAATTGCGCGCGCCCAGGCACGCGGCCTGCCGGTCAAGGCCGAGACCTGCCCGCAATATGTGACGCTGACCGCCGACGACATGGACCGCCCGGGCTTCGAGGGTGCGAAGTTCATGTGCAGCCCCGCCCCCCGCACCGCCGCCGACCATGAGGGCGTGTGGGAGATGATCCGCCGTGGCGTGCTGGATGTGGTGACGTCAGACCATTGCGGCTTCTCCTATGAGGGAACCCGCGGAAAGGCAAAGAACGGGCGGGATGCGAGCTTCGACGCGATCCCCAATGGCATTCCCGGCCTGGCCGCGCGCCTGCCAGTGATTTTCTCCGAGGGCGTTTCCAAGGGCCGGATCGACCTGCCGACCTTCGTGCGGCTGGTCTCGGAGAACCCGGCGCGGATCGCCGGCATCTACCCCCGCAAGGGCGCGATCGCGCTGGGAAGTGACGCCGATCTCGTGCTCTGGGATCCCGCGCGCCAGGTAACCATCACCAACGGCCTGATGCAGCACGCCATCGACTACACCCCCTATGAGGGAATGCAGGTCACGGGCTGGCCCACCAGCACGATTCGGCGGGGCGAGGTGGTGATGTGGAACGGGACGGTGCTGGCCCAGCCCGGCAGCGGGCAGTGGCTGCGGCGGGGGCCGGCGGCGAACTGAGAAAGGGCGGGGAAGCGAACTCCCCCGGGCCCCTCTTTTTTGCCTGTCTCACTGATGCGCTGGCGGGGCAGGCGCACCCCTTCTTTAGTCGGCCAGCGTCAGAGCGGCGCGCCGCGGTTGCTGTCGAAGATGAAACCGGGATTGGTCATTCCGGTGCCGCCGGAACTCAGGACCCCCGGCAAGGAGGAGCGAGAGGCGTATGCGGATCCGCCTCCGTCCTGGGCGCAGGCGGCGAGGGAGCTAAACAGGGCGCCCATGAGCGCCATGCGAAGGATCACGGGGTAGATTTTCATGGAGTACTGGCCTTCATCCCGGCGGCCTTAAGGCATGACCGTCCCGGGTAAGCCGATCAACGCCGCGGCCGGCCCGGGGTTTGCCTGCCCCGGGGCCCGGGCCCCCTCGCCCCCCGGCCACCTCCGGGTTAAGCATCGCTGCGCCGCAGCAAGGAGTTCCGCATGTCCGCTTCCACCCAACGCTCCTGGGACTTCTGGGTGGACCGGGGCGGCACCTTCACCGATGTGATCGGGCGCGACCCTCAGGGCCGGCTGCACGCGCGCAAGGTGTTGTCCGAAAACCCGGGGGCCTATCGCGATGCCGCGGTGCAGGGCATCCGCCTGCATCTGGGGCTGGCGGCCGGAGCGCCGATCCCTGCGGGGGCCGTGGGTGAGGTGCGGATGGGCACGACGGTGGCCACCAATGCGCTGCTGGAACGCAAGGGCGAGCGCACGGCGCTGATTACCACTCGCGGCTTCCGTGACGCGCTGGCGATCGGCCACCAGGCGCGGCGCGACATCTTCGCGCGCCGGGTGGTGAAGCCGGAACTGCTCTATGCGCGGGTGGAGGAGATTGCGGAGCGCGTGCGCGCCGATGGCACCGTCGAGGCGGCGCTGGACGAGGGCGAGCTGCGCCGCGTGCTCGAAGCGCTGAAGGCAGATGGGTTCCGTTCCCTTGCCATCGTCTTCCTGCATTCCTGGAAGTTCCCGGCGCATGAGGCCGCGGCCGCCGCCATGGCGCGGGAGATGGGCTTCGCGCAGGTCTCGGCCAGCCATGAGGTGGGGCCGCTGATCAAGCTGGTGGGCCGCGGCGACACTACCGTGGTCGATGCGTATCTCTCCCCGGTGCTGCGCCGCTACGTGGCGCAGGTGGAGGAGGAGCTGGACGTCACGCGCACGGGTGCGCGGGTGATGTTCATGACCTCGGCGGGCGGCCTGACCGCGGCCTCGCTGTTCCAGGGGCGGGACGCGATCCTGTCCGGCCCCGCGGGCGGCGTGGTGGCGCTGGCGCGTACGGGCGCCGAGGCCGGGTTCGAGCGGGTGATCGGCTTCGACATGGGCGGCACCTCCACCGATGTCGCGCATTATGCCGGGCAGTTCGAACGTGCACTGGAAACCGAGGTGGCGGGCGTGCGGATGCGCGCGCCGATGATGCTGGTGCATACGGTGGCGGCCGGTGGCGGCAGCATCGTGCGGTACCAGGATGGACGGCTGCGCGTGGGGCCGGAAAGCGCGGGCGCCGATCCCGGGCCGGCCTGCTATCGCCGCGGTGGGCCGCTGACCGTGACCGACTGCAACGTGATGACGGGCAAGCTGGTCCCCGACCTGTTCCCGGCCATCTTCGGCCCGAACCAGGACCAGCCGCTGGATGTGGAGGCCGTGCGCTCGGCCTTTGCCGCGCTGGCGGCGGAGCTGGGCGGCGACCGGACGCCGGAATCCGTGGCCGATGGCGCGTTGCGCATCGCCGTGGCGGGCATGGCGGAGGCGATCAAGACGATCTCCGTCCAGCGCGGCTATGACATCACCAAATATGTGCTGAACGCCTTCGGTGGCGCCTCCGGCCAGCATGCCTGCCTGGTGGCGGATGCGCTGGCAATGACGCGGGTGCTGATCCATCCCTTTTCGGGCTTGCTCTCGGCCTATGGCATGGGGCTGGCGGATATCCGGGCGGTGCGGCAGCGCACGCTGGACCGTCCATTGCAGGACGCGGCGCTACGGGAGGTCGGGCCCGCACTGGAGCTTCTGGCCTCGGAGGCGCGGGGCGAGGTGCTGACCCAGGGCGTGGCCGCCGATGCGCTTTCCACCCGGATTGCGTTGCTGCTGCGCTATGCCGGAACGGACACGCCGCTGGAGGTGCCAGCCCTGGAACTGGCGGGGCAGGCGGATGTGGTGGCCGCTGCCGGCACGCTGCGGACCGACGCGCTGCGCGAGGATTTCGAGAAGGCGCATCTGGCGCGCTTCGGCTTCACTGATCCGACGCGGGACGTGGTGATCGAGGCCGCGCTGGCCGAGGCGGCCGGTGGCGGCGCGTCTGCGATGGCACCGGTGGCGGGTGCGACGGACGGCGCGGCGCCGGAGCCCCTGCGGCAGACGCGCTTCTTCTCGGGCGGCGCCTGGCATGACGCGGCGGTGTATCGGCGCGAGGTGCTGCGCACCGGCCAGTCCATCGCCGGGCCCGCGCTGATCATCGAGCCGAACCAGACCGTGGTGGTCGAGCCCGGTTGGTCCGTGACGCTGACCCCTGCGGATCACCTGGTGCTGGATCGCGTGGAGGTTCTGCAGCGCGGCCAGGCGCTGGGCACCGAGGCCGATCCGGTGATGCTGGAGATCTTCAACAACCTTTTCCGCTCCATCGCCGAGCAGATGGGCGTGGCGCTCCAGAACACGGCCAGCTCGGTCAACATCAAGGAGCGGCTCGACTTCTCCTGCGCGGTCTTTGACGCGGAAGGCGGGCTGGTTTCCAACGCGCCGCATATTCCGGTTCATCTGGGTTCCATGGATGGCAGTGTGGAGAGCATCATCCGCGCCAACCCGAACCCGCGGCCCGGCGATGTCTGGGCGCTGAACGCGCCCTATAATGGCGGCACGCATCTGCCGGACATCACCGTCTGCACGCCGGTTTTCGGCAAGGACGGGAAGGTGATGTTCTGGGTGGCTTCGCGCGGGCATCATGCGGATGTCGGCGGAACCGCACCCGGATCGATGTCCCCGGATGCGACGACGATCGAGCAGGAAGGCGTCTATATCGACAACCTCCTGCTCGTGGAGCAGGGGCGCTTCCGCGAGGATGCGGCGCTGGAACTGCTGACCGGTGCCAAATACCCCGCGCGCAACCCGCCGCAGAACATCGCCGACCTGAAGGCGCAGGTGGCCGCGAATGCGCGTGGCGCGGCGGAGCTTCTGCGGGCCGTGGAAAGCTTCGGCGTGGATGTCGTGCACGCCTATATGAAGCATGTGCAGGACAATGCGGCGGAAAGCGTGCGCCGCGTGCTGGACCGGCTGCCGGAGGAAGCCTCCTTCGACTACGCCATGGATTCAGGCCGGCGCGTGCGCGTGCGGGTCAGCGTGGACCGCAAGGCGCGCGAGGCCACGGTGGATTTCACGGGAACCTCGCCGCAGCAGCCCGACAACTTCAACGCGCCGAAGCCCGTTACGCGCGCGGCAGTGCTCTACTGCTTCCGCTTGCTGGTGGATTCCGACATCCCGATGAATGCGGGCTGCCTGCGCCCTATCAGGATCGTTGTGCCGGAAGGCTCCATGCTCTCCCCGCAATGGCCGGCGGCCGTGGTGGCGGGCAATGTGGAGGTCTCCCAGGCCGTGACCAGCGCGCTGCTGGCCGGCATGGGCGCGCTGGCGCCGGCGCAGAGCACCATGAACAACCTGACCTTCGGGAACGACACCTACCAGTATTACGAGACCATCTGCTCCGGCGCGCCAGCTGGGGAAGGTTTCGACGGGACGCCGGGGGTGCAGACACATATGACGAATTCGCGCCTGACCGACCCGGAGATCCTGGAGACGCGCTTCCCCGTGGTGCTGGAGGAATTCTCGATCCGCGAGGGTTCGGGCGGCATGGGCAAGTGGCGTGCGGGCGATGGCACGCGCCGCACCATCCGCTTCCTGGAGGATATGGAGGTCGCCATCCTCTCCGGCCATCGGGAGGTGCCGCCGCCCGGCTTGTTCGGCGGCGAGCCGGGCGAGTTGGGCCGCAACCTCGTGCGCCGGCTGGACGGGACGGAGGAGGTCCTGCCGGGCTGCGCCAAGTCGGCGCTGCGCGCGGGTGAGGCGGTGACGGTGATCACTCCGACGGGCGGCGGCTTCGGGCCAGTGGCAGAGCGCGGCAAGTAGGCGCGGCGTTCTGATGGAGGCGGTCCGGCCTGCGCGGCCGGCCGCCTTTCAGGAACGGCCATCCAGCGACAGCAAGGCCAGCATGCCCGGCGAGGACGACACCTCCAGTCCCTTCACCCGCAGCCGGCCCAGCGCATCGAGCATGTGGCGGGCCACCTCCCGCGCCGCGGGGGTGAGCGAACGGCCCGAGCGCTTCAGAACCGACAATTCCCGGCGCAACACCGGCGTCAGCGGCCGGAAGACGAGGTTGGAGCGGCTTGTGATCGGCTCCGCCGTCAGGGCGGGCAGGATCGTCACGCCCGCTCCATTTTCCACGAGACTTTGCATGCAGGCCGCGCTCGAAACCTCGTAGCGCGCCCGCGGCAGGTTGCGCGCGATGGTCCGGTTTTGGTCGAGCTGGCGGCGCAGGCCGTTATGCGCGCTCATCGCGACATAGGTCTCGTTCGCCACCGCACTCCAGCGCAGCGGCGCGGTGCTTGCGCCGAGCGGGGAATCCTTCCGGCAGACGACGCCAAAAACATCGCGCAGCAGCACCTCCGCATCGAGATCGCGCGCGGGCTGCGCGAGGGTGGTGATGCCGAAGTCGATCTCGCCGGCGAGCAGCCGGCTGGTCACGTTCTCCACCCCCTCATCGATCAGGCGCACCTCGATGCCCGGATATATGCGTCCGAGCTCAACCAGCGCGGGGGCGAGGACATGGATAATGAAGGAGCCCGCCGCCGCGATGACGACACTGCCACGCCGGCGCGCGGCGGCGGCGGTGATGTCGTCCAGCCCGCGGTCGAGATCCTCAAGCAGGCGCTCGGCCGTTGGCAGGAATTCCAGGGCCTGCGCCGTGGGGATAACGCGCCGCGTCGTGCGGTCGAACAGCGCGAGGCCGGTTTCCTCCTCCAGCGCCTGCACATTCAGCGTCAGGGCCGATTGCGACATGCCGAGGGAGCGCGCGGCGCTGGTGAAGCTGCCTTCCCGCGCGACGGTCACGAAGGCTTCGATCTGGCGCAGGGTGACCCGGCGTCTCATAGAAATACCTCATTAATCCATCAGATCTATGATATAGACGCGGAATAAACGACACGACAGACTTTCCTCAACACGTTCCAAAAGGGAGGAAATGATGTCGGAAGCACTGGCCCTTGATGCGCCCGCCTTGCCGCCGGGACCGATCGGGGGACCCGCCGCCTGGCGCGGTCCGGAGATGATGCAAAAGAAGGACTGGCTGTATCAGTTCACCGACGCCGAGCTGGCCGAGCTGGATGATGCGGTGCGCGCCCATACGGCCTCGGGCCGGTCAATGGGCGAGATCACGGCCGCCAACTTCCATTTGCCCAAGCTGGCGGGCCGCCTGAAGCAGGTCCTGAAGGATGTGCTGGAAGGCCGGGGCTTCGTGCAGTTCCGCGGCTTCCCCGTGGACCGCTACACGACCGAGGAGAGCGCCGTCGCCTATCTCGGCATCGGCAGCCATCTTGGCTCCTTCCGCTCGCAGAACGCGAAGGGGCATCTGCTCGGGCATGTGCGGAATCTCGGGCTCGACATCAAGAAGCCGACCACCCGCTACTACCAGACAGACCGCGCGCTGGAGTTTCATACGGACAGCTGCGACATCGTCGGCCTTCTCTGCCTGAAGGTGTCGAAGTCGGGTGGCGAGAGCCGGATCGTCAGCTCCGTGACGCTGCATGACGAGATGCTGCGCCGCCGCCCGGATCTGTGGCGCCAGCTCTTCAACGCCTTTCCGACCGACCGCCGCGGCGAAATTCCGCCGGGCATGCTGCCCTGGTTCGAGGTGCCGGTCTTCAACTGGTATGAGGGCCAGCTCACAACGATCTATTCGGGCCAATACATCCGCTCGGCGCAGGTCAATTGCCCGCAGGCGCGCCGCCTGACGGAGAAGGAGCGCGAGGCGCTCGACTATCTCGACGCCCTGACGAACGATCCCGAGCTGAACCTGACCATCGAGTTCCGGCCAGGGGACATGCAGTTCCTGCACAACCACCAGATTCTGCACAGCCGGACCGATTTCGAGGATTGGCCCGAGCCGGAGCGGCGGCGTCATCTCCTGCGGCTCTGGCTCTCGCCGCCCGGGGCGCGGCCTCTGCCGCCGAGCTTCGCCCAGCGCTACGGCTCGCTGGAACCCGGCAACCGCGGCGGAATCGTGACCGAGAGCACCACGCTCCAATTCGTGCTCGAACCACAATGACCGGCGCCGCCCGCATCAGCCGCCGCACGGCGTTTGCGGCGGCGGCGGGACTAGTCGCGGCACCCAGGCCAGGCCTCTCGCAGGCCTGGCCGTCGCGGCCGTTCCGCATCATCGCGCCGTTCCAGCCGGGCGGCATCGTGGACAACCTGGCCAGGCTGCTGAGTGACCGCATGCAGCGCAGCCTGGAGCAGCCCCTGGTGGTAGAGAACCGCCCGGGTGCCGGCGGCAATATCGGCACGGCGCTCGTCGCGCGCGCCAAGGGCGATCCCTACATGCTTCTCGTGGGCAGCAGCGGGCCGCTTGCCGTCAGTCCGACGACGGAGAAAAATCTCGGCTATGATCCGCTGACGGACCTGACGCCGATTACCATCCTCGCCGCCACGCCCCTGGTGATGGTGGTGCCAGCCTCCTCACCGCACCGCACGCTGCAGGACCTCATCGCGACGATGCGGCGGGACGGGAAGGAGGCCCTGTTTCCGACGCCCGGTGTGGGTTCCCCGCAACTCCTGGCGGGGCAGGCCTTCTGCCAGCGTATCGGTGTGACGCCTTCCGCCGTGCACTACACGGGCAGCGCGCCGGTGGTGATGTCCATCATCGCCAATGAAATGCCCTGGGCCATCGAGAATCTGGTGCTGGTCCTGCCGCATATTCGCGCCGGCAAGCTCCGCGCCATCGCGGTGACGAGCCGGGAGCGCGCGGCCATGTTGCCGGAGGTACCCACCTTCGTGGAGGCGGGCGTTCCCGGTTTCGAGGCCACGGGCTGGTACGGGCTGCTGGCCCCAGCCGGCATCCCGGCCGAGGTGGTGGACCGTATCCATGCCGCGGCGGTGGAGGCCCTGCGCGATCCGGAGACGGCGCAGCGCATCGCGGAGATGGGCTCGCCCAACATCACCAGCACGCCGGGTGAGTTCAGGGATATGATTGGGCGGGAGATCCGGAAGTGGCGCTCCGTCCTGCTCGCCTCGAATACGGGCCCGCAATAGGACAGATGACGGAAGGGCGGACCGGCTTGGTAAGCTGGATCCGCCCTCCGCCCGGAATGCTCGGGTCAGCCATGACGGGAACACAGGTTTAACGTCCCCGGACTGCGGCGTTCTCCATCGGAGCGGAACCGAAGGAGGACAGTATGCGACTAATCCTGTGTCTCACCGCGCTACTCGGCCTGAGCGGCTGCGGCGTCGTTGCTCTGCCCTTCCGCGTTACCGGAGACGTTGTGCGGGCCGTGCCCATCGTGGGCGAGCCGGTGGGTGCGCCGATCCATGCCGTTGGCGACGTCATCGACTGACACCGGCTCTGGGGCACCAGACGGGGGTGCGGGGCTGCTTCGGGCGGCACTGCCCTATTCGGCGGGTGTCATGGCTGGCGCCGCCTCGGGCATAGCCGGCCCCCAGCCGCGGCGGTGCAGCCACGACATGATGTGGTAGATCGTCTTGAAGGACAGCATCGACAGCGTGACGCGCGGATCGCTGATGCGGCCGCGGGCGAGGTTGCCGGCCAGCATGTTGATGATGCCATCGCGCATCCAGAGCGTGTTCTTCGGCGCCATGAACAGACTGCGCATGACCGGGTCATTGATGCGGTAGATGAGCCAGCCGATAGCGTCCATCGCCTGCGCCAGCTCTGCATTCGTCGCGCGGCAGGCGGCGGCCCCGGCCGCGGGATCATCCAGCCAGGTATCGGCAGCCTTGGCGCCCAGCTCGCCCGCCGTCATGGCCATCAGCACGCCCGTGGAGAACATCGGATCCACGAAGCCATAGGCATCGCCGATCATCAGGTAGCCTTCGCCGCAGCCCGATTTGGCACGGTAGGAATAGTTGGCGGTGCTGTAGATTTCCGAGGTCATCTGCGCGTTGCGCATCCGGGCGGAGACAGTGGGGCTGGAGGCGATGCGGTCCAGGAAGATGTCCTTGGCGCTTCCCTTGCGCCCCTTCCAGGCGGCCTGGTTGCCGACGAAGCCGACGCTCATCACATTGCCGGGCAGGGGGATCAGCCAGAACCAGCCGTCATCGGCCAGATGGACGGAGATGTAGCCGTCCAACTCGCCTTCCCGCCGCTCCACGCCCGTGAAGTGGGCGTACATGGCGGCGGTGTTGTTGTACTTGTTGGACTCCTTCAGCCGGAACTTGCCGGCCAGGAAGGTGTCGCGGCCAGAGGCATCCAGCACGAAGCGGGGGCGGAAGATCAGCTCCACACCCTCCTTGGTGCGGGCCGTCACCGTCGCGCGCTCTCCCTTGGCGCCGAAGGTGATTTCGGTCACCCGAGTGTCTTCCAGCGTCGTGGCGCCCAGGCGCTCGGCGTTCTTGAAAAGGGCGGCGTCGAAATCGGAGCGGCGGACCTGCCAGGAATGGGTGCGCGCCTTGTTCAGCGCCCGGGCGAAGGGGAAGGCGCAGGAACGGCCGGTGCGGTCGGAGACGAACTCGGCACCCGGCTTGTGCACGCCCATGGCCTGCACTGTCTCGAGCAGGCCCAGGCGCTCGATGATGTCGAGGTTCCTGGGAAGCAGGCTCTCGCCGATATGGAAGCGGGGATGGGCGTCCTTCTCGATCATCACGACGTCCCGGCCGGCCTTGGCCAGCAATGCTGCCGCCGTAGAGCCGGCGGGCCCGCCGCCGACGATGAGGACATCCGGGGTCGCAGTCTGTTCCATGGGGCGAAGGTTTCAGCGCGGCCCGGCGGGCCGTCAAGCAGGAAGGTTGAAGCTGAAAGCCCCGGCGGCACCGTAACTGGCGCGCCCCAAGAAGAAGAGATTGAATGCGAGTATTCGACCTAAAGCCGGAGGAGAATACCTGCTCCTCCGGCCCTTACTTCAGGCCAGGCCCGGCCCGTGCCCGTAAGACTGCTCCGGCGTGGCATGCAGCTCGGCCACGCCGCCATTGGGCTCCAGCTCCATGGCGCCGCGGCGGGCCAGGGCGGCTTCCAGCGTGTTCTCCAGCAGGCAGGCGATGGTCATGGGGCCGACGCCGCCCGGCACGGGGGTAATCCAGCCCGCCCGTTCCCGCGCGGTTTCAAACTCAACATCGCCGGTCAGCTTGCCGTCCAGCCCCCGGTTGATGCCGACATCCACCACCACGGCACCCGGCGCGATCCAGTCGCCCTTCACCATGCCGGCCCGGCCCACGGCGGCAACCAGCACCTCCGCCCGGCGGCACTCCTCGGCGATGTCGCGGGAGCGGGAGTGGAGCACGGTCACCGTGGCATCCGCGGCCACGAGCAGCGCGGCCATGGGGCGGCCCACGATCGCGCTGCGCCCCAATACCACGGCCCGCTTGCCCGGCAGCGCCACTCCGGCCTCGGCCAGCAGGTGCATGACGCCCTTGGGCGTGCAGGGCACCAGGCCAGGCAAGCCCGCCGCCAGCCGGCCCGCATTCACGGGGTGGAAGCCGTCCACGTCCTTGGCGGGGTCCACCGCCTCCAGCACCTTTTGCGGGTCGATATGCTTGGGCAGAGGAAGCTGCACGAGGATGCCGTCCACCGCCGGATCGGCATTCAGGCGGCGGACCGTCGCGAGCAACTCGGCCTCGGGCACCGTCTCGGGCAGGAGGATGGTCTCGCTGTCATAGCCCGCCTCCTTCGCCGCGCGGTCCTTGGAGCGGACATAGACGACGCTGGCCGGGTCATCACCAACCCGCACCACGCGTAGGCCGGGGCGGAAGCCAAGCCCCGCCACGCGCGCCGCAAGCCCGGCGCGCAGCCGCGCACCAATGGCCTTTCCGTCAAGGAGCTGCGCCGTCATGTCCGCGCCTTTCAGACCGTCAGCCGCCAGAGAGCGGGAAAGACCGTGATGTTGAGGAAGATCCGCAGCGCCTGAAGCAGCAGGATCAGCACCAGGGGCGAGAGGTCCACGCCGCCAAGATCCGGCAGGATCCGCCGGATCGGCCGCAAGGCCGGC
Source organism: Roseomonas chloroacetimidivorans (assembly GCF_049629625.1). Classification (NCBI taxonomy): domain Bacteria; kingdom Pseudomonadati; phylum Pseudomonadota; class Alphaproteobacteria; order Acetobacterales; family Roseomonadaceae; genus Roseomonas; species Roseomonas chloroacetimidivorans. The sequence goes on along the minus strand of NZ_JBNBZS010000012.1, from coordinate 3,831 downwards.
TCGGTCACCCGCCAGAGGAAATCGCCGATCGACCAGACCAGGCGGTTGCGGGTGTCCAGCACGTTGAACGCGGTCAGCAGGCTGAAGACCGCTGCGATGATCAGGATCCAGACATAAAGGCCGATCACCTGATCAATGAGCCAGAACAGAGCCGTCATCCCACCACCCCCGGACCCGCGTTGCGCCCATGGCGCGCGGTGCATGTCTCGCTTATGGAGCCGGAGCTTGCCGCGCGCATCACGCGCGGCGCCCGTTTGCGCCCCTGGTGCCCGCTGTGTATGGCCCGCGTAGGGGGCCGTCCAGCGGGACGCTTGACGTGGCCGCGCCGGCAGGGAATAAGCCGCCCTCACGCGCTGGTCCCCAAGCCGGCGTGGGCGATGGTTTAGGGGCTGTAGCTCAGTTGGGAGAGCGCGTCGTTCGCAATGACGAGGCCAGGGGTTCGATTCCCCTCAGCTCCACCATCCGCCCCAGGGCTTTCCATTTTCCAGCCTCGACATCAGCTCCGTTCCCTGGGTAGTGGGCCTCATGATGCTTATCTGAGGTAAGCTGGCCTCTCCTACCCGCTTCAGACAGGGCCGCCCTTAGTGGCCAGTCCCGCGACTTTAACGCGAGGTTCTTTGTCGTTGCTCACACAGGTATGTTGCCTGACGCGGAACGCGGGTACGTATCACGCGTTGGCCAACCATAGGTTGTCAGGTTCGGGAGAGCCGCCTTGTGTGACGTGTTGGTGGTCGAGGACCAGTCCTTTGTGCGCATGGTCGTCGTCGACATGTTGGAGGATGAGGGGCTGAACGTGCGTGAGGCCGGGACGCCGGACGAAGCGCTGCGGATCGGCAAAGACATGCCAAATTGTTCGCTGCTGGTCACGGATATCGACCTGGAATCGCCGGACATGGACGGCTTCGGCGTGGCGGAGGCGCTGCGGCGCCGTGTTCCCGGGATGCCGGCCGTGTTTGTCTCCGGCCGCCCCTGGCTCCTGCAGAAGCGTGCCCTGGAAGCTTATGAGAGGGCGCTGGCGAAGCCGTTCACCCAGGCTGAGCTGGTCGATGCGGTCAGGGCGCTCATGCGGTCGCTCCCCGGCCACCCGGAATAGGGGCGTTTCGGAAGCGGCGGGAATCCGCTGGCCCCTGCCGTGAAGGAAGCTGGCCTGACGTCTCGCGTGTCACCGCCTGTCCCGCTAAGAGGCGGCGGCCGGACACGGCCCGGAAGGGATACGAGAACGGCTGATCAGGAGCTTGCCCATGGTTCAGCGACCGAACCGCGCCGGCATCATCGCGGCGCTGGACACCAGCAGCCCCGCGCAGGCCGAGGCCTGGGCAGAGGCGCTTGCCCCCCATGTCGGGATGCTGAAGCTCGGCCTCGAATTCTTCGTCGCCCATGGCCCGGCCGCAGTAGCCCGCCTTGGCCGTCACCGACCGCTGTTTCTCGACCTGAAGTTTCACGACATCCCGAACACCGTAGCCGGGGCGGTCCGCTCCGCCTGCGCGCTGCGCCCGGCCATGCTCACCATTCACGCCGCCGGCGGCGCACCCATGATCGCTGCCGCCCGGAAGGCGGCGGAGGAGGAAGGCGGCGCCGACCGCCCCGCCATCCTGGCGGTGACGGTTCTCACCAGCACAAATGCCGCGACCCTGGCCGAAACGGGAGTGGCCGGCGGTCCTGCCCAGCAGGTATTGCGTCTTGCCCGGCTGGCGCTGGAGGCAGGGGCGGACGGATTGGTCTGTGCCCCACCCGAGGTTCCGCTGATCCGCGGCGCGCACGGCGCGGCACCACTCTTGGTTGTGCCGGGCGTGCGCCCGGCTGGCAGTGCGCGGGGCGATCAGGCCCGGGTTGCGACCCCGGCCGAGGCGGCCGCCTCAGGTGCCGACTGGCTCGTCATTGGCCGCCCCATCACCACCGCCCCTGATCCCGCCTTGGCAGCGGCAGCGATCGCGATGGAGCTGGCGGCATGACCGAGCTCAAATTCTGCGGCCTCAACGATGTGGAAGGTCTGGATGCCGCCGTGTCGGCCGGCGCGGATATGCTGGGCTTCGTCTTTTTCCCGCCCTCGCCGCGCAACGTGACGCCCGAGGCAGCCGCCGCGCTGTCCGCCCGAGCGCCGGCCTCAGGCGCGGGCGGCCCGCGGCGTGTCGGCCTTTTCGTGGATGCGACGGATGAGCTGATCGCCGCAGTGCTGGCCGCGCTGCCGCTCGACATCCTTCAGCTTCACGGCAGCGAATCGCCAGCCCGCAGCGCGGAAATTCGTGCTCGTTTCGGTCGGCCGGTGATGAAGGCCCTTGGAATCGCAGTGCCGGAGGACCTTACGGCGCTGGCCAGTTATGCCCCGGTGGTGGACCGGTTTCTCCTGGACGCGAAGAGTCCCCCTGGCGCGACGACCCCCGGCGGCAATGCGCGGGCTTTCGATTGGTCCATTCTGGCAGGCCAGATTGTGCCCCGGCCCTGGCTTCTGGCCGGCGGTTTGACGCCGGGCAACGTCGCCTCGGCCCTCCAGGCCACAGGCGCGAGCGGGGTGGATGTGTCATCCGGCGTGGAGCGGGCGCGAGGGCGCAAGGATCCGGCGCTGATTGCCGCCTTCGCGCAGGCGGTTCGCGGCCGATCGGGGGAAACTAGCGGAGAAAGCTGAAGGCCCGGAGTTACGGGGAGAGCAGCATCTTCGTGCCGCCGCGACATGCAGGCGCCAGTCCGCAGCGGGCGTCATTTTGAATATCAAAACGGCCCCAAGATGCAGGAAGGATCCATCTAATCATTTCAATTTGGCATCACTGCAACGTGCAGGGTTATACAACCCTAGGTTGCTAGGCGCTCCTCCCCTCTAAAATCAATCTTCCGCACATCTTACTCACACATGGCGGAGAATTCAGAATATGGCCGGGAAAGTTTCCTACTCCGACAATATCCAGACGACGGATGAGGATGACTCCATCCTGTTCCGCAGCGTCGCGGATTTTCGGGCGACAACCAGCCTCAATGGCGGCGCCGGCAGTGACACGCTTCGCTTTGTAGGTGCGGATGGCAGCCTTGCCTCGGCGATCGGCGGGACCATTGCGCTGACCGATTTCAGCGGGTTCTCGAACCTGGAGAACATCGTGCTCGGGAACGGCCCCTGGGTCATCGACCTCGGTGCGCGGGCCAAGAGCGCCTTCTCGGGCGGGGTGGTCCATATCTACGCCACTGAGTCGACCGATTCCGTGGACATTTCCGTCAAGACCGGCGGCCCGACCCTCTATGCCACCGGTTCTGGCAGTGATGACCGGATCTATGGCGGCGACGGCAACGACGTGATCGAGGGCGGCACGGGCGGCCTGGATGGCGATGGCGGCCATGACATGCTGCGCGGCTATGCCGGCAACGACACGATTGTTTTTCATGCGGGCAGCTACACGGCGGCGGACAAGGTGGATGGCGGCGCGGACACGGACACGCTGCGGCTGCTGGATGGCCAGGTCCTGGCCGACAAGGCCTTCCAGAACACCGTGAACATGGAGGTGATCTCGCTCGGCGACGGGGCCTACAACCTGACGCTGGACGCCTTTGCCAAGGCGGCCTTCACGGGCGGGCTGGTCAAGGTCGCGGCGGGCGCGGGCACCGACGCCCTCACCCTCAATGTCGGCGCCAATGGCCCGGCGGTGACGGTGACGGGCAGCGCCGGGGCTGACGCGATCACGGGCGGGGCCGGGGCCGACACGATCAATGGCGGCGGCGGCGACGACATCCTCAAGGGCGGCGCGGGCAACGACACCATCGTCTTCAACAACGGTGCCCTGACCGCGGGCGACACGGTGGATGGCGGCGCGGGCTATGACGCGATCCGCCTGCTGGGCGGCGGCACGC
>NZ_JBNBZS010000011.1:0-230177 GCF_049629625.1 Roseomonas chloroacetimidivorans | reverse complement strand
CAAGTCCCGAGCTTCGGAGACAAATGGCTCTCCGGAGTGAAAAAGCAGCGCTCGTTCCACCTTTGCAGTATCAAGGTGCACGCTGATAATGTCGCGGGAACACACGGAGAAGCGCGATCCCAACCTAACCAGAGACAAATTGTCCTGAGAGAGATTGGAGCGGGCGAAGGGATTCGAACCCTCGACCCCAACCTTGGCAAGGTTGTGCTCTACCCCTGAGCTACGCCCGCGCTCCGTCTGGCGTGACGGCCGTATGTCACGCCCCGCGGGGGCTTGCAAGCCCCCCAGGATGAAACGATCAGACCGCCATGCCGGAAAGCCCAGAATCCCTCCTTGCCCGCCTGGAAGCGCAGGGCATTCAGACTGTCACGCGTCACCACCCACCCCTGCACACCGTAGCCGAGAGCAAGACGCTCCGCGGCGACCTTCCCGGCCTTCACGTCAAGAATCTCTTCCTTCGCGCCAAGCCTCCGCAACCCTTCCTGCTGGTGGTGGCGGAAGAGGACACCCCTCTCTCCATCAACGCCCTGGCCCGCCGCCTCGGCGCGGGCCGGCTCTCGATGGCGAACGAGCAGGAACTCTGGGACCATCTCGGCGTCCACCCAGGCTCCGTCACCCCGCTCGCCCTGGTCAACTCGCCACCGGGCAGTGTCCGGCTGGTCATGGACCATCGCCTTCTGGAAGGTTCCGGCCCGGTGAACGTCCATCCCCTGACCAACACCGCCACCACGGCCCTGCACCCGGCCGATCTCCGCCGCTTTCTGGAAGCCCTGGGCCATCACCCCGAGCCGATTGACCTGACCGAACCGCTTGCCTGAGCGCCTGTACGGCGCATCTATGGGGGCAACGAGACCCGAACCCGCCAGATTCCCGGAAAAGCAGCGATGAGCACCCTTCTCGACCAGACCCCGTCCCCCGCCGACGACATCATCAAGGACGGCGACCAGAAGACCTTCATGCAGGACGTCGTGGCGGCCAGCCGCGAGGTGCCGGTGCTGGTGGATTTCTGGGCCACCTGGTGCGGCCCCTGTAAGCAGCTCACCCCCACGCTGGAAAAGGTGACGCGTGCCGCCGGCGGCCGGGTGCGGCTGGTCAAGATCGACATCGACCAGAACCGTGCCCTGGTGCAGCAGCTTGCCCAGCTTGGCCTGCCGCTCCAGTCCGTGCCCACCGTCGCTGCCTTCTGGCAGGGCCAGATCGCCGATCTCTTCCAGGGCGCCCTGCCCGAGAGCGAGGTGAAGAAGTTCGTCGAGAACCTGCTGAAGCTGGCCGGCGGCCAAATGCCCTCCGCCGACCTTCTGGCCGAGGCGAAGCAGGCCGCCGAGGAGGGCGATCATCAGGGTGCCCTGCAGCTCTACGGCGCCCTGATCCAGCAGGAGCCCGAGAATGCCGCTGCCTTCGCCGGCGCCGCCCGTTCCCTGATGGAACTCGGCGAGGAGGAGCAGGCCGAGCAGGTGCTGGAGAATGTTCCGCCTAAGATCCAGGGCCATGCCGACATTGCCGCCATCCGCAGCGCGCTGGAACTCGCCAAAGCCGGGCGTGAGGCGCGCGGCAAGCTGGCGGAGTACGAGGCCCGTCTCGCCGCCGATCCGAACGACCACCAGGCCCGCATCGACCTGGCCGTTGCGCTGAACGCCGCCGGGGATCGCGCCGCCGCAGCCGACGCCCTGCTGGAAGCCTTCCGCCGCGACCGGGAATGGAATGACCAAGCCGCTCGCAAGCAGCTTCTGAAGTTCTTCGAGGCCTGGGGCTTCGAGGATCCGGCGACCAAGGCCGGGCGGCGCAAGCTCTCCTCGATGCTGTTCAGCTAGGGCGCGGGACCGGCCCCGGTCGCCCCAGGAAAGCGCGCCCCGGCGGCGCGTTTCCACCTCCCCACAGGCAGACGGGAACCGACCGACCATGCCCTTCCACCCCACCGGCCTCGACACCCTGCCGGCGGAGATCGCGGTCTTTCCCCTGGAGGGCGCGCTTCTCCTGCCCGGCGGCCGCCTGCCCCTGAACATCTTTGAACCCCGCTACCTCGCCATGGTCGAGGCCAGCCTGGGGAACACCCGGAGCTTCGGCATGATCCAGCCGGATCCCATGGCTCCGGGCGGGCCGACCGGGCCGGGCCTCTACCGCACCGGCTGCCTCGGCCGCCTCTCCTCCTTCGCCGAGACGGAGGATGGCCGGTTCCTGATTACCCTGACCGGCACCATCCGCTTCCGCATCGCGGAGGAGCTGGCGCTCCGCAACGGTTACCGCCGGGTCCGACCGGACTACACGCCTTTCGCGGCCGATCTCGCCCGTCCGCCTGCCCCGGCCAGCTTCGACCGTGGCACCCTGCTGGAAGCCCTCCGCGTCTATTTCCGGGCCAAGGGCATCGAGGCGAACTGGGAGGCGATCGAGCGGCTGGATGACCACGCCCTCGTCACCACTCTTGGCATGGTCTGTCCTTTTGACCCGGCGGAGAAGCAGGCCCTGCTCGAGGTGCCGGACACCACCGCCCGTGCCACGATGCTTGTGGCGATGCTGCGGATGGACAGCCTGCCCGGACCGGGCCAAGACATCCGCCCGAGCTGAGGACCATCAGGATGAGCCAGACACCGACCCAGACCGGCGAAGCCCCCGCCGTCGATCCCCGCCTGCTGGAAATTCTCGTCTGCCCCGTCACCAAGGGCCCGCTGCGCTATGACCGCGCCGCCGGCGAACTGGTGAGCGAGGGCGCCGGCCTGGCCTACCCGATCCGTGACGGCATCCCGATCATGCTGCCCGACGAGGCCCGCCGCCTGAAGGACTGACATGGCTGACCGGGTTCCCACGCCCACGGAAATCCGCCTGAACCGCGCGGAACGCCGCCTGGATGTGAGTTTCGATGACGGCAGCAGCTTCCGCCTGCCGGCCGAATATCTGCGCGTCGAAAGCCCCTCCGCCGAGGTGCAGGGCCATGGCCCCGGCCAGAAGACCCTGGTTTCCGGCAAGAGGGAGGTCGGCATCATGTCGGTCGAGCCGGTTGGCCACTACGCCATCCGCATCCTGTTCGACGACCTGCACGACACGGGCATCTACAGCTGGGAAACTCTGTACCGCCTGGGCCGGGAATACGACACGCGCTGGCCGGAATACGAGGCCGCGCTGGCCGCCCAGGGCCTTTCCCGCGACCTGCGAGGCAAGGCCGGGAAGGGGAGGGGTTGATCCCCCTCCAGCTCCAATCCGCCCTCGGCCTGATCGCGCTGCTGCTCCTGGCCTGGGCCGTGGGCGGCTTCCGGCGTCCCATTCCCTGGCGCGCGGTGATCGCCGGCCTTGCCCTCCAGATCGCTCTGGGTGCCGCCCTGCTGCACATCCCGCCGCTGCGCGCCGGCTTCGCCCTGGTGGGGAAGGCGGTAGATGCTCTGGCCCGCGCAACCCAGGCCGGCACTAGCCTCGTCTTCGGTTATCTCGGCGGCGCCCCGCTGCCCTTTGCGGAAACCCGCCCGGGCGGCAGCTTCGTCCTGTTTTTCCAGGCCCTGCCCATTGTCCTGTTGGTCGGCGCCCTTTCCGCCTTGCTCTATCACTGGCGCGTGCTGCCGGCGCTGGTCCGCCTGATGTCCCGCGCCCTGCGCGCCGCCTTCGGCGTTTCGGGCGCCTGCGGCGTGTCGGTGGCGGCCAATGTCTTCACGGGGATGGTGGAGGCCACGCTCTTCATCCGCCCCTGGCTCGCCAGCCTCTCGCGCTCCGAACTGCTGGTGGTGATGACCGCAGGTCTGGCGACGATCAGCGGCAATATGCTGGTCGTTTATGCCGCCATGCTGGCGAATGCCGTGCCCGATGCGGCGGGCCAGCTTCTGGCCGCCAGCCTTGTCAGTGCCCCCGCCGCCATCCTCGCCGCCCGCCTGATGATCCCCGGCGAGACCGCCCCCGAATCCGCCGATATCGACGCTCCGCGCCTCTATGACAGCAGCATGGACGCGCTGACCCGCGGCACCTCGGATGGCCTTTCCCTGCTGCTGAACATCATGGCCGGGCTGATTGTCTTCGTGTCGCTCGTCGCGCTGGCGAACATGATTCTCACGCCGCTGACGGGCACGACACTGGAGGCCATCGCGGGCGTCGTCCTTTGGCCGCTGGCCTACGCCATGGGCATCGCGCCCGAGGACGCCACCGCCGCCGCGCGGCTGCTCGGCGTCCGCGGCGTGGTAAACGAATTCGTCGCCTATCTCGACATGGCCGGGCCGGGCGGCACGGAACTCGCCGCGCGCACGAAGCTCATTCTCTCCTGGGCGCTCTGCGGCTTCGCCAATTTTGCCAGTGTCGGGATCATGGTGTCCGGCATGGGCGCCCTCTGCCCGGAGCGGCGGGCCGAGATCGTGCGCCTCGGCTTGCCCTCGCTGCTGGCCGCCACCATCGCCTGCTGCATGACGGGTGCGACAGTCGGCCTGCTCTCGCCGTAAAGGCGGGTACTAAACGCCCCAGATCGCCAGATCCTCCGGCCCAATAATGGGTTTCACCCGCCGCATGCCCTCCGCGCCGTCCTACGCGTGGGGGTCGATGAAGCAACCTTCGCATCCCCGGGCATGGCGCCAGGGCGTTGCACTCAGGAAGCCTGGGGCCGGGGATACGAAGCGGTTTCCGGCACCGGCACGTCGAGAAACTCGAAGCCGACATCCTCATCGCGTTGCCAGCGCCGGCGCGCCATTCGGACCGCCCCGTCAGGCAAGCGCAGAAAAACGGCTTCCGGCGCCTCCCCTGGCGCGACGAGATGAACGCGGGCCCCGCTTTGGGAAACGTCCAGCACTACGCAATCCTGACGCGCCCCGCCAAGCAGGAACTGCCCCATCCTGATCATGCGGCGTCGGGGAGTCTGGCGACGGTCCATCTCTGCTTCCTGTCGATGCGGGACCGTTACGCAGAAAAAGAGATTCTGTCCAGGTATTGAGCGCTGCTGATCAGCCTCGTCCACCGGCAATCGACATGACGCAGCCCGTCATCAGGCTGGTCGCCGTGCCCGCAGCGCCGCCGCCAGCGTTCCGTCATCCAGCACGTCCAGTGCGCCGCCCATCGGCACACCCTGTGCCAGCCGCGTGACGGGAACCTCCAGCGGCTTCAGCCGGTCCGCCAGGTAATGCCCGGTGGTCGCCCCCTCCACCGTCGCGGGCAGGGCAAGGATGATCTCCTCCACGCCGCCTGCCGCGATACGCTCCACCAGCGGCTGGATCGCCAGATCCTCAGGTCCGACACCGCCCAGGGCCGATAAGGTGCCGCCCAGCACATGATACAGCCCGCGATGCGCCCCCGCGCGCTCCAGCGCCCAGAGATCGGCCACCCCCTCCACCACGCAGACCAGCCCACGCTCCCGCCGCGGGTCGCGGCAGACATTGCAGGGGTCCTGGGTGTCGAGATTGCCGCAGGCCCGGCAGGGCTTCACGGCCTCTGCAGCCGCATCCAGCGCACGCGCCAGGGGCAGCATGAGCCGCTGTGGCTCTTGCAGCATCTTCAGCGCGGCGCGGCGCGCGGAACGCCGCCCCAGCCCCGGCAGGCGGGACAACAAGGCGACAAGCTGCTCCACCGGATCATTGGGCGGAACCGGCGGAGAACGCTCAAAAGAAGGATCGAACGGCATCCGTTTCATATGGTGATGCCGCCCCCGAACCGCATCAGAACGGCAGCTTGAGGCCGCCCAGCCCGCCGCCCATGCCCGGGATGTTCAGGCCCGCGGTCGCCTTGGACATCTCCTCGGCCATCATCGCCTCCACCTTCTGCTTGGCGTCGGCATGGGCCGCGATGATCAGGTCCTCCAGCACCTCGCGCTCCTCCGCCACCATCAGAGAGGGGTCGATCGCGATGCCCTTCAGGTCACCCTTGCCGGAAAGCGTCACACGGACCATGCCGGCGCCGGACTGGCCCTCCATCGTGGCGGCCTCCAGCTTCGCCTGCATCTCCTGCATCTTCGACTGCATCTGCTGAGCCTGCTTCAGCATGTTGCCCAGGTTCTTCATGCGGCGTTCCTTCGCGCTCGGGTCTCGGGATGCGGGCGATGGCGCAAGCGCTACGGCCTGTCCATCCCCGCGGGCTCCGCATCCAGTGGCGCGAAGCCGGGATCGTCGTCGTCGCTCAAGGCGAAGCCCATCTCATCCTCGCCCACCGGCTCGCCATCGGAGGCGACATCCGGCGGCGGCAGGCCATAGGCGTCCAGCGAGGCGTCGCGCACCTCCCGGATCTGCGCGCCGGGGAAGGCCTGCATCACCGCCAGCACCAGCGGATGGCTGCGCGCCACCTCCAGCCGGGCCTCGTCGGCCGCCCGGCGCTGCTCCGCCAGGGTCGGCTCGCCCTCGGCATTGGAAAGGGAAACGGTCCAGCGCGAGCCCGTCACCTCCTGCAACAGGGCAGTGAGCTGTCCCGCCAGATCGCGCGGCGCGTCGGGGCGGGTCCGCAGCTCGATCCGCCCCTCGGAGAAGCGCACGAGATGAACGCTGTGCACGAGATGGGCGTGCAGGAATGGCTTTCGGCCCGAGGCGAGCGCCACCACCTCCCGGAAGGTGGTGGGCATCGGGGCCGGGGCGGCCTCCGTCTCCGGCTGCACGGCCGGGGCTTCCTCGGGAAGCGGAACCGCCCGTACCGGCGCTCCGCCCGCGATGGCACGCAGCCCACCGGACGGCGCCCCCCCGCCCACCGAGGTGCCGGACACCGCATGGGCCATCGCCCCGCCGCCTGACGGCCCGGAGGATGGCGCAGCCGCGCCCGACCCACCTTGCGGCGGCGCCGCGCCCGAAAGCCGCCGCACGATGTCCCCTGGCGTCGGCATGTCCGCCAGATGCGCCAGCCGGATCAGCACCATTTCCGCCGCTGCGCGCCGGTCCGGGCTTTCCGCCACCTCGTTGATGCCCTTCAGCAGCACCTGCCAGGCGCGGCTGAGCACGGGGATGGTCAGCGTCTCCGCCAGCGCCCCGCCGCGCACACGCTCGGTCTCGGGGATGGAAGGATCGCTCCGCAACGCCGGCACGGCGCGGAAGCGCGTCAGCGTATGGGTCAGCTCGGCCATGTCAGCCAGCACCACGCCGGGATCGGCGCCGCGCTCATGCGCGCGGTCCATGGCCTGCAGCACCGCGGGCAGGTCGCCCTTCATGGCGGCTTCCATCAGGTCCATCACCAGGGCGCGGTCGGCCAGCCCCAGCATGTCCCGCACCTGGTCGGCCGAGACACGCCCGCCATCCTCCGGCATGGCGATCGCCTGATCCAGCAGCGACAGCCCGTCACGCACCGATCCATCGGCCGCGCGCGCGATCATCGCCAGCGCCTCCGGCTCGATCGTCGCGCCTTCCTTCTCCGCAATGCGGGCGAAATGCGCGCGCAGCACCTCCTGCGGCACGCGCTTCAGGTCGAAGCGCTGGCAGCGGGAAAGGATGGTGGCGGGAACCTTGCGGATCTCGGTGGTGGCGAAGAGGAACTTCACCTGCGGCGGCGGTTCCTCCAGCGTCTTGAGCAGCGCGTTGAACGCCGCCCCCGAGAGCATGTGGACCTCGTCCAGGATATAGACCTTGAAGCGCCCCTGGCTCGGCCGGAAGCGAACGGCCTCCCGGATCTCGCGCACATTGTCGACGCTGTTGTTCGAGGCCGCGTCCAGCTCCACCACATCCGGATGACGGTCGGCCAGGATGGCCCGGCATTCCGGGCAGATGCCGCAGGGATCGGCCGTGGGGCCGCCATTTCCGTCCGGCCCGATGCAGTTCAGCGCGCGGGCGATGATGCGGGCCGTGGTCGTCTTTCCCACGCCGCGCACGCCGGTCAGCATGAAGGCATGGGCCACGCGGTTCTGCGCGAAGGCATTCCGCAGGGTGCGGACCAGCGCCTCCTGCCCGATCAGGTCATTGAAATTCTGCGGCCGGTACTTCCGCGCCAGCACCCGGTAGGGCTGGGAGGGCTCGGCAGGCGCCGCGGGCACCAGAGGCTCCGGGGCCGGCGCCTCGGCCACCGGCGCGGATGCGGCCGGGGGAGGGGACGGATCGCCGAACAGCCCCGGTCCCTCCATCGGAGGGGGCTCGGGCAGTTCGTCGGTCGGCTCTGTGGAAAGGTCGGTGTCGCTGGTCATCCGGGCCGCGGTCTGGGTGCGGCCTGGGCCGCCAGGCATCGGGAAGGTGTCCGAAGAGCTGCCGCCCCTCAGCGATCAGCCTTCGAGGTGGAAGACCGGCCACGACCCAAGCGTTACCCGCCTCGGCTGCTTCCTTCCGGACCTGACCGGGTCGACGAGGCGCCCGTCCGCGACCGGCCTTCCGGGGCGGAATATGGGGGGAGGGGCCTTCAGAGTCCACCGCCCATCCCCCGATTGGGCGCAGGGCACCCCCCACGGCATCAGCCGGTTGTCCCGCCGCCGCCCTCGTGCGACCTTCCGCAACCCTCATGCTGTCCATCCCCGCCAGTCGCCCCAACGCCTACACAGGCAGCCCCCTCGACCGTGTCTCGGACCGGCGGGACGATGCCGAATTCGTGGCCGCTGCCCTGGCGAGCAAGGAAAGCCTGATCGCGCCCGTCTGGCGCTCGAAGAGCCTCATGCGCGGCGTCGAATCCGGCGCCCCCGAGGCCGTGCTGCTGACCCGTGAGGCTGCCGAATCGGTCCTGATGGCCGGTGGTCCCTGGGCCCTGCTCGGCCTGCGGGACGGTACTCCCGTTTTCGCCGTGGATTGCAGCGCCGCCGAGGACCCGCTCCCCCTCCTGCCCGAGGGCTTTGGAACCTTCCACGACCTCCGCGCCGTGGCCGGCCTCCTGCCCCCTGGCGAGGCCTCGATGCTCGCCCATGCCCGCGGGTTGATGCACTGGCGCGTCCGGCACCGCTTCTGCGGCGTCTGCGGCCATGTCTGCGAACCACGCAGTGCTGGCAACGCCATGGCCTGCACCAACTGCAACGCCCAGCATTTTCCCCGCACCGATCCCGCCGTGATCATGCTGGTGGTGGCGCGGGACGCGGATGGCGACAAATGCCTGCTCGGCCATTCCACCCGCTTTCCGAACAGCACGATGTACTCGACCCTCGCCGGCTTCGTGGAACCCGGGGAGAGCCTGGAGGAGGCGGTGCGCCGGGAGGTGAAGGAGGAAACCGGCATCCTGGTCGGCGCCGCCCATTACCACTCCTCCCAGCCCTGGCCCTTTCCTGCCTCCATCATGCTCGGCTTCCATGCCGAGGCGCTGAGCCGCGAGATCACCATCGATCCGGCCGAGCTGCGCGACGCCCGCTGGTTCACCCGCGACGAGATCCGCAACCCCGAGCGCGCCGGCTTCTCCCTGCCGCGGGTCGACTCCATCGCCCGCCGCCTGATCGAGGACTGGCTGGAATGGACCGAATGACCCGCGCCATCCCCGCCCTTATCGCTCTGCTGGGGCTGGCCGCCTGCGCTGCCAAGGATCCGCTGCCGCCCGCGACCAACGCCGCCGAAGCTGCCTGCCGCAAGGAGGCCCAGGACGCCCCGCAGGTGGATCAGGCTTTTGAGCGTATTCAGATCCAGGATCCCACCCAGCGTGAGCGCGTGTTGGCCCAGGCCCGCATGGCCGAGCGCACTGCCTATCTTCGCTGCATGCGCGCCAAGGGACTTGCTGCGCCTGGCGGGGTGGAGCCGGTCCGCCCGCCGATGTAGCGCGGCGCCGCCCGACAGGGCGCCGCCACGACTGAAGCGCGATCAAAGGCTGGCCCTGATGGCATGACAAGTGCAGGCTTCCCCCCGTCCATCGGGGGACCATGCCTTGGCCGCATCTCCGCTTCGCCTCGCCCTCACGGGGGACAGCATCCTGCAGCGCCGCCTGCTTTCGCGCCGCGATCCTGTCCTAAGCCCTCTTTTCGACCTGATCCGGGGCGCGGATATCGCCTTCACCAATCTCGAAACCCTGGCCAATGATTATCGCGGCGACGCGGCGCTTGAGAGCGGCGGATCCCATTTCGGCGCCCCTGCCTGGGTACTGGACGAGTTGGTGGAGGCCGGGTTTGGCCTCTTTGCCACCGCCACCAATCACTGCCTGGATTACGGCATTTCCGGCCTGCTCCACACGATGGAAGCGCTGGAGGCACGCGGCCTGAACTATGCCGGCATCGGCCGCAACCTGGAGGATGCCCGCCGCCCCGCCTATCACACCCATCCCAACGGCACGGTCGCGATGCTTTCCTGCAGCGCCACCTTCGCGAAGGGGCAGGAGGCGAGCGCCCAGCGCCCGGACATGCCTGGCCGCCCCGGGCTCGCCCCGCTGCGCTTCGACACGGTGCATGAGGTGACGCCCGCCCATCTCGCCGCCCTGCGCGAGATGGCGGAGGGGCTGGGCCTGGAAGCCCAGCGCCAGATGATCGTCAAACTGGGCTTCGGCTTTCCGCCGGAGGAAGGAATTTTCCCCTTCGGCCCCCTGAACTTCCGCGCGGCCGACAAGGTCGCCCTCCGCATGATCCCCAAAGCGGCGGACATGGACGGCATGGCCCGCTGGGTGAGGGAGGCCCGGCTTTCCTCCGATATCGTCCTCGTCAGCGTCCATGCCCATGAGCAGGGCGCGACCAAGGAGGACCCGGCCGAGTTCCTGCCCGTCTTCGCCCGCCGCATGATCGATGAGGGAGCCGATCTCGTCGCCGGCCATGGCCCGCATCTGCTGCGCGGCATGGAGATCTACCAGGGACGACCGATTTTCTATTCCCTCGGTAACTTCATCGGCCAAAACGAACTGGTGCCGCGCCTGCCCGCCGATTCCTATGAGCGCTTCCGGGCCGACCCTTCGCTGACGCCCGGCATGGTCTATCGCCAGCGCACGAAGAACGATGAGGGCGGCTTCCCCTCCGACCGGCGCTACTGGGAAACGGTGGTGCCCTTCTGCAGCTTCGAGAATGGCCGCCTGACCGGCATGGAGATCATCCCCGTCAGCCTCGGCCTGGGCGAAGCCCGCCATCGTCGTGGCCGTCCGCGCCTGGCCGGAGGCGAGGAGGGGCGGCGCATCCTGGAGCGGTTCGCCGCACTCTCGGCCCCCTTCGGCACCGCCCTGTCCATCCAGGGCGACCATGCGACCCTTGACCTGACCAGCAAGCCCGCTCCGGCGGCCTCGAAGGAACTGGCATGACCGCGTCCAAAATCACCCGCCGCAGCCTGTTCGGCGCCGGCACCGCCCTGGCGGCGGCCCCGCTGGCCGCCCCCCGCGTCGCCAGTGCCCAGGCTGCGCGCGTGCTGAAATTCGTGCCGCAGGCCGATCTCGCGGTGCTGGATCCCATCTTCACCACCGCCTCGGTCACCACGAACCATTCCGCGATGGTCTTCGACTACCTTTACGGCCTGGATGCGAAGTTCCGCCCGCATCCGCAGATGGTCGAGGGGCACAGCATCGAGAATGACGGCCTGCTCTGGACCATGAGGCTTCGCGAGGGACTGAAATTCCATGATGGGGAGCCTGTGCGAGGCCGTGACGCGGTGGCCAGCATCAAGCGCTGGGGCTCCCGCGACATGTACGGGCAGGAGGTGATCGCCCGCGCCGACGAGATCACCGCCCCCGACGACCGCACCATCCGCTTCCGCCTGAAGAAGCCTTTCCCCAACCTGCATGCCGCCCTGGGCAAGAACGCCGCCTCGGTTTGCCCGATCATGCCCGAGCGCATCGCCGCCACTGAGGCCACGAAGCAGATCACGGAGATGGTCGGCAGCGGCCCCTATCGCTTCCTGGCCGATGAGCGCATGGCCGGCGCCCGCGCCGCCTATGCACGCTTCGAGGGTTATGTTCCCCGGCCCGACGGTACGGCCAGCCGCACCGCAGGCCCGAAGATCGCGCATTTCGACCGCGTGGAATGGACCATCATCCCCGACCAGGCCACCGCCGCCGCGGCACTGATGGCAGGGGAGGTGGACTGGCTGGAGGTCACGAATAACGACCTCGCCCCGATGCTGAAGCGCAATCGTGGAATCAGTATCCGCCTCGCCGAGGATCTGTTCGGCACCATCATGCGCTTCAACTGGCTGCAGCCGCCCTTCGACAAGCCGGCCATCCGCCGCGCCTTGCTCGGCGCGGTCAGCCAGGAAGACTTCATGACCGCCGCCTATGGCACGGACCCGGCGGCCTGGGAGATCGGCGTCGGCTATTTCACCTCGGACTCGCCCATGGCCAGCAAGGTCGGGCTGGAGGTCCTGACCAGTAAGCGAGACCTGGCCAAGGTGAAGCGCGACCTGATCGCCGCCGGCTATGCCGGGGAGAGGGTGGTGGTGCTCCAGGCCGATGACTATCCCTCCCTTAAGGGCCTCGCTGAGGTCACGGCGGACCTGCTGAAGCAGGTCGGCATGAATGTGGAAGTGCAGAGCGGCGACTGGGGCACGATCAGCACCCGCCGCGCCAATCGCGGCCCGCTGGACAAGGGCGGCTGGAGCATCTTCGTCACCGGCCTGGGCAACACGATCGATCCCGGCGGCCATCTCGGCCTGCGCGCCAACGGCGCCCGGGCCTGGTTCGGCTGGCCAGACAGCCCGCGGTTGGAGGAGCTGCGCCAGGACTGGATCACCGCGCCCGACATGGCTGCCCAGGCCGCGATATGCGTGGAGATGCAGCGCCAAGCCTTCCAGGACGTGCCCTACATCCCCCTGGGCGAGTACCGGACGCTGACGGCGCACAAGGCCGACCTCTCCGGCTTCGCGCCTGGGGCGCCCCTGTTCTACGGCGTGCGGCGGGGCTGAAGGAAAAAGGGTCGGCAGGGCTGGAAGCACCGCCTTCGGCGCCCGCGATCCGTCTGCACAGCGGAGGTGGCGCGAAACGGCATCGAAATCTTGACGCCTGAAAGTCCCTGCGGGCGAATGCTGTACCGGGAGTCGAAACAGACCCCGGCGGGAGGAAACATAAATGATCTCACGTCGGCTTTTGTTCGGCCTGTTTGGGGCCGGGGCGCTCGCCTTCGGCGGTATCCCGGCTTCATCGGCGCTGGCCCGCACGCCAGAGGCCCGCACGACGAAGATTGATGAGGCCCTTCGCGGGCTCGTCGAAGGCCGCAGCACCCCTGGCATTGCGGTGCTGATCCTCCAGGATGGCCGCCCGGCATACAGCCGCAGCATGGGCGCGCGAGAGGCGGGCGGCACCGCGCCGATCGCCGAAACGGACATGTTCCGCTACGCGTCCATGACGAAGGCTGTCACCTCCGTCGCCGCCATGATCCTTGTCGAGGAAGGGCGGATCGGACTTGATGAGCCGGTCAGCCGCTATCTCGCCGAATTCTCGAACCTCCGCGTGCGCGGGGCAGATGGTGCAGAGACACCGGCCAGCCGGCCGCCCACGATCCGCGAGCTGATGACCCACACGGCCGGGTTCTCCTACACCTTCATCAACCGCCCAGTTGTTGTGGATGCCTATCGTGAGGCCCGCGTTACCGACGGGCTGGATCAGCCGGAGGTCACGACCGCCGAGGCGATGCGGCGCCTGGCCTCGGCGCCGCTCGGCTATCAGCCCGGAACGAGTTGGGAGTACTCGCTCGCCACCGATGTGCTCGGTGCGGTGATCGAGCGGGTGACGGGTGGCACGCTCGGTGCCTTCGTGACGGAGCGGATTGCAAAGCCGCTGCGGATCGAGAGCTGGGTCTTCAATGCGCCGGAGACGATGCGGTCCCGCTTCGTGCCCGTGACGCGCCCGGCGCAGCCCACGGGCACGCTCGGCACGGGCTATGTCGCGGTGACCACGGCCGAGGCTGTCCCCTATCCGTCGACCCGGGGCACCGCCACCCTCGACCCCAATCGTGCCTTCTCACCGACCGCCTATCATTCGGGCGGCGCGGGAATGAGCGGCACGCTCGGGGATTACGCGCGTTTCGCGCAGATGCTCCTGAATGAGGGTGAACTCGACGGAGCACGGGTGCTTCGCGCCGAGACGGTCCGGCAGATGGTGTCGAACGCCACAGGCACCAGGCCCACGCTACGCGGGCCAGGCTGGGGCTTCAGCCTCGGCTTCGGCGTGGTGACGGACCCGGCCGCGGCCAAGACCAGCCTGCCCGCCGGCAGCTATGGCTGGGGCGGCATCTATGGCACGCAGTTCTGGGTGGACCCGACGAGCCGCGTGGTCGGGGTTGTCATGACGCAGACGGCCATCATCGGCTCTGGCCCGATCGCCAACGCGGTGCGGGAGGCATTTTACGCCGCCGAGTGAGCTTGCTGCCGGATCACCGTGGTTTCCATCCCGCTCTGAAGGGCGGGATGGAGGTCGGATCGGTGCTGACAGCCCTCGTTCCCGGCATTCGCCAATTGTGCCGGTGCGGCTGAGGGCATCGTGTCCAACGCCGCCCGGCTGGATGGGCGGATCGGCTTGCCTTCGACGGATACTCCGCCCGCGCCTCGCGAGCGCAGGGCAGAGGCTGTAACATTGGAGAACCTTCGACGAGATCGGCTCTTCGATCAGGCCATCAGGGCAGTTTCGTCGTTTCCCCGGCCTTCATTACCCCGGCCGGGGAAAGCTTCTGGCGCGACGCCTTCTCCGCAATGCCGCTGAGGCCCTCGCGCCGCACCAGCTCCGCCCAGATCTCCTCCGGCCGGATGCCAGCATCCACCCAGACGATGATCAGGTGATAGAGCAGGTCGGCGCTTTCCCCGATCAGGGCGGTGCGGTTACCCGTCATCGCCTCGATGACCGCCTCCACGGCCTCCTCACCGAGCTTCTGCGCGACCTTCGCCGTGCCGCGCGCCAATAGCCGTGCGGAGTGCGAAGTTTCGGTATTCCCCGAGATCCGGCGCTCCTCGACCGTGGCCCAGAGCCGGTCCAGCACCGCCGGCACCGGCTCGCCTTGCCCGGGATCAAGTGGTGCGAGATGGCGGGATTCGGCGCGGCGCACGCGCTTCGGCGGCTTCAGGTCCGCGGGAACCGGCGCATCTGCCAGCTTCTTCGGCACGGGCAGCGGATTCAGGATGCGGAGATCCTCCTTCCACTTCGCGGGCTTCAGCTTCGGCAGCTTCACCTTCTCCTTGGCTGCCTTCGCCCTCTCGGCTTTCGCCTTCTCGGCCTTTGCCTTCGAGGCTTTTGCCCGGCTCTCGGCCTGCTTCGCCTTGGTGGCCGCATCCGGCATGGCCGGAGCCGGGTTGCGCCTGCTCTTGGCGGCCTTCTTCGGGGGCATTGTCGCCTCCTCCGCCATCGCCGTCTTCTTCCTGCGGGGCTTTGCAGCCTTCCCCATCACGCCGCCTCCCGCAATTCCGCCGCCGGTCGCACCGGCAGGCCGGCATTCGCCAGGGCCGCCTTCGCTTCAGCGATGCGGAACTGACCGTAGTGGAAGACACTGGCCGCCAGCAGGCCGGTCGCGCCCGCCATTGCGCCTTCCACAAAATGTTCAAGCTTGCCCACGCCGCCTGACGCGACGATGGGCAGTCGCACCGCCCCCCGCACCGCGCGCAGCAGCTCCAGGTCGAAGCCCTCGCCGGTGCCGTCCCGGTCCATGGAAGTCAGCAGGATCTCTCCGGCACCCAGGGATTCCACCCGCCGCGCCCATTCCACCGCGTCCACGCCTGTTGCACGCCGTCCGCCATGGGTGAAGATTTCCCAGCGGCCCGGCGTCACGCGGCGGGCATCCACCGCCACCACGATGGCCTGGCTGCCGAAGGCCTCCGCCCCCCGCCGCACCAGGTCCGGATCGGCCAGCGCCGCCGAATTCACGGACACCTTGTCGGCCCCGGCCAGCAGCAGCGCCCGCATGTCCTCCACGCTGCGCACCCCGCCACCCACGGTCAGCGGGATGAACACCTCGGCCGCCGTACGCGACACCACGTCGAGCATGGTGCCGCGATTCTCATGCGTGGCGCCGATATCGAGGAAGGTGATCTCGTCCGCCCCCTCCCGGTCATAGGCGCGTGCCTGCTCCACCGGATCGCCGGCATCACGCAGCGAGACGAAGTTGACGCCCTTCACGACGCGTCCGTCCTTCACGTCGAGGCAAGGAATGACCCGGAGCGCCAACATGTGGAACCTTCCAAATATGACAGAGGCCGATTGCGCCTGAAGTCAGGGCTGGTCAAGCGCCTCAATGAAGTCGCGCCCGCCACTCCTCGATCATGTCGCGCCCGCGTGCCGCCGCCTCGCCAGTGGGCACGAGCTCCAGGAAGCGCTCCATGTCCTCGATCGCCGCCCCCAACCGCCCGAGGCGCGCATTCATCACCGCCGCCTCCCGCCACAACGGGGCGGCGTCGGGGGCCAGGCGCAGCATGTCGGCGGTGCAGGTCAGCGCGCCCTCCAGATCGTTGTCCTGCAGCCGCCGCAGGCGGATATTGGTCTGCAGCCGCAGCAGCACGGCGCGGCGGCTCATCGGCGCCAGCATGCCTGGGCGCAGTTCCGCCTCCGGCCCCTCAACCTGCTTGATCAGCATACGCAAGGCCGGCGCGGGCAGGGCGGCGCCGCCATTGAAGGGGTCCACCACCAGCGAGGCACCCTTCGCTGCCCCATCCAGCGCGATCAGGAAATGCCCGGGAAAGTCGAGCCCGCGCGCCCGCCAGCCGGCTGCCTCCGCCACATGCAGCCAGAGCAGCCCGATTGCGACGGGCAGGCCCCTCCGCCGCTCCGTCACCCGGATCAGGTTCGCATTGCGCAGGTCGTCATAGGTCTCGGCATCGCCGAAATAGCCGCCCTCCTCATGGATGACCTGGGCCAGCAGGGCGCGCCGCCCCTCCGCGCTGGACGGGGGATCCACCGAAAGCACGGCGCGTACCAGCTCGGAAATGCGCTCCGCCGCCGCGCGCCAATCGGCCTCAGGCGCATCAATGCGGGCGAATTGCAGCGCGACCGCGGCCAGGTCCAACTCGTCATCCGGCAGGCGGCTGGCGGCCTCGATCGCTGCCCGCGCCTCGGCGGCGCCGTTCCCCATCAGCCCTCAGTACCCTGGATCATGCGGCCCAGCGGCCTTCCGCCGAAAAGATGGACATGCAGGTGCGGCACCTCCTGCCCACTATTCGGCCCCATATTGGCCAGGGCGCGATAGCCGCTGCTCTCCAGCCCCAGGTCGCGCGCGACCTTGCCCACCGCGCGCCAGAAGCCACCGATCTCCGCATCCGTCGCCTTGGCTGTGAAATCCGCCAGCGACACATAGGGGCCGCGCGGAATCACCAGCACATGCACCGGCGCCTGCGGCGCGATGTCGTGGAAGGCAACGGCGTATTCATCCTCGTAGACGCGCCGGCTCGGGATCTCGCCGCGCAGGATCTTCGCGAAGATGTTGTTCTCGTCATAAGGCGGCAGGCCGGAAACGGGGGGCATTGTGGCTCCTCGCGCGATGTTCCTCCCTTCCTGCTGCGCTGCCGGGCGGGGCGCAAGGCCCCCGGAGCGGTGTCCCGTCTCAGCGTCGCGTGATCCGCCCATCCAGTGCGGGCGCCACCCGCCCGCGGGCGGTGATGTGGTCGGCCACCACCTCGTCCAGCGAAGGGCCGTCGTCATAGGCCTCCAGCGCCATGTCGCGCAGCACGGCATAGCCGTCGCCGCCAGCCCGCATGAAGTTGTTCGTCACCACGCGATAGGCGCGCTCCGGGTCCAGCGGTCCATCCGCCGTCCGTACCTCTCCTAGCCGGTGCCCGGGAGGCGCCGCGATGTCGAAGGTGAATCGCAGCCCTGCCACCTGGGGAAAGCGCCCGGCTGGCTCGGGCAGGCGCGACAGCCCGTTCTCCAGCGCCGCGCGGATCGCGCCGCCCCGGATCGTCAGGGTCGCCAGCGTGTTGTTGAAGGGCAGCACGGCCAGCACGTCGCCATAGGTCAGCCTGCCCGCGGGCAGGGGGGCACGTAGCCCGCCGCCATTCACGATGGCGATCTCCGCATTCGGCACCCGCGCCAGCGCGGCCTCTGCCACCAGGCTGCCCAGGGCGCATTCGCCCGTGCGGCAGGGGACATCGGGGAAGGGCCCCTCCGCCATCCCCACCGGGCGGCCGCGCAACTCGCCGATCGGCGCGGCATATTCGGCCACCACCGCCGCCACCGCCGGGTCCTCCGCCACATCCGGCCCGATCGGACGCACCGTGCCGCCATGCGCCGCCACCCGCCCGTCGGGCGAGAGATCCAGGTCCAGCCGGCCGAGATAGCGGCCGTGGCACGCCACCGTGACGATCCGCACATCCCAGCCCTTCCCGGCGATCAGGAGGGGCGACGGACCCACCGCGCCCGGCAGCCCATTGGCCAGCAGCAGATGCGAATGCCCGCCGACAATGGCGTCGATCCCCTCCACTTCGGCGGCAAGGCGCCGATCCGCTGGCAGGCCGAGATGCGACAGCGCGACCACCGTGCCCACGCCCTGCCGCCGCAATTCGAAGGCGCCACGCTCAGCCGCCTCCATCGGGTCGGTGAAGCGCAAGTTCGGGCCTGGCGAGGAGGAGGTGGCGGTATCCGGCGTGGTCAGTCCCACGACCCCGATTCGCGCACCCGCGGATTCCAGGATGGCGGTGCCCGTCACCCGGTTCCGCAGCAGTGGTTCCGCCCGCGTGTCGAGATTGGCGGAGAGCAGCGGGAAGGGCACCGCCGCCGCGTAGCGCGCCAGGTTCTCCGGCCCGTTGTCGAATTCGTGGTTGCCCAGCGCCATGGCCATGGTGCCGACCGCGCGCTGCACCGCCGCCTCCGCCAGGCCGCGGTGATAAGTGTAGTACAGGCTGCCCATGAACTGGTCGCCGGCATCCAGCAGGAAGGGCGCGCGACCCTCGGCCAGCGCCGCTGCTCGCGCCTCCCGGATCGCGCCTGCCAGCCGCGCCGAGCCGCCCAGGCATGGGCGGTCCGCCCGGCATACCGAACCACCCTCGGCCACGCCCTCGTGCTTCGAATGGAAGTCGTTCAGGTGGATCAGCGCGATTCTTGCGCCATCTGCCGCCAGGGCAGGCCGTAGCGCGGGGGTGGCCAGGGGCAGCGCGGCCGCCGCGCGCAGCAGGTTCCGGCGAGAAAGGCGAGGAGAGGCGGAGGCGTGCCGCATGGATGCCCTTTTCTCCGGGCAAGACGACATCCGCGCCCCGGGAGGGGGCCGAGGCCGTGCCGCGGTGATGGATGGTTTAGCGCCGCCGCACCATCGGCCGGAATGGCCCTTGCGTGACAAAGGATGCGGGTCCAAACGGCCCGCGCCCTTCTTTCCGGAGGGGCGCCGAATCGTGCGCCGTGCCCGGCGGCCCCGGGTACGGCCCGCCCGCGCGCGGCCCGCGCGGATTTTGCGCGCCCCCCTTCCGGGGGAGGAGCGGCGAACGCATGCCGGTTTACCTGCCGATCGCCGAGATGTCGGTGGATTCCCTCCTATTGCTGGCCATTGGCCTCGGCGTGGGTTGGCTCTCCGGCCTGTTCGGCGTGGGCGGCGGCTTCCTGCTCACGCCGCTCCTCATCCTGATTGGCATCCCCGCCCCGGTGGCCGTGGCCTCGGGCGCGAATCAGACCCTCGGCGCCTCCGTCTCCGGCCTTATCGCCCAGTGGCGGCGCGGCAATGTCGATGTGCGGATGGGGGCGGTGCTGCTGGTCGCCGGCCTGCTCGGCTCCTTCGCGGGCACGCAGCTCTTCGTCCTGCTGCGGCGGCTCGGCCAGGTCGATCTCGCCGTCTCGCTCTTCTACGTCGTCGTGCTCGGCACGGTCGGCGCGCTGATGGTGCGGGAGAGCGTCCGCGCAATCATGCGGCGGCGCAATGCCCTGCCGGCGCGCACGCATCAGCATTCCTGGCTGCATGGCCTGCCCTTCAAGATGCGCTTCCGCAAGTCGCGTCTCTACATCTCCGTCATTCCGCCCATGCTCGTTGGCTTCGGGATCGGCGTCCTCTCGGCCATCATGGGCGTGGGTGGCGGCTTCATGCTTGTGCCGGCGATGATCTATGTGCTGGGCATGCCGACCACGACGACGATCGGCACCAGCCTGTTCCAGGTCACCTTCGTCAGCGCCAACGTCACCCTGCTCCAGGCCTTGCAGACCGGCTCGGTCGACATCGTCCTGACCTTGCTGCTGCTGGCGGGCGGTGTTGCCGGCGCACAGTTCGGCGCGGCCATGGGCACGAAGCTGCGTGGGGAGGAGACCCGGGCGCTGCTCGGTCTTCTCGTGCTTTCCGTCGCGGCGCGGCTGCTCTGGGACCTGTTGCAGACGCCCGGCAGCCTTTACTTCCTAGGCCCGGCGACGTGAGGCGACTGCGCGTTGCGATATTGGCGGCCCTTCTGCTGGGCTCGCTTCCTGCTCCCCTGGCCTGGGCGCAGCGGGATGCTGCGCCCGGTGCGGCGCAGGCCAGTCCCACGCCGGTCGGGCCAGCCCTGGCCGCCGAACTGGCCCAGACCCGCATTGCCGTGGACACGGCCTTCACGGGTGCCGACCTCCTCGTCTTTGGCGCCACCGACCGGCTGCTCGGCCCAGCCGGGGACAACGTCATCGTGGTCGGCCTCGGCCCTCCGCGGGACGTGGTGGTGCGCCGGCGCGTCAAGCGCCTGGGCATCTGGGTGAACGGCCCCGCTGCCCATTTCCGGGAGGTGCCGAACTACTACGCCGTCACCGCCACGGCCCCGGTGGCCGGGCTGCTGGATGAGCCGGCACGGCGGGAACGGCGCCTGGGCCTGGACATGCTCGCCGCCCGCCTGCCGGGCCCGCGCGACCCGGCCTTCCGCACCGCCCTGGTCGACCTCAAGCGTAGCTCCGACCAGTGGAACGAGGAGGAGAGCCCACTCGAGGTCTCGGGCGGCCGCCTCTTCCACGCCCGCCTCCCGCTACCCTCCACCATCGCCACGGGGGACTATGTGGTGCAGGTTCTGCTGGTGCGCGCCAACCGCATCATCGCGCGGCAGGAACTCTCTTTCAGGGTGGACCGGGTGGGCACCACCGCGCGCATCGCGAACGTGTCCCGCAACCAGCCCTTCCTCTACGGCCTGACCTGCATCACGCTCGCGGCGCTGGCGGGTTGGATGGGCTCTGTCATATTCCGGCGCTGAACGGGCGCCCCCGCGCCCCAGGAGAGGCCCGATGCCGCAGGACCGCGTCTTCCTCGTGGTGGTCGATGACAGCCCGGAGCGGGCTGTCGCGCTGCGCTATGCCTGCCTGCGTGTGCGCAAATCCGGCGGCCGTGTCGCCCTGCTGCGCATTACCGAGCCGCCTGAGCTGACAGAATGGGCCGGCGTCGGCGCGCTGATGCAGGAGGAACGGCGGCAGGAGGCCGAGCAGCTCCTGTCCGCCCTGGCCGCCCAGGTGCAGGAGATCACCGGTGGCCTGCCCCTTCTTTTGATCCGGGAGGGCGATCCGGTGGAGCAGATCCTGGCTGTTCTGGCCGAGGATCCACGTATCTCCATCCTGGTGCTGGCGACGGCAACAGAGGGCGGCGGGCCTGGCCCTCTGATCAGCGCCCTGGCGGGCCGCCAGGCGGGCCAGCTGCGCTGCCCGATGACGGTGGTGCCCGGCGGAATGACTGATGCGGAGCTGGACCGGGTGACCTGAGGAAGGGGGCCTGTCGCCCCCGCAGCCCACACCCGCGCCGCGCAAGGTTGCGCCCGCCCCCTGCCTGCCCCACATCCGGCATGAGTTGGCGGCGGGTGCCGCCCCCAGAGGGGAATTCCCGGATGTTTATCGAGACCGAGGCGACGCCCAACCCCGCGACCCTCAAATTCCTTCCCGGCCAGGACGTGCTGGGCAGCGGCGGTACGGCCGACTTCACCTCGGCCGAGGTTGCCCTCCGCTCGCCCCTGGCCACCCGGCTGTTCGAGCTGGACGGCGTGGCCCGCGTCTTCCTCGGCGCCGACTTCGTCACGATCACCAAGACCAACGAGGCCGACTGGCAGGAGCTCCGCCCCCAGGTGCTGGGCGCCATCATGGAGCATTTCATGGCCGGCCGCCCGGTGATGGCCGGGGAAGAGACTGAGGATGCGGAGGAGGATGTGGACCCCGCCGATGCCGAGGTGGTGGCCCAGATCAAGGAACTGCTGGACACCCGCGTGCGCCCGGCCGTGGCCGGGGATGGCGGCGACATCGTCTTCCGCGGCTTCCGGGATGGCATTGTGAAGCTTCACATGCAGGGCGCCTGCTCCGGCTGCCCCTCCTCCCGCGCCACGCTGAAGCACGGGGTGGAGAACATGCTCCGCCACTACGTGCCCGAAGTTGTCGCGGTGGAGCAGGTCGAGGCCTGAGGTCCTTATTCACCGCCTCCATGGCGGTGATGAGGCGCCGTGCGATGGACGCGCGGCGCCGGGGGGGCGATCATCGGCCTGAGGAGATCATCCCATCATGCCTGATACGAACGTTTCCCCCGCTTCTCGCCTGGACGACGCGTCGCTGGACCGGCTCTTCCGCCAGGCCCGCACGGCGAATGCCTGGCAGGACCGTCCGGTTACCGAGGAGACGATCCGCGAGCTCTACAGCCTCGTCGCCCTCGGCCCGACCAGCGCGAACCAGAGCCCCGGCCGCTTCGTCTTCGTCCGCAGCGCCGAGGGTAAGGAGAAGCTGCTGACCACCGTCTCCTCCGGCAATCAGGAGAAGACGCGGACCGCGCCGGTCACGGCCATCGTCGCCTATGACCCGCAGTTCTTCGAGCACCTGCCGCGCCTCTTTCCCCATGCCGACGCCAAGGCCTGGTTCACCGGCAATGCGGCCTTCGCCGAGCGCAGTGCCTTCCTGAACAGCACGCTTCAGGCTGCCTATCTCATTTACGCCGCCCGCGCCCTGGGCCTCGATGCCGGGCCGATGGCCGGCTTCGATGCAAAGAAGGTGGATGAGCTGTTCCTGGCTGAGAGCGGGTGGAAGTCCACGATGCTGATCAATCTCGGCTATGGCGACCACTCCAAGACCTTCGGCCGCCTGCCGCGCCTTTCCTTCGAAGAAGCCGCCATCCTGGCGTGAGGCTTGGGCCCGGGAGGCATCGCCTCCCGGATTCCTTCCGGGGCAGGGCCAGGCGGGAGGCCGCAACCGCGTGCCCCACCTTCCGTTCCGACTCCCTGACGTCACAGGGGGTTTGCCGTGGTCCGCCCGCTTCTGATTCCCGCTCTTCTGGCAATTGGGGCTCTGCCGGCATTCGCGCGTGTTCCGGCACCCGAAGAACTGGGCCGGATCGAGGCGGCGCTGCGCAGCGCCGGTTACACCGTCTGGGGCAATATCGACATTCCGGCTGAGGGCGATCGGATTATCGTGGAAGCCGCGCGCCGCACGCCCGAGGGCCCCGCGCGCGCCGTGGTCGTGGAGCCCTCGACCATGCGCGTTACGGAAGATATCCCGGCGCGCTAGCGCGCCGGAATTTATTCTGGCAGGGCGGCCGTCAGGCCGCCGCGCGCCCCGCCAGCGGGTCCAGGCGGTAACCGCCCCCTTCGGTCAGCAGCAGCGAAGCCGAGGCCGGATCCGGCTCGATCTTCTGCCGGAGGCGGTAGATATGCGTCTCCAGCGTGTGCGTCGTGACGGCGGCGTTATAGCCCCAGACCTCGTTCAGCAGCACCTGCCGTCCCACCGGCCGGCCACCGGCCCGGTACAGGAACTTCAGGATCGAGCATTCCTTCTCCGTCAGACGAATCCGGCGGTTGCGCCCGGTGTCCTGCAGCATCTTGGCTGAGGGGCGGAACGTATAGGGGCCGATCACGAAGACCGCGTCCTCGGAATTATCGAAGACGCGGAGCTGCGCGCGCAACCGCGCGATCAGCTCCATGATCCGGAACGGCTTGGCGATGTAGTCATTGGCGCCCGAATCGAGGCCCCGCACCACATCCTGCTCGGCATCCGCGCCGGTCAGCATGATGATGGGCACCTTGATGCCGTTGCGCCGGAGTTCGGCGCACAGGTCACGCCCATCGCCGTCCGGCAGCCCGATATCGAGCAGCACGGCGTCGAAACGCGCGCCATCGGCCAGAAGGATCTGGCCAGCCTCCGCCATGCTGGCGGCTTCGCGCGGCGCGAACTCCCCGTCCACCGCAAGCTGCTCGGACAGGGTGGCGCGCAGCGCCGAATCGTCGTCCACGATCAGGATCGGACGCGGGTCCGACATGCACCCTCCCGTTGAAGGCCTCGCCGGGTCTGGCCATTGAATGGCCTGATCCCGGAGCTGTGAAGTGCGGATATGGGGCCAACCGCCTCGATCCGGCAAGGCTTAGCTCTCTTTTTCGTGGGGCTATTGTCGGCTGACACGTGGGATCCAGTCATGCGCCCCCTTTTTGTCGCAATGGTGATCCCATATTGGACGGGTATTCAGCCGGGTGCCTTATCAGCCGATAACGGTATGTAAGGCCGGTGACCGTCCGGGCCGGAATGGCCCAGGGGGACGGGCGCGTGAGCAGGAAACGGAATGGCCGAAGCTTCGATGGGCGCCTGTTCGGTGGTCACCTCCGTCCGGGCTGGAACTGGTCCGGCCGCTGATCCCCGCCCGGCCGGGATGCGCGCGGTCCACCGGGCCGTCTCCGACCTGCGGCGGGGCACGCCTGTCGTGTTGGTCGGCGGCGGCGAAGCGCTCGTCCTGGCTGCAGCCGAAACCGTAGGGGCCCGCGGATTGGCGGAACTGGGCCAGGTCGCGTTGGGCGCGCCGGTGCTGCTCCTCTCCGCCCCGCGCGCCGCCGCGGTGCTGTCCCGCCCGGTGCCGACCTCGGCGACGGATGAGGTGCCGGTGGCGCTTCGTCTCGGACCCGCCCTGCTCGATCCCGATTCGCTCCGCCGTCTGGCCGATCCGGTTGCCGAGCAGATCCTGCCGGAAACGCCGCAGATCATGCCCGCGCCCGGCTTCGCCCAGGCGCTGCCGCCGGCCGCCATCGCCCTGGCCAAGATCGGGCGTCTCCTGCCGGCCCTCGTTGCTGCCCCGGCTTCGCAGCCCGTCGCCGCGCGAATCGGCCTGCTTTCCGTCGAGTTGGCGGAGGTGCTCGCCTATCCCACCGCCGCCGCCACCAGCCTCGTGCGCGTGTCCGAGGCGCAGGTACCGCTGGAGGATGCGCAGGAGGCCCGGATCGCCGCCTTCCGCGCCGCCGATGGCGGGATCGAGCATCTGGCCATCCTGGTCGGGAAGCCCGAGTCGTCCGGCACGAAGGCGCCACTCTGCCGTATCCATTCGGAATGCTTCACCGGCGACCTGCTGGGATCCCTGCGCTGCGACTGCGGCCCGCAGCTTCGCGGTGCCATTGCCCGCATGGCGGCGGAGGAAAGCGGTGGGGTGCTGCTCTACCTTGCGCAGGAGGGGCGGGGGATCGGCCTTGTGAACAAGCTGCGCGCCTATACGCTGCAGGATCAGGGGCTGGATACGCTCGATGCCAACCGTGCGCTCGGCTACGGGGCTGATGAGCGGGACTTCCGCCTGGCTGCGACAATGCTGGAAGAACTAGGCATCTCCCGCGTGCGGCTGCTGACGAACAACCCGGACAAGTTGGCCGGCCTCGCGGCCTGCGGCGTGCAGGTGGAGGGCCGCGTCTCCCTTCTCTTCGCCGCCAATGGCGTGAACGACGCCTATCTCGCGACGAAGAAGGCGCGCTTCGGCCATCTGCTGGGGTAGGAAGCCGCGCCGGGCCCCTTGCGGCCCGGCGCTTTCTTCCGCCAGGAAAGCGTCATGACCACCGCCCGTCTCGATGGCCAGTTCCTTGTCCTGCTGCGCGACCGCTGGCGCTGCGCCATCGGTCGCGGCGGCATCCGCGCCGACAAGCAGGAGGGGGATGGCGCCACACCTCGTGCCGTGCTGCCGCTGCGCCGCGTGCTCTACCGGGCCGACCGGGGCCCCGCGCCGCGCTGCGCCGTGCCGGTGGAGCCGATCGCGCCGACCGATGGCTGGTGCGACGATCCGGCGGATCCCGCCTATAATCGTCCCGTTACCCTTCCCTATGCCGGGCGTCATGAGGAGCTGTGGCGCAGCGATTCCCTCTATGACATCGTCGGTGTGCTCGGCTGGAACGACGCCCCGGTGGTGAAAGGGCGGGGCAGCGCGATCTTCCTGCATGTCGCCCGGCCTGATTATGCGCCGACCGAGGGCTGCATTGCCCTCGCCCTCCCGGATCTCCGTGCGGCGCTGGCTGCGGGGCTGACGGGTATCAAGGTGAGCTGAGGCGATTTTCACAATTCAGTGATGCGTGAGGCGGCAGCCCGGCCTATCCTCTGCCCCGATGCGCCGTGCCCTGTTTCTCCTCCCGCTGCTTCTGGCCGCCTGCGAGGCCGCCGATATGGGGGAGATGGGCCGCTCGGCCGAGAACATCCTGCGCGCCAGCGTCTTCCTGCCGCCCCGCCAGGACGGCCTGGCCCCCACTCGCCACAAGGCGCCGGACGGCATCCTCACGGAGATTGAGACGGAGACAGGGCCGGCCGTGACGGACGGCCCCGCCCTGCTCGTCAGCTATGGCAGCCAGCGCAAAGTGCTGACGATGATCCAGGGCAACGGCGAGCAGCGCATGTGGCGCTCCGACGACGGCACGGTGGTCGCCACGGACGGGGCCCGGGTGGTCGCCACCGCGGGAACCGTCACCAATCTGGCCGCCACCCGCTTCGACAACCCGGACCCGCTGGACGACGTGACGGCGCTGGTGGAGCGCCCGGCCATGGCGAGGCGGGTGGTCGACCTCATCCCGGCATCCCGCGATCCGAACCGGATGCGCTTCGGCATCGCCCTGGAATGCCGCATGAGGGCGGCGCGGGTGCCCGAAGGGCTGTTCGTGGAGGAGCGCTGCGGCGGCGGCGCCCGCTTCGTGAACCACTACTGGGCCGATGCCGAAACCGGCGCCATCTGGCGCTCGGAACAATGGGTGGGAATGGACCGGCGGCCGATGGTGATTGAGGTGATCAGCCCGCCCGCCAACTGAGCCCCGCCCGCCTCACCCGCCGGGCGACATAGGCCAGCCAGAGAAGCTGCACCGCCAGGGGCGGCAGCACCACCAGGGGCTTCAGCTCGGCGGGCAGGCCAGGGAAGGCCAGGGCGAGCCCGGCCTGGAACAGCACGAAGGCGCCATGCACCGCCGCCACCTGGTGCACGGACATGCCGGAACGTTGCGCCAGTTGGTAAAGGTGCGTGCGGTGCGGCGTGCTCGGCCGTTCCCCCATGACCACGCGGCGGACCAGGGTGAAGCCCGTGTCGAACAGATGCGCGAAAAGCAGCAACGGCACGATCAGGAAGGAAAGCTGCGCCGTGTCGAAGCGCGCACACGCCACCGCCAGCACGGCGAGAATGAAGCCCAGGAACTGGCTGCCCACATCGCCCATGAAGATGCGCGCGGGGTGCAGGTTGTAGGGCAGGTAGCCCAGCAGCCCCGCCGTCAGGAACAGCGCGGCGGCATAGACGAACCAGGCTTCCTGCCGCGCCCCGATGAAACAGAGCGCGGCGCAGGCCACCAGCAGCGACCCGGCGACCAGCCCATCCATTCCATCCATGAAATTCACGGCATTGGTGCAAGCGACGATCCAGAACAGGGTCAGCAGTGGCCCCCAGATCCCCAGGTCAACCAGCCCCACCCAGGGAATGGCCAGCCGCGTGACCACCAGCCCGCTCTGCATGGCCACCAGCGCAGCGCCTGCCTGGGCGGCGAGCTTCACGATGAAACGGAAATCCCGCAGGTCATCCGCCAGCGCCACGACCGCAATGGCGATGGCGGCCAGGATCGTGCCAATGAACTCCGGCTCCGCGATCCGCGCGAAGCGGGCCGTGCCGTAGAGCACCACCATCCCCGCCACAAAGGCCGCCACGATACCCAGGCCGCCGCCCCGGGGCGTGGGCACCGTATGGGCGGTGGCGGCGCGGCGCGCCGGGTCGTCCAGCATGGGAAAAGCGATCAGCAGCCGGACCACCCCGGCCGAGAGCAACACCAGCAACGCGGCGAAGCCGAGATGCGGCAGGAAGGCTTCGAACTGCATCAGGGTGTGATCCGCGCCGGCTCCAGGCTGGCATAGACATCGCCGCTATTTGCCCGGTGGGGCAGGGCGGCGATCCAGTCCCGCATGGCCAAGGCCTCGGCCGGTGCCGGCAGGGCCAACCGCATATCCTCCCCCAGCGCCGCGTTGAAACGATAGGGGCCGAGCGCCGCCAGCCGCACCAGGCAATCCGCCGCGACGCCGCGCTGGATGGTGGTGAACTCGAAGGACAGGGAGCGGGGCGCGAAGGAGAGGCCGGCCAGCGCCTCGGCCTCGAAGCCCTCCACATCCAGCTTGATGAAATCCGGCTGGCCATGCACCGCCGCCAGCGCGTCCAGGGTGGTGACGGGACGCGGGATCGCCTGATCCCATTCCTGCCCCTCCCAGCCTTCAGCACCCCGGGCGGCGGCCACGAAGGCATCAGAGGCGGTCGCGACGGTGGGGTTGCGCGTGTTCAGCCGCAGAACGCCCTCGCCCGGCTCGGCGCCCACCAGGGCGGGCACCAGCGCCACCCCGTTATCCCCGCGAAAGATCAGGCGCAGCACGCGCAGCAGGGCCGGCTGCGGCTCCACCGCCACGGCGCGTGCACCCAGGCGGCGAAAGCTGGCCGCGCGGTCGCCGACATGCGCGCCCACGTCGAAGCCCAGCTCCCCCGGCCCAAGAAAGCGCGAGAGGAAGGCATCCAGCGCCGCAGCCCGTCCCTTGGCGTAATAGGTCCGGAGTGACGCCCCGATGGCGCGCGCGCCGCTCATGCCGTGAAGATCACGGCACAGCCGGCAGCCTGGGAGGGCGGCACCATGACGCCACCCGGCGTCTCGATCACCAGAACACCGGCCAGGGCGCGGCGCGTGGCATCCAGATCGGCCACGCCCAGCACCATGCCCATGAGGGCCGGCAGGGCAGGGGGGACCACCCCCGGCAGGATCGCGGCCGACACTTCCGGCGCCAGCACCCGTACCCGCGCGCCATCAGGCAGCGGCAGGGCGAAGCCGCCCGCCGGGTCCGGCTCCAGCGGCAGGCCGGAGAGGCGGGAAAGGCGCGCGGCGCTTTCGGCCGGCTGGTCCGAGACGATGATCGCGGCCCGCAATTCCTGCGCGCCGTTCGGATGCGCCATCCAGCGCTCCTGCCAGATCGCCTCCGCTGTCAGGTGCCGCACGAGCTGCACGCGGCCTTCCGGTGCCTCGGGCAGCGGCAGCCGCTCAAAGCGTGCGATCGGGCCACCGGGCTCCACGGGGCGGGAGAGGGGCGAGACGCCCGGGATCTCCAGCCCGGCTCGCCGAAGCCTTGCCAGGTTGCCCTCGGAATCCTGCATGCCCAGGGCGAGGATGCGCGCGCCCTCGAAGCGGTCGAGCATCGCGCCCAACCCGTTATCCGGAAGCGCGGGATCGACCACCGCCAGTAATTCGATATAGCCCCGCCGCAGCATGGCACAGCGATTGGCCGTGCCCAGCGGCTCGTCCCCGCGGGACTGCCGGGCGATGGGCGTCAGCGCGAAGCCGAGCCGCTCATAGGCGCCCCAGAGCGCCCCGGCGTCATGGGAGCAGACGCCGACATGATCCAGCCCGGTCGCGCTGCTCATCAGGCAGCAGGCCCGGCCTCGTAATGCGGCAGCAGCCACTCCTTGGGCTCCTGCGCCGCCTCGTCATACCAGCGGGCGACCAGCGGATGCGCGCGCACCACCTCCACATAGGCCTTGCCGCGCGCGGAAAGCGCCGGCCCATAGGTGATCAACCGCGTCACCACCGGCGCGTACATGATGTCCGCCACGCCCATGGCCGCGCCATGCAGGAAGGGCCCGCCGCTGGCATCCAGGCATTGCGCCCAGACCGTCTCGATCCGCGCGATGTCCGCCAGCGCGTCCGAGGTGCCGCCAAGGCCCGAGAAGTCGCGCCCGAGATTCATCGGCATCGCCTGGCGCAGCCCGCGGAAGCCCGCATGCATCTCGGAGGCCGCGCTCCGCAGTAGGGCGCGCAGCACGCGGTCCTGCGGCCAGAGCGAGGGCTCGAATTCCGCGCAATACTCGCAGATCGCCAGGCTTTCCCAGACCCGCGCGCCCTGGTGCTCCAGATAGGGCACCAGCCCCGCCGGGGTCGCCGCCTTGATGGCCTTGGTGTTGCCGCCACCCGTAAGCGGGATCAGCACCTCCTCCACATCCAGCCCGGCGAGATGCACCGCCAGCCAGCCTCGCAGCGACCAGGACGAATAGCGCTTCGTCCCGATGACGAGCCTGCCATCAGCCATGAACCGGGACCCCCTTCGACGTGGAGTACTCGAAATGCAGCGCCTCGCCGGGATGAACGCGCGGATGGATGGCATGCGCCGCCATCGCCGCTTCCGAGAAGCCCTGCAGGATCAGCTTCAGCTTGCCCGGATAGGTCGCGACATCACCAATGGCGTAAATGCCGGGGCGGGAGGTCTCACAGGTGGAGGGTTCCACCGTCACATGGCTACGTTCCATGCCCAGCCCCCAGTCCGCGATCGGGCCCAGCTCCATCGACAGGCCGAAGAAGGCGAGCAGGTGGTCCGCCTCGATGTCGCGCTCTTCGCCCTTCAGCGTGGCCAGCGTCACATGCGTCAGGGCCGAGCCATCGCCCTTCAGCCCATGCAGCTGGTAGGGAATGGCCAGATCCAGCTCCCCCTTCGCCGCTGCCGCATCAAGCTGCGCCGCGCTCTCCGGCGCCGCGCGGAATTTTGGCCGGCGATGCACCACCGTCACCTTGGCCGCGATTTCCTTCAGAGACAGTGCCCAGTCCACCGCCGAGTCGCCGCCACCCGCGATCACCACGCGCTTGCCGCGGAAATCCTCTCGCCGCGTTACCATGTAGCGCACCGCGCCGGACTGCTCGTAGCGCGTCAGGTCCTCCAGCGGCGGGCGGTTCGGCCCGAAGGCGCCGGCGCCGGCGGCCAGGATCACTGCCCTGGCCCGCACGCTATCCCCCTCGCTCGTGCCGAGGGTGAAGTGCCCGTCCTCCTCCAGCAGCCGCTCCACGCGGCGGCCGAGCAGGTAGATCGGCGCGAAGGGCTGCGCCTGCTTCTCCAACTCGTTGATAAGGTCGCCGCCGGCGATGCGCGGATGGGCCGGGATGTCGAAGATCGGCTTTTCCGGATAGAGCGCGGAGCACTGGCCACCGATCGCCTCCAGCGCATCGATCACCACGCATTTCATCCGCAGCATGCCGCATTCGAACACGGCAAACAGCCCGGCCGGCCCAGCGCCGATAATGGCGACGTCGGTCTCGATATGCGCGGTCATGTGGCGGCGCGTCCCCGTCAGCGGTGAGGGGAGGCGTGATACAGCGCGAGGGGAAGGGCGGGAAGGCGGGTCGCCCCAAGGGGCTTTGCCCCGTGGAACCCAGGCAAAGCGAAGTTTCGTTCAGGACCAGGGTGGCAATGGCCACCCCGGACCCAGCGATCGGCTCTAACGCCCCGCGGCCCTTAAACGCCCGGCGCGGGGGCCGGGAAGCCCTGTGACTTCCCGGCCGGGGGATCTGAAGGGGCGGACGGTGCCTCCTCGGACCGATCCCCCAGGATCAGTTCGGCCGTACCCGGTCGATGGCCCGGTCCACAGCCCGTCCTGTCGACTCCACCGGCCCGCTCGGCGGGTCGATCGTGTCGCGGGCGCGCTCGCCGAAGGTCCGGTTGCCGCCGGTGCAGGCGGCCAGGGTGGCGAGGAGGAGCATCGGCATCAGGGCCGCGCGGAGGAGACGCATGGTGAAAATCCCTATCTGGAGGCGACCGGGCGGGCCGCCGATGCAGAGGGTAACCGGAGGTCGGCAATCCGGTTTCCGCGATGCTGCGTTCCGTCCGCCGCGCTTGCCCCCATCCTGGCCCCGGGGGCAGATTGGGGGTGCTGATGACCGCCCCGATCACCCTTTCCCTGCCCGACGAGGCGGCGACCCAGGCGCTTGCCGCTCGTGCGGCACGGCTGGCGCGGCCGGGCGATACCATTCTTCTGGACGGGCCACTGGGTGCCGGCAAATCCGCCTTCGCCCGCGCCTTCCTGCGTGCCGCTTCCAGCAATCCGGGGCTGGAGGTGCCCTCGCCGACCTTCACCCTCGTGCAGTCCTATGACCTGCCGGAGGGCGTGGCGCACCACATGGATCTGTACCGGCTGGAAGGGCCTGATGCCCTGCCGGAGCTGGGCTGGGAGGAGGCAAGGGAGGGAATTGTGCTGGTCGAATGGCCCGACCGCCTCGGCCCCTATACCCCGCCTGATGCCTTGCGGCTTACCCTGGCGCCGGCCGAGGCGCCTGATGCCCGGATCGCCACTCTCGCGGGCTGGGATGCCGCCCGCCTCAACGCCCTGGTGGCCGCATGAGCCCCGATACCTTCCTGGCAACCCATGGCTATGCCGGCGCGGCCCGTTTTCCACTGCCCGGCGATGCCGGGCATCGCCGCTACATCCGGCTTAAGGGCGGCCCGCGCCCGGCCCTGCTGATGGACGGCTCAGGCGCGGCCGCCGTCGGCCTGCCTTCCGCCGAGGGCGACCTGCGCGCCTTCATGGCGATCGCCGACCATATCCGCGCCATCGGCCTTTCCGCCCCCGAGGTGCTGGCCGCCGACCCGCCCGCTGGCCTGCTGCTGCTGGAGGATCTGGGCGAGCCGACCCATGCCACGCTGCTGGATGCCGGCACCGATCCCCTGCCGCTCTATCTGGCCGCGGCCGAAACCCTGGCCGCCTTGCACGCGGCCCCGCCCCCCGCCGGCCTCCCGGCCTGGGAGGGCGAGGCCATGGCCCGAGCCACCGCCGCCACCTTCCTGGACTGGTGGTGGCCCGCCGCCATGGGCTCCGATCCCAGCCCGGCCCAGCGGGACGCCTATTTCACGGCGATGCGCGTCATGCTTGCCCCCTTCGAGGGGGCCGGCGCCTTCGTCCATCGCGACTACTTTCCCGCCAATCTCCTTCCCCTGCCGGAGCGTCCCGGCCCGGCCTCGGTCGGCATCATCGACTTCCAGGACGCCGGATACGGCCACCCCGCCTATGACCTGGTGAGTCTGCTGCAGGACGCCCGCCGTGACGTGCCGGAGGCGGTGCGGGAGGCCGCGACGGCCTGCTACATGGAAGCGCGGCCCGGCCTGGACCGGGACGGATTCGAGGCCGCCACCGCCGTCATGGCCGCCCAGCGCCATTTGCGCGTCGCCTCGCTCTGGGTGCGTCTGGACCGGCGCGACGGAAAGCCGCACTACCTCCGCCACGGCCCGCGCTGTTGGCGCCTGCTGGACCAGGCCCTGCGCCATCCGGCGACGGCGCCGCTCGCTGCTTTCCTCGACGAATACGTGCCGCGCGAGAAGCGCGCTAACCCTGACATGGAACCCGCCGCATGATCCGCCTGACTCATGGCATGGTGCTGGCGGCCGGGCTCGGGACGCGGATGCGCCCGCTGACCGAGGCCGTGCCCAAGCCCCTGCTCGCCCTGCGCGGCCGGTCCCTGCTGGACCATGCGCTGGACCGGCTCTCCGATGCCGGGATCAATGAGGTGGTGGTGAACGCCCATCACCTCGCCCCCCAGATCATCGCCGCCTGCGAGGCGCGCACGCGGCCCCATTGCACCGTGCTGGTGGAGGAGCAGCTGCTGGAAACCGGCGGTGGCATCCGAAACGCCCTGCCGCATCTGGGGAAGGGGCCCTTCGCCGTGGTGAATGGCGACGCCTATTGGCTGGACGGTCCCACCCCCGCCCTGGCGCGTCTTGCCGCCGCTTTCGACGAGGAGCGGATGGATGGCCTGCTCCTGATGGTCCGCGCCGCCACGGTGGAGGGCGAGGTCGGGATGGGCGACTTCCTGCTGGACCCCCTCGGCCGCCTGCGCCGTCCGAAGGAGCGCGAAATCGCCCCTTATCTCTATGCCGGTGTCCAGATCCTCCATCCGCGCCTGCTGGATGGCACGGAGCCCGGCAGGTTCGGCCTGATGGGCCCCTGGATGCGCGCGATCGAGGCGGAGCGCCTCTACGGTCTCGTGCATGATGGCGCCTGGTTCCACCTTTCCACCCCGCCGGACCTGCAACGGGCGGAGGATTTGCTGGACAAGGGGCTGGTGAAGCTGTTCTAGCCCTGTTCTTCCGGCGGGGGCCGGCAGGCGCAGGGCACGGGGGATTCGGTGAGGCTGTACGAAATCCCGGCTCATCGTCCGTTCCTGGACGATCTCGCCCATGGCGTGCTCGCCATGGCCGCGGATCCGGACGACCCGGCGGCGCTGGCCCGCACCACCATCCTGCTGCCCACCCGCCGCGCCGCACGGTCGCTGCGCGAGGCTTTCCTGCGCGCCTCCGGCAAGTCGGCGCTGCTGTTGCCTCGCCTGCGCGCCCTGGCCGGCCTGTCGACCGAGGATGCGGAGGAGCTGTCGCTCCCGGCGCTTCTGGACCAGCCGCCCGCGGTGGATGCGGCCCGGCGCCTCGCGGTGCTGACCGAGATGGTCATGCGCCTGCCCCCGCATTTCGGCGGCCCCGGCAGCCCCGACCAGGCCTGGCGCCTGGCGCAGGAACTGGCGACCCTGCTGGACGAGATGGCGCTGGAGGGCTGCGATCCCGCGGGCCTGCCGGACCTCGTGACCGGCGACCTGGCCCAGCACTGGGAGATCACCCACAGGTTCCTGGGTGCCGTCATCCAGGACTGGAATTCCTGGTTGGAGGAGCAGGGCCTTTCCGATATCGGCGCCCGCCGCGTGGCGGTGCTGCGCGCCCAGGCTGAGGCCTGGAGGAAGCGCCCGCCCACCGATCCAGTCATTGCTGCGGGCATCGGCATCGGCGGCACCATCCCGGCCGCCACCGACCTGCTGCGCCAGATTGCCCGGATGGAGAAGGGCGCCGTCGTCCTGCACGGCCCCGGCGAGGAGCTGCCGCCCGAGTTGTGGGACGCCCTTCGCGACGCCCATAGCCATCCGCTAAACGGCACCGCCCGCCTGCTGCGCGGCATGGACGCGACGGCCAATGACCTGCGCCCCTGGCCCTATCGCTCGCCCGACGCTCCCGCCCCGAACGAGGCCCGTGCCGAACTTCTTGCCCGTTCCCTGCGCCCGGAAGACGGCATCGCCTGCTGGCAGGAGCGCGAGCCCGAGCGCTGGCGCCCTGCTTTGGCCGGGCTGGACCTGCTGACCGCCCCCGACGAGGCCGGCGAGGCCGCTGCCATCGCCCTGCTGCTGCGCGAGGCCCTGGAAACCCCCGGCGCCCGCGCGGCCCTGATCACGCCGGACCGCGACCTGGCCCGCCGCGTCTCCGTGGAACTGCTGCGCCACGGCATATTGGCCGATGATTCCGCCGGTCAGCCATTGGGCATGACCCCGGCCGGCGCCTTCCTGCGGCTGATCGGCCGGATGGTGGAGGAGCAATTCGCCCCCGTCCCGCTGCTCGCCTGCCTGAAGCACCCGCTTTGTTCCGGCGGGATGGCCCGGTCCGACTGGATGCGCGCTGTGCGCGAGTTGGAGCGCTACGCCCTGCGCGGCCCGCGCCCGGGCGCCGGGCTGGACGGGCTGCGCCGCGCCGCCGAGGCGATCCGCCACGAGGAGCCGCGCGAGCGGGTCCGCGCGATGCTGGACGCGCTGGAAACGGCGCTCGGCAGTTTTCGCGCGCTGGAGCGCGAGGTGCGTCCGCCTTCCGATCTCCTTGCCGATCACCTTTCCGCCGCCGAGGCCCTGGCTTCCACGGATGAACTGCCGGGCGGCCTGCGCCTCTATCGGGGTGAGGAGGGCGAGCCGCTGGCCGTCCACCTCGCCGGACTCGAACCGGCCATGCGCGCCCTGCCGCCGTTGGAGGCCGCTGCCTGGCCCGCGCTGTTCGACGCGTTGCTGGAAGGTCCGCTGGCCCCGGGCGTGCGGACCATGCGCGGCCGCAAGGGCGGTTCGCATCCGCGCGTGCAGATCCTGGGCCTGCTGGAAGCGCGGCTGCAGAGCTTCGACCGCGTCGTACTCGGCGCGCTGGAGGAAAGCGTCTGGCCGCTGGCCACCGATCCCGGTGCCTGGATGAGCCGCCCCATGCGCACCGCCTTCGGCCTGCCCGCGCCCGAGGCCCGCATCGGTCGTGTCTGCGCCGACTTCTTCCTTTCCGCCCTGGCTGCGCCGCGCGCCACCCTCTCCCGCGCCCGCAAGCGCGGCGGATCGCCCACCGTGGCGGCGCGCTGGCTGACGCGGATCGACACCTTCCTGAAGGGACAGGATCTCGGCGGGCTGGAGGCTTCTCCCGCCACGGGCTGGGCATCCCTGCTGGACATGCCGGAGCGCCCGCAGCCCTGTGCGCGCCCCGCGCCATCCCCGCCCGCCGCGCTGCGCCCGCGCCGGATCAGCGTGACGGATGTCTGGCTGCTGAAATCCGATCCCTATGCCTGGTATGCCAAGCGCATCCTGAAGTTGAAGCCGCTCGATGAGCTTGATGCCGAGGCGGATGCGGCGGAGTACGGCAACATCGTCCATGCCATGGTTTCGCGCTGGCTGACGCTTTGCGATGGCGACCCGCATTGCATTGATGCCGTCACGCATTTCGCCGCTGCCATCGAGGACGCCCTGACCGAATTCGCGCCGCGCCCCGGCCTGGTCGCCTATTGGCGCCCGCGCCTGGCCCGCATCGCGGATTTCGTGCTGGAGACGGAGCGCGCGCGTGACGGCGTGGCGAAGCGCCATGCGGAAATCGGCGGCGCCATCGAGCTTCCCTGTGGCGTGCGGCTGGAAGGCCGCGCCGATCGGGTGGACGTCATGAAGGATGGCCGCCTCGTTCTGATCGACCTCAAGACCGGCGCGCCGCCCAGCAATGCCGAAATGGCCGATGGCCGTGCGCCGCAGATGCCGTTGGAAGCTGCTATGGCGGCGCGCGGCGGCTTCGCGGGCATTCCTGCCGCCGAGGTTGCGTCCGTGGAGCACTGGCACGTCTCCGGCGGCTATGAGGCCGGCACGGTGGCGCCCTTCCGCCCCAAGGATTCCACCCTTCCCGAGGTGGGTGAGGAAGCCTTCGAGGCGCTGAACGGCCTCGTGACGGAATTCCTGCTGGGCGATCGTCCCTTCCTGGCGCGCCCGCATCCCGCGCGCGCGCCCAGGGGCGATGAGTATGACCACCTCTCGCGCCTTGCCGAATGGGGCGGCGCGGGGGAGGGTGACGCGTGAACGAAGCCCTCTCTGCGCGCGTCCGCGCCCGCTACGCGCAACAGGCCGCCTCCGACCCGCGCATCTCCGCCTGGGTGGGCGCCTCCGCCGGCTCGGGCAAGACGAAGGTGCTGACGGACCGTGTGCTGCGCCTGCTTCTGCGCGAGGACACGCAGCCCGGCCGCATCCTTTGCCTGACCTTCACCAAGGCCGCCGCCGCGGAAATGGCGACGCGCCTTGCCGCGCGGCTGGGCCAATGGTCCGTCCTGCCCGAGCCGAAGCTGCGCGAGGCGCTGGAGGATCTGACCGGCCAGCCGCCCACGCGTGCTGAGATCGGGACAGCACGCCGCCTCTTCTGTCGCGTGCTGGAACAGCCGGGCGGGATGCGCATCGCAACCATCCACGCTTTCTGCCAATCGCTTCTCCGCAGCTTCCCGCTGGAAGCCCGCCTTCCCCCCGCCTTCACCCTGCTGGAGGAGGCGGACAGCGCCACGCTGCTGGCCGAGGCGCGCGAGGCGGCGCTGGCCGGCCGCGCCATCCCCGAGGAAGCGCTGGCCGGCCTGGCCCGCCTCGTCTCCGCCGACAGCCTGGCCAAGGCGCTGCGCGAGCTGGTCGGCAAGCGCGAGAGGCTGCGCGCGCTGCTGGAACGCGCCGACGGCCATGTCTACGCCCTGCGCGAATGTCTGGAGATCCCGGACGGCGAGAGTGAGGACACGCTTCCGGCCGATATCGTCTGCCCGCCGGATTCCTTCCGCGAGGCCCTGGCCACCCTGGCGCAGCACAAGAACAAGGGCCCGCGCGAGGCGGCCGCGACGCTGCTTTCCATCCTTTCCGAGCCCGAGCACACGCGCCACGCGCGCTGGGCCTCCTGGCACATGGCGCTCTTTACCCAGAAGGGCGAGCCGCGCGCCGCGCTGGCGAAGGAGGATGCTTTTGCGCGGGAAATGGCGCGGGTGGAGCAGATCCTGTCGCGCTGGGCGTCGCACCGCCTGCTCAGCGCCACGGGATCGCTGCTCTCCGCCGCGCGTCCGGTGCTGGAGGATTACCGCGCCCGCAAGCAGCGCCGCGGCGCGCTGGATTTCGACGACCTGATCCACCGCGCCCAGGCCCTGCTGCGCGATCCCGGCTCCGCCTGGGTGTTGTTCAAGCTCGATGGCGGTCTGGACCACCTGCTTCTCGACGAGGCGCAGGACACCAACCCAGCGCAATGGGGCATCGCCCAGGCGCTCGCGGAGGAATTTTTCTCCGGCAACGGTACCCAGGAAGCCGGGCAGCGCACCCTCTTCGTCGTGGGTGACGAGAAGCAGAGCATCTTCGGCTTCCAGGGCGCCGATGCGCGCGGCTTCGCCGAATGGGAAATGCGCTTCGACAACCAGGTGACGCGCGGCGGCGCAGTGTTCGAGCGCGTGCCGTTGAACGTCTCCTTCCGGTCCTGCGCGCCCGTACTCTCGCTCGTGGACCACGTCTTCGCCGAGGGCGAGGCGCGCCGCGGCGTGGTGCGCGACGGCATGGTGCTCGAACACTCCGCCGACCGCGCCGGCCATGCGGGAAAGGTCGAGATCTGGCCGCTGCTGGAACGCGCCAGCACCGATGCGCCGGAACCCTGGATCGTGCCGCGCGAGCCAGTGGCCGCGCAGGACGCCGAGGCCTTGCTGGCCGAGGCCATCGCTGCCCGCATCGCCGGCATGATCGCGAATGAGACCCTGCCCGCGCGTGGCGACCGCCTGATCCGCCCCGGCGATGTCATGGTGCTCGTCCGCCGCCGCACGCGGCTGATCGAGTTGCTCGTGCGCCAGCTCAAGCAGCGCGGCATTCCTGTGGGCGGCGTGGACCGCATGGTGCTGGTGGAGCAGATCGCTGTGCGCGACATGCTCGCCCTTTGCGACGTGCTGCTGCTGCCGGAGGATGACCTCGCCCTCGCCGCGCTTCTGAAGTCGCCGCTGGTCGGTCTGTC
Organism: Roseomonas chloroacetimidivorans; assembly: GCF_049629625.1. NCBI lineage: Bacteria > Pseudomonadati > Pseudomonadota > Alphaproteobacteria > Acetobacterales > Roseomonadaceae > Roseomonas > Roseomonas chloroacetimidivorans. The sequence continues at coordinate 191,504 of NZ_JBNBZS010000011.1, read as the reverse complement.
GGAGGATGATCTCTTCACCCTCGCGCATGGCCGCGAGGGCCCGCTCTGGCATGTCCTGATCAAGCACCGCGAAGAGAACACGCCGATCGGCCGCGCCGCCAGCTGGATCGCCGCCCTGGCCGACCGCGCGGACCTCATCACCCCGCATGCGTTGCTTTCGGAAGCGCTGGGCGAGCATGGCGGCCGCGCCCGCCTCCTCACGCGGCTCGGCGCGGAAGCCGCGGAGGCGTTGGACGAACTTCTCTCCGCCGCGCTGCGCCACGAGAACCGCCACGCGCCTTCCCTGCAAAGCTTCGTGCAGTGGCTCCGCCGCGGCGGAGCCGAGGTGAAGCGTGAGATGGAGAATGCCGCCGACGCCGTGCGCATCATGACCGCGCATGGCTCGAAGGGCCTCCAGGCCCCGGTGGTCATCATCCCCGACATCGGACGCGGCGGCGCGCGTGACACGCTCCTCTGGAGCGGCGCCTCGCGCGACGCTGTCAGCAGAGCAGGCGCGAATGCGCCGGACATCCCGCTCTGGGCGCCCCGTAAGGAATTCCAGGCCGCCCACTGGACCCGCGCCCGCGATGCCCGCGCCCAGGCGGATGCGGAGGAGGAAAACCGCCTCCTCTACGTGGCCCTCACCCGCGCCGAGGACCGGCTTATCGTCTGCGGCCTCGCCCCTGCCCGTGCACCGGCCCATCCCACCTGGCACCAGTTGGTGAAGGACGGGTTCTTCCGGGGCTTGGAGAGCGGCAAGCCTGGCTTCGCCCGCGTGCCCTTCGATCCCACCGCGCTCGGCCTGCCCGCCGGCTGCGGCTTCGGCGAGGAGGGCTGGGAGATCGCCTCACCCCAGGAGGCCGAGCCCCGCCTGGACCCTCCGGCCCTGCGCGCCGAGGCCGCCATCCTCCCGAACTGGGCCACGCAGAAGGCCTCCCCGGAGGCCAGTGAGGACCCCATCGCCCCCTCCCGCCTGGAGGGCGAGGCTGAGACCCCCGCCGCCGCCCCGCATGGCGCCGGGGATCCCGGCGGCCGCCGCTTCCGGCGCGGGCTGCTGATTCATGGCCTGCTCCAGCACCTGCCCGAGCATGAGGAGGATCGCTGGGAGGAACTGGCTCGCCGCCACCTCGCGCGACCCGGCCATGGCCTCGATCCCTCGGAGCAGGAGGCGACGCTGGCGGAAACCCTGGCCGTGCTGCGCCACCCCGCCCTTGCCGGCGCCTTCAGCCCTGGCAGCCTCGCCGAGGCGCCCCTGGCCGGGGTGGTGGATGGCATTCCCATCGCTGGCCAGGTGGACCGGCTGCACGTGGCGCCCGACCGCGTGCTGGTCATCGACTACAAGACCAACCGCCCGCCACCCGAGACGGTGGAGCGTGTGGCACCGGCGTATCTCCGCCAGATGGCCGCCTACCGTGCCGTGCTGCGCGCCGCCTGGCCTGGACGGCGGGTGGAATGCGCGCTGGTCTGGACTTGGTCCGGCCATGTGATGCCGCTGCCGGATGCCGCGCTGGACCCGCACGCGCCGGGCGCTTCGCTGGCGGGCTGAAACCGCCTTCCCGCCGCCTGCCGACCGTGACATTCAGGCGTCCGAACGACCCGCGTGAGGCGGGACGCGAGGAACGCCGGAAGATGCTCACCCGCCGCAATCTCGGTTTGGCCGCGCTTGGCCTGCCCCTGCTGAACCTGGCCAGCGCGCGCGATGCGATGGCCCAGGCCGATGACTCCTATCCCAGCCGCCCCGTCACCCTCGTGGTTCCCTGGGCGGCCGGCGGCTCCACCGATGCGGTGGCCCGCATCCTCGCCGCGCGGCTCTCGCAGGACACCGGCAAGTCCTTCGTTATCGACAACCGCGCCGGCGCCAATGGCACGATCGGCTTCGCCTCCGTCGCCCGGGCACGGCCGGACGGCTACACGCTGCTGGTGGGCACCATCAGCACCTATGCAATGGCGCCGCATCTCTACCAGCTGCCCTATGAAAACGACCGCGCCTTCACCGGCATCGGCCTGATCGCCGCGCAGCCGATGATCCTGGTCGTGCCGAAATCCTCCCCGGCCCGTACGCTGGCCGAGTTCATCGAGATGGCGAAGCGCCCGGGCGCCAGCATGACTTATGCCAATTCCGGCACGGGCAGTTCCACCCATCTCGCCACCGAGCTCTTCCTCCAGGCCGCCGGTATCCGGTTGAACGATGTCGGCTACCGGGCCGGTGCCCAGGCCGTGCAGGGGACGATGCAGAATGAGGTGTCGATGGTCATCCAGGCTGCCTCCGGCCTGCTGCCCCTGATCCAGTCCGGCGAGCTCCGTCCCCTCGCCATCTCCTCGCGCGAGCGTAGTCCCGTGGCGCCGGAGATCCCGACCTTCCGGGAGCAGGGCTACCCGGACTACGAGGCGGTGGAGCACATCGCCCTCCTTGCCCCCGCCGGCACGCCGGCGCCGATCGTCGCGCGCATCAACGAGCTGGCGCGCGCCGCCATGACCGCGCCCGAGACGCGCGAGCGTCTGGCCGCCCTGGCGGTGACGCCGGAGACGCAGCGGCCGGAGGAGTGGGACGCCTATAATGCGGCCGAGAATGCCAAGTGGCGCGAGGTGATCCGCTCGCGCGAGATCAAGGTGCAGTAGCGGAGGTCCGGCCGCACCCGTGGTAGCGGGTGGCCCCGGCGCGGGGCCGCCCGGCTCAGGCCGCCAGCGCCTGCACGGCCCGGTTGTTGCGCACCTGCACCAGGGTGAAGAGGCCGGCCGGCGGGCAAGCCTCCAGCGACACCACCTGCGCATCCGCATCCAGCAGATCCGACAGCGCGAAATCCGGATGCCAGCCCAGCACGCGGGAGAGCGGGGCCATGGTCCGCTCCACCCACCAGCGGGGCCCGTCCTGCGCGGCGAAGTGGTTCACGAAAAGAAGCTGTCCGCCCGGCCGCACGACGCGCGACATCTCGGCGAAGAGGCGCCGTGCATCGGGCACCACGCTGGCCGTGAACATCGCGACCGCGATATCGAAGGAATCATCGCGGAAGGCCATGCGCTCCGCATCCATCTCGACCAGCCCCTCGACATTCGAGAGCTTTTCGGCCGCCACCCGCTCCCGCGCCTTCTCCAGCATCTCGCGGGAAAGATCGATACCGACCACCCGCTTCTCCGCCCCATAGCGCGGCAGGGCGAGGCCAGTGCCCACCCCCACCTCCAGCACGCGGCTCCCCGGCAGGCGGTTCACCGCTGCCACGGCCCGCTTGCGGCCGAAGGAGGAGACGCCGCCGAAGACCGCGTCATAAACCCCGGCCCAGCGGCGATAGGCATCCCGAACAGCCCCGGCATCCAGCACCGCGCGCTTGTGGTCCCGGGCGGGATCGGCGGTGAGATCGGGAAGGGGACGCGCCATGGGTCAATCAGGGTCCGCTTGGTAGGCCGGGCCTCGAAGCCTGCCAAAGGGCAGGTCCGCGACCGGCAGGAGGGCGCTAAACCAGCGCCGGGCGGCGCGCAAGCACCGATGAAACACCCTCCCCTTGCCCCGGCCTTCAATCCCCCGGGATGAGTAGGGTAGGCCAGTGTTTTTCAGCTGGCAGCGGCGCGCGTCATGGTGGCGGGCCGGATCAGCCGAACCCGCCGTCCCTCAACGCCCAGGGCAAGATCACCGTTGCGGAGCGCCAGGGCATCGGCGCCGAAGACCTTGCGGCGCCACCCCTGCAGGGCCGGCAGATCCTCCGGCGCATCGGAGGCCAGACGGTCCAGGTCTTCCGAATTCGCCAGCAGCCGGGGGGCCACCTGATGCTCCTCCGCCTTTGCAGCCAGCAGCACCTTCAGCAGCGCGACCAGGGCCGGGGAGGGGGAGGGACCGGCCCGGTCCCGCGGGACCTCCGGCAGTTCCTCGTCTGGCATGGCCTTCGCGGCCTCAATGGCGGCGAGAAGGGAGGCGCCGGACTTGCCGCGGGCGAAGCCCTCCGTCACCCCGCGGGCCCGGGCCAGGGCGGCCGCATCGGTGGGGGCGGTGGCCGCCACTTCCAGCAGCGACTCGTCCCGCAGTAGGCGCTGGCGGGGGATGTTCACCCGCTGCGCCTCCCGCTCCCGCCAGGCGGCGATGGCGCGCAGCGTGCCGAGGAAGCGGCGGTTACCCGTGCGCGGACGCAGCTTCTCCCAGGCCGTGTCGGGATCGGTGCCGTAGGTGGCGGGATTGGTCAGCGCCGCCATTTCCTCCGCCACCCATTCGAGCCGTCCCTCTCGTTCCAGCCGGTCCCGCAGGGCGACGTAGATGCGGCGCAGATGGGTCACATCGGCCGCCGCATAGGCGATCTGGGCGGGGGAAAGGGGGCGGGCGGACCAGTCGCTGAACCGATGGGCCTTGTCGATATGCGCATTGGCCAGGGCGCGGGCGAGGCTGTCATAGCTCGCCTGGTCACCGAAGCCGGCCACCATGGCGGCGATCTGGGTGTCGAACATGGGCTGTGGCGTCTGGCCGAAGCGCAGCAGGAAGATCTCCACATCCTGCCGGCAGGCGTGGAAGACCTTCACCACATGCTCATCCGCCAGCAGGGCGCCCAAGGGGGAAAGGTCCAGCTCCGGCGCCAGCGCATCCACCACCGCCGTGTCCTGGCTGCCGCCCAGCTGGACGACGCAGAGCTCCGGCCAGTAGGTCCGTTCCCGCATGAACTCGGTGTCCACCGTCACGAAGGGCTCCTGGCGCAACCGCTCGCAGAGCGGCACCAGCTGCTCGGTGGTGGTGATCAGGACGGGCTCGGGATCGGTTGCGGCAGGAGGCTTGGATTCGGTGCGGCGGGGCATGACGCATCGGTTTAGCCGTGGAACGCGCAGGTCACAAATCCCCGCGCGATGGGCACGGGCCCGCTGGCCCGGATTTCGCTGGCCAGCCGCCCGGCGCCGGCCCAGAGGGTGGGCCGGCGAACCGCTCCAACTCCTGCAAGGCAGCCCGAAATGCAGCCAGGCCCAGAACCTCATGGCCGCGCCAATGGGCCTAGTGTGTACCTGGCTGGCGACATCGTCTTCCGGCCCGACGCCCTGGCCATCTTCGATCGCTTTCGCATCATCTGCCGCGGCCTCGGGCTGGTCGGCCTTGCGCCGCTGGACGGGCAGGCCGCCATGCAGGGCCTGCCGCCAGGGGAGGCCACCATCATGGCCATCGTGGCTGCGGACCGCGCGCTGATGGACCGCTGCGACGCCGGCCTCTTCTGCCTCGACCCCTTCCGCCGCAGCGCGGACATGGATCCCGGCACCGCGGTGGAGATCGGCTACATGTTTGCCCAGGGCAAGCCGCTCTTCGGCTACACGGTCGATGGGCGCGACTACCCGGCCAAGGTGGCAGCCTATGTCCGGGACGCCTGGGGCCAGTCGCTCCGTCCCCGTCCGCCGCTCGGCCTGGGTGGAGCCTCTGGCGGGATGGAGGACGCGGACGGCATCCTCGTTCATTCCGAGGGTTTGGTGCAGAACGGGATGACCGAGGGCTTCATCAGGATGTCGGGCGGGCAGGTCTTCGCCCATCCCGATCTGGACGAGGCATTCCGCCGGGCCGCGAGCGCCGCTGCCGAAAGGCTGGCCGGGGCGGGCCTTGGAACCGGTGCCCCTGGCTGACCTTTGGCTCAGCGATCGGCGATCAGGGCCCGGACGCGGTCCGCAAGGGCATCCATGCTGAACGGCTTGGTCAGCAGATGCATGCCTGGCTCCAGATGGCCGTGCCCCACCGCCGCATTCTCGGCATAGCCGGTAATGAACAGAACCTTGAGATCAGGGCGGGCGACCCGGGCGGCATCGGCCACCTGCCGCCCGTTTATCCCGCCTGGCAGCCCCACATCCGTGACCAGCAGGTCGATCCGTACATCGGATTGCAGGATCTTCAGTGCGGCGGGGCCGTCGGCGGCCTCAATGGCGTTGTAGCCAAGGTCCTCCAGCACCTCGGTCACGAGCATGCGCACCGTGGGCTCGTCATCCACAACCAGCACCGTCTCGCCCTGCTCGGCCCGCGGCGCCGCCGCGTGCTCCATCTCCCCCGCCGTCGCATCCGCCTCGCCATGATGGCGCGGCAGGTAGAGGCACATAGTCGTGCCCTGCCCGACCTCGGAATAGATCCGCACCTGCCCACCCGACTGCCGGACAAAGCCGTAGATCATGGACAGGCCAAGCCCGGTCCCCTGGCCGATCGGCTTGGTGGTGAAGAAGGGATCGAAGGCGCGTGCGATCACCTCGGGCGTCATGCCGGTTCCGGTATCGGTGACGCAGAGCGAGATATACTGGCCCGGCGGCAGGTCGCGCTCGCGCGCTGAGCGTTCGTCCAGCCACTTATTGGCGGTCTCGATGGTGATTCGCCCGCCTTCCGGCATCGCGTCCCGCGCATTGATGCACAGGTTCAGCAGCGCGTTCTCAAGCTGATGAGGATCCACCAGCGCGGACCACAGGCCGGCGGTGCCCACCACCTCGATCGTGATGCTTGGCCCGACCGTTCGGCGGATCAACTCCTCCATGCCGGCGACGAGACTGTTGATGTTGGTCACCTTCGGGGCCAGCGTTTGCCGGCGGGAGAAGGCCAGCAATCTGTGGGTCAGCGCGGAGGCGCGCTTGGCCGCGCCCTGCGCCGCATTGATATAGCGATCCGCTTCCTTGTGCCGGCCCTGCGCGATGCGGGCGCTGAGAAGCTCCAGGCTGCCGGTGATGCCGGCGAGAAGATTGTTGAAGTCATGCGCGATGCCGCCCGTCAGCTGGCCCACCGCCTCCATCTTCTGGCTTTGCCGTAGCGCCTCTTCGGTTTTCGCCAGCCGCTCGGCCGCGGCCTTCTGCTCGGTCACGTCGCGCCCTGAGCAGTAGAACATTCCTTCGACAGGCACGACGGCCCAACTCAGCGTGCGGTACTCACCGCTCTTTGTCCGCAGGCGGTTCTCGAAACCCAGGGAGCGGTTGCCACTGGCGACGCGGAGCACCTCGGCCCGGGTCCTGCTCTGATCCTCCGGGTGCTCCAGCCATTGCGTCGTGCGGCCGATCAGCTCTTCGCGCGTCCAGCCCAAGGCAGCGGTCCATGCCGGGTTGACGCTGAGCAGGGTGCCGGAGGTATCCGAAACGGCCAGCAGATCCTGCGACACATTCCAGATGCGGTCGCGTTCCTGCGTTCGTTCGGCGACCTGCTGCTCCAGCGTGTCGTTCAGCCGCCGCAGCGCCTCTTCGGCCACCTTCTGGTCATGGATGTCAGTGTCGTTGCCGAGCCAGCCCTTGATCTCGCCATTGGTGTCACGCAGCGGCAGTGCCCGGATCTGATACCACCGATAGGAGCCATCATGGCGGCGCAACCGGCTCGCCAGATCGTACAACGTGCCTTCGCTGCGCGCCTTCTGCCAGGCCGCGAGCAGATCGTCCGCATCGTCGGGGTGCAGTGCCTTAGTCCAGCCGGAGGGAATCGACTCGGCTTCCGTCAGACCGGTGTACTCGTACCATGCGTTATTCAGATAGCTCAGCGTGCCGTCCGGATTGCCGAACCATACGATCGCCGGCGAAAAATCAGCCAGCTGGCGGAACCGCGCCTCGCTCTCACGCCGCCTCGTCTCACTTTCGGCCAGCTGCCTCTCGGCCCGCTTCCGGTCGGTGATGTCGCGCAGGACCAGCGAGACACCCTCGACGGCACCGCTTCCACCCAGGACGGGGCCGGCGGTTGCCTCCAGCGTCCGGTGGTCGGCAATCCGCAGCTCCTTCGGCTGCAGGTTCTCGCCCATTCCCACTTGGCGAAGCATGGAGACCACTTCGCTCCGCTCCTCCGGAAGGAACAGAGTGGTGAGGTCCTTCCCCGCCACATCATCCCAGGCCTGTCCGAAGAGGCGGGCGGCCGCGTCGCTCCAACCCACGACCGAGCCGTCGAGGGAGGTGGCGACCAACGCATCCGGCGCATTCGCCAGGATGGCCGTCAAGTAATGCTCGGCAAGGGCCGGCTGCTGCTCCTGGTTGGCCGGCTGATCTTCCGGGGCAGGCTCCGGCGTCCGGCTGATCCGCGCGTTGATCCGGCTGTACAGACCCTTCACGGCACGGCGCTTCTGGACGGCCGCACCGGCTTCACGCAGGAGACGCCGGAATTCCGCCACAGGCGTGTCCTCGTTCACGACCCAGGCTTCTGAAATCTCCGGCGAGAAGGGCAGCAGGCCGCGCATGCGATCCAGCTGATCCGGCGGAACGACGAACATGACCTGACCGGACGGCTTTCGCCGCCGGAAAGTGCGGGCGGAAGCCAGGGGCTCGGAGACGGAAGGCGAGATGACCAGGATGTCCGCATCCTCCTCCGTCCCCATGCGGATTTCCGTGGAGACGGAGAGTTCGATGTCCCTATCTGCCCAGCCGGCCGGGAACCGTGTCGCGGCCCATTCGTCGCGCGCCGCTCCCGTCAGCACCAGGACTCGCATTGGCATCCCTGGTTACAGGAGTGGGAGGCCGAGCACGGAGCGGCCGAGCCAGGTTTTCAGGAGATGGGTCGTCGGCGACATGATATGCGACGCCTGCGCATCGCGCAGAAGGCGCGCAAGCTTTCCGTTGTCCCGGTAGCCCCGCCCGCCGAGCAGCATCATCGCGGTGTTCGTGGCCGCAACCGCGGCATCCGCGACTTCCAGCTTGGCGGCGAAAAGCGCCCTCGGGGCCTCCGGAGCGCCATCATCACCGAGCTTTGCGGCATGATGCAGCAGGCGGCGCGCACGCTCGATGGAAGTCCACATCTCCGCCACGCGCTCGATCAGGGCGGTATTCTCCGCCAGGCGTTCGGAGGTGTGCTCGTACCGGTGCTGCCGGAGGTGCTCGACTGCCAGATCCAGGGCCGCCTGGGCGATGCCCAGATAGGTTCCGGCCATGGCGACGAGGAAGTAGGGCGCCACGACCTCGAACACGTACCAGATCTGATCGCCCTCATGGCCGAGCAGGTTGCCCGCTGGTACTTTGACCCGGTTGAGCCGCGCGGTCTGAGAACTGTTGCCGCGCATGCCCAGACCCTTCCAGGCTGGCCCCCATTCGAGGCCGTCGGCCTCGTTATCCATCAGCAGGCAGGTGAAGGTGCCTGGGTCGAGCTCGGAGCCGGGCGCAACGGCGGATACCACATAGGAGTCCGCGTGCCCGCCGCTGGTGACGAAGCTCTTGGTTCCATCGATCAGGAACCCGTTTTCCTCATGCCGGAAGATGGCGCGCGGTAGATAGAAATGCGCGCCTGTTCCGGGTTCGCTCAGGGCCAGGGAAGTGACGTGGCGGCCTTCGGCGATGGGGCGGAGGTAATGCTGCTCCTGATAGGGCGTGGCCTTGGCGGCAATAACGGCAGTGGCGACGCAATGCATGCCGAAGCACATGGAGGTCGAGCTGCAGGCCTTGCCAAGTGTTTCCGTCACCTCCGCCAGGGCGGAAAGCCCTTCGCCGAACCCGCCGAGGCGTTGCGGAACATGCAGGCCGAGCAGTCGCTTTTCCCCAAGCGCCGCCATGGCCTCCCTGGGCCAGCGTGCCTCCTCGTCAACGGCCTGTGCCAGAGGAGCCGCGATATGGCGCGCGACGTCGTCCGCAGCGGCTAGAAGAGCGGAATGGCTCCGGGACCCCTCGATCTCATCCATGGCGGCCCCACAATCCCGCAGCTCCGCTGCCCTGTTCAGGTCTGGTTGAAGCGCGGCAGGTCAACGAAGCCGCTCCCGAAGCACCGAAGGATTCGGCCCGATCCCAGCCACCTTGTACGCCGCCCGGTCGTGCTCCGAAACAACACGGATCTTGATTGGATTCGCCCACTCGGCAGCGCGGGAAACATGCAGGGCCGTGCGGGCTCGATCCATGGACACGCGATGTCATCGCCACAGGTCCGTGTCAAACTCCTCCATGATGTCTGGAGTTTGCTGGCCGGCACATTCCTCGGACAAGATTTTGTGATGTGGCGCTGGACGCCGCGCGGCGGCGTTTTCCGAACCGCCCGGCTGCCTAAAGCAGGGCCCGCAGTACGATCGGCGCCAGGATCGCGCTCAGCAAAGCGTTCAGTGCCATGGCGATTCCCGCGAAGGTTCCGGCCACAGGGTTCACGACGAAGGCTCGCGCCGTGCCCAGCCCGTGCGCCGCCAGCCCAGCCGCAAATCCGCGCGCCCGCATGTCGCGCAAGCCCAGCGCGTTCATCAGCGGCGTCACCACCACCGCCCCGATCGCCCCGGTGATGATTACCAGCACGGCGGCCAGGGCGGGATCGCCTCCCAGCCCCTCGGCGATACCCATGGCGATGCCCGTCGTCACCGATTTCGGCGCAAGCGAAGCCAGAACCGGCCCGGGCACCCCCAGCGCCCGCGCGATGAGCAGGGCCGAGAGCATGGCCGACAATCCCCCGACCAGCAGCGCCGCCCCCATCGGCAGGATGGCCCGCAGCACCGTGCGCCGGTTGCGGTACAGCGGCACGGCCAGCGCTACGGTGGCCGGGCCGATCAGGAAGTGGACGAATTGCGCACCTTCGAAATAGGTGCGGTAGGGCGTACCGGTGGCGTAGAGCACGCCCGCTGCCAGAACCACCGCGAACAGCATTGGGTTGGCCAGCGGGTGCCGTCCCAGCGCCTTGGAGATCCGGTCGGCCGCCACATAAGCCAGCAGGGTTACCGTCAGCCAGAGGAGCGGCGTGCGGGAGAGATAGACCCAGAGGCCAAAATCAGGATCGCTCATGCCGCCTCTTCCCGTTCGGAGGCGGGGGACAGCCGCCGCGCCACCCCGGCGAAGACCAGCGCCGTCACCGCCAGTCCGATAATGGTCGAGGTGACCAGGGCCAGGGCCAGGGCGAACCAATGGGCCTCCAGCACGTCCAGCTTGTTCACCACCCCGACCCCGGCCGGCACGAAGAGGACGGAGAGATTGGCCACCAGGGCCTCCGATGGCGCGGTCACGAAGCGTGTCTCGGCCGGGTTCGGCAGGCTGTCGTTCAGGAGCAAGAGCAGGAGCAGGATGACCATGCCAACCACGGGCCCGGGCAGCGGCCAGCCCGTGCCATGCACCAGCGCCTCCCCCGCGAGTTGGCAGGACAGAATAAGGGCTAAGCCAGGAATCATGGGGAGGATGTAGCGAGGATCGTGCCGTCCAGCCCTGCGATCCGGTGGGGCCGCCCATGCTGTCCGGGCGGCCATCGGCCGATCAACCGGCGGAGAGGTGATCGGCGCCCGCCTTCCACCCCCGTCAGCGCCCCCCTAACCTCTGCACGATATTCCTAGGAGGCTCAGAGGCAGTGCACGGTATGGTGGATCGGGCAGAGATGGCTTGGCAACGGGTCATGAGCCTGGCGAGCGAGGCGGGGGCTTCGGCCATCCGGCCCCTCATGGCCGATCCGACCCGCGCCGCACGCTTCACCCACCGTGCCGGCGACATTCTGGCGGACCTCTCCAAGACCTCGGTTTCCGATGCGGTGCGGGATGCGCTGCTGGATCTGGCCCGCGCCCGCGGCGTGCTGGCCGCGCGCGACGCCATGGCGCGGGGCGATGCGATCAACACCACCGAGGGCCGCGCCGTGCTGCACATGGCCCTGCGCGGCCCGCGCGGCGCCTTCCGTACGTGCGGCGAGGATGCCTCGGCTGAGGTTCATGACACCTTGGATGCCATGCGCGCCTTCTGCGCCCGTATCCATGCCCAGGGCCGTTTCACGGATGTCGTGAATATCGGCATCGGCGGTTCCGATCTCGGCCCGCAAATGGCGGCGCGTGCCTTGTGGCGGCAGGGCATGCCCATGCGCGCGCATTATCTCTCCAATGTGGACGGTCATGCATGGGAGGCGATGCGCCACGGGCTGGACCCGGCCCGGACCCTCGTCCTCGTCGCCAGCAAGACCTTCACCACGGCCGAGACCATGGCCAACGCCCATCTGGTGCGGGACTGGCTGCGTGCCGCACTGGGCGACAAGGCGGATGCCCATCTCGTCGCGCTTTCAACGAACCTGAAGGCCACGCGGGATTTCGGCGTGCCGGAGGACCAGGTCTTCGGCTTCAAGGACTGGGTGGGCGGCCGCTTCTCCATGTGGTCCGCCATTGGCCTTTCCGTGGCGCTCGCCTGCGGCTGGGACGTGTTCGCCGATCTTCTCGCAGGCGCCCGCAAGATGGACGAGCACTTCCTCTCCGCGCCCGAGGCGGAGAACCTGCCCCTGCTCATGGCACTGACCGAGCTCTGGCATGTCGATGGCCTCGGCTATGCCAGCCGCGCCGTGCTGCCCTATGACGAGCGCCTGGCCCGTTTCCCCGCCCATCTTCAGCAGGTGGAGATGGAAAGTCTGGGCAAGCGCGTGACCCTTGGTGGGATGCCCGTGCTCCGCGCCACCGGCCCCGTGGTCTTCGGTGAGCCCGGGACGAATTCGCAGCATTCCTTCATGCAGCTTCTGCATCAGGGCACCACGCCGATCCCGGCTGACATCGTGCTGATCGCCAATCCCGATCATGGCTTTGAGGAAAATCACCGCCAGCTCCTTGCCAACGGTCTCGCCCAGGCCGAGGCGCTGTTGCGTGGTCGCGACGCGACCGAGGTGCGGGCCGAGATGGAGGCCAAGGGCATGTCCCCCGAAGCTATCGAGGCCCTGCTGCCCCATCGCCTTTTCCCCGGCGACCGGCCGAGCACCACCCTCGTCCTGCCACGGCTCAATGCGAACACGCTTGGCCAGCTCGTCGCCCTCTATGAGCACAAAGTCTTCTGCCTCGGCGCCCTCTGGGATGTGAACGCCTTCGATCAGTGGGGTGTGGAGCTGGGCAAGCAACTTGCTGGCGCGCTCCTGCCGGAGCTGGCGCCGGGCGCGATGGCGGGGGCACATGATCCCTCAACCACCGCGCTGATCGCTGAACTGCATCGGCTGCGCGGTTCCTGAACGCGCGGCCGCGGCGGAAGCCCCGCGCGGTATCGCCGCGGGTCACGCCCCGGGCGTGTCTGGTTCGCGGATCGTCCGATCCCGCATCTGCGACACGATCTCGCGGAAGCGCGTGAGAGCAGGCGCCTGTGCCAGCCGGCGCATAGCAAGATGCAGCGGCGCGGACAGCCCGGGGCAGCCCGTCAGCTCGCGATAGGTGATACCCTCGCCGCCAAGCCGCCGCATGGAGGCCGGCACCACGGAAACGCCGAAGCCCGCGGCGACCAGGCTCAGTGTCCCAGGCAGGCGCGGTGCCTCCTGCACCACCATCGGGCTGAACCCGGCGGCCCGGCAGGCGGCCAGGATGGTGTCGTAGAGCCCTGGACCCTCGGGGCGGCGATACAGAACGAAGGCCTCGCCGGCCAGGTCGGCGAGCAGTAGCGGCGCACCGCTCTCGGCCGCGAGCGCATGTCCGGCCGGAAGTGCTGCCAGCATGGATTCCTCCAGCACCGCATCGACCACCAGGCCTGGCACCTGCTGCACGGGTGAGCGCACGAAGGCGGCGTCCAGCCGCTCATGCAGCAGCGCCTCTACCAACTCTCCCGTCCCGGCCTCCTCCAGCGCCACGGAGACGCCGGGAAAAGCCTCACGGAAGCGGCGGAAGACCGACGGAATCAGGGGATGCAGCGCGGCCGAGCTGGTGAAGCCCAGGGCAAGCCGGCCTTGCTCGCCGCGCGCGGCCCGGTGCACGACTTCCGCCACGCCCCCGGCCCGCTCCAGCAGCGCCCGTGCTTCAGCAAGCAAGGCCATCCCGGCCTCGGTCGGGCGGACGCCGCGCGGCATCCGGTGCAGCAGCCGCACCCCCAATTCCGTCTCCAGCCCCTGCAACAACCGGGTGAGTGGCGGTTGCTGCATACCCAGCCGTTCGGCGGCCCGGGTGACGTGACCCTCCTCGGCCACGGCGACGAAGGCCCTGAGACGGCGCAGATCGATCATACCAGAGAGGTATCAGAAGGCCTTCTCCAATGCATTGGACATCATGAGCGCCTTGCGCCACTTCTGGAGCGCACTCCCCAGCAGTGTAGGCTCGCTATGGACAAGCTCAGGCCGGGGTCGGATGCCGAGACCCCTCTTTCCGGCAATCTGCTGGAGTTCCTGGTCTGGGTCGCTGCCCGTCCACGCACCTATGCCGAGACGATGGAAGCCTGGCGCACCTCCTGTCCCAGGCTACCGGCCTGGGAGGACGCGAATGAAATGGGGCTGGTGCGGATCGTGCAGGGAGCTTCGGGGAAACAGGGCCAGGCCACCGTGCTCCTCACGGAACAGGGGGCCGATATCCTCCGGCGCGCTCAATTGGGGCAGGGTGGCCCCGACATGACTCACAGGGGCAAGGCATTATGAGCTGGTCCGCCAAGCAGTACGTCGCTTTCGAGGATGAGCGCACCCGTCCGGTGCGGGATCTGGTCCATGCCATTCCCGGCCGTGAGGCCCGTGCGGTGGTGGATATCGGCTGCGGCCCCGGCAATTCCACGGAGGTGCTCGCGGACCGTTTCCCTGGCGCCGTCGTCTCCGGGATGGACAGCTCGCCCGACATGATCGCGGCCGCGCGCAAGCGGCTGCCCGACCTCCGGTTCGAGGTCGCCTCCATCGAAAGCTGGGAGGATCAGGGGCCCTTCGACGCGATCCTCGCCAATGCCGTGCTGCAATGGGTTCCGGATCACGCCACGCTGCTCCCGCGCCTGATCGGCAAGCTGGCGCCGGGCGGCAGCCTGGCCGTGCAGATGCCGGACAATCTGGACGAACCGGCGCACCGGCTGATGCGCGAAGTGGCGGCCGAGGGACCCTGGGCCGGCAAGCTCGCCGGCGCCGCCGGCGCGCGCACGATGATGGAGAGCGCGAACTGGTATTACGGCCTGCTGCGGCCGCATTGCGCGCGAGTCGATGTTTGGCGGACCACCTATCACCACCCGCTTGCGGGCGGGGCGGGAGCGGTGGTGGAATGGTTCAAGAGCACCGGCCTGCGACCCTTCCTTGCGCCGCTGAACGAGGACGAGAAGGCCGCCTATCTCGCGCGGTATCAGGCGGCGGTGGCGCAGGCCTATCCGGCGCTGCCGGACGGCACGGTGCTTCTGCCCTTTCCCCGCCTGTTCATCGTGGCCACACGCTGATCGCCACGATCCGCGGCGGCCGCGCCTTGCAGGCGCGGCCCCGACGGTCCCTCAGAAGCGGAACTGCACCCCACCATAGACGCTGCGCCCGAAGCCCGGCTCGAACAGCGCCGAGGCGGGCGTGGCGACCGATGCGACGGAGGCGCTGGAGATGTATTTCCGGTCCGTCAGATTCCGTCCCTCCGCGAAGATCGACAGCCCGTTCTCGAAATCCCAGCCTGCCCGCAGGCCGAGGATGGCGTAGGAATTCGTCTTCAGCGTGTTGGCGTTGTCCGCATGGAAGCCCTGCGGCACCCATTCCAGTGTCGGCGCAATGGAGGCGCCGGAAGGGTGCCGGTAGCGCAGCTCCGCCCGATAGAGATGGCGCGGCACGCCCGGAAGCTGGTTGTCGCCATAACGCGCATCCCCGTCGAAGCGGAAGTCATTGAAGCTGTAGGCCTGCCGCAAGATCAGGCTGTCCCGGCCCTCCGGCGCGAAAAGACCACGCCCCAGCGTCCAGGACAGGGCCGCCTCGATCCCCTGATGGATCGTGCGATCGGCGTTCAGGGCGAAGCTGGCACCGGTGCCAGTGGGGTCGAAAAGCTGGATCTCGTCCCGGATCCAGCTGCGATAGGCCGCCACCTCCCAGATAAGATCGCCTCGCTGGCCGCGCGTGCCGATCTCCACCGTCCGCGCCCGCTGCGCCTTCAGGGCGGAGAAGCCCTGGGCTGCCAACGGAGTCAGGTCGGTGATGGTGGGCGGCTCCGTCGCCCAGGACAGATTGGCGAAGGCCTGCACATCCGGTGTCACATCCCACACCGCGCCGATCTGCGGGTTGGCGTAGCGATAGGTCGCGGCGCCGGACTGGTCGCCATCCGACAGGAAGCGGTCCCGGCTGGCGCGATAGGCTTCCCCGACCTGTATCCCTGCCACTAGCCCGAGATTCGGAAGCACGTAGAGCGTGTCCTGCACGAAGGCCGTGTTGGTCCGCGCCCGGTCGGTGGAGGAGGCTGTGAGCCGCCCGGCATGGCCGCCGAGATTGACATAGCGGTTGCTGTCGGTGTGCCCGATGCCAGCCGTACCGCCCAGCACGAGCCGGTTCCGCAGCCCGGCCACCGTCCCGTCCAGCGTCAGCCGCGCGAAGCCGTTCACGTCGTTGCTGCGCTGGTCAATATACTGGAAGATCGGATGGTCCACCTCCCGGTGAACGAAGGAGGCACCGGCCTCCAGCACCGCGCCGGGCGCGATCCGCCATGTGGTGCGGCTGCCGACGCGGTTGCTCTCGATATTGCGCTGATAGTCGTTGAGCAGATTCGCGGCGGCGGCGCGCCGCGGATCCGTAAGCGCCTGGGTGCGGGTGACGCTGCCGGGGATGCGCTGCTCGATGTTGTTGTAGCCGTAGTAGAGCCGCGTCTCGATGTCGTCCGTGATCTGCCAGCCGATATTGCCGTTGAAGCGGCGGCTCTCGCCGTCGCTATGGCGGCGGAAGCCGTCCTGGCTCAGCACCGTGCCGCTGGCCCAGGCATCCCAGGCGCCCGCGGCCACGCCATAGGCGGCCTGCGCGCGGCGGTAGCCATAGCTGCCGATCTCGCCGCGCAGCAGGGCGCCCGGGTCGCTGCGCCCAGTCGGCGTCACGAAGTTCAGCACCCCGCCCAGCGTGGCGCTACCCAGGCCGAAGGCATTGGCGCCGCGCAGCACCTCCACATGCTCGAAGGTCAGCGGGTCCAACTCCTGGAAGTCGCCGGAGCCATCGGCCTGGTTCAGCGGGATGCCATCCTGCGTCAGCTGCACGCCACGCAGATGGGAGTTCCGGGCAAGGCCGGAGCCGCGGATGGAGAGGCGCGTGTCCTCCCCCCATTTCGGCTGGGCGAAAACACCAGGGACGAATTCCAGCACGTCCCGCAGGGAGGTGACGCCGGCGCGGGTGCGGATCTCCTCCGCGGGCAGGACGGTGACGTTGCCGGGCACCTGACGCAGCCGGATCGCCGCCTCGGCGGCATCGGGTGCGGTCAGGGAAGGGGCGGTGCCCGTCACCGCCACCTCCGGCACTGCCAGCGGAGGGGAGGCCGCTTCCTGGGCCAGGGCGAGGGAGGACAGGGAAAGGCAAGTGGCCGCGAGCAGCGCGGCGCGACATGGGAAAGGCATGGCGAATTCCTGACAGGCATGAACAGCCGACCCGGGATCGGGCCAGCGCGGGCCGGTCAGGCGATGGGTGGGGCCCTTGGCTGTTGCGGCGGGGCACGGGGCGGGAAGGGTGGCAGCCCGGCGCGTCCTGGCGGATGCGCCACCACGGCATAGGCGATGCGCCGCTGCGGGGCCTGTGGTCCCGTCACTTCGATCGCAGCAGGGGCCTGGCAGAGATCGCAGCAGGACAGGTCGTGGGACTTTTCGACCGGCTTGCCGTTCTCGTCGACAAGGATGGTCCGTGCGCCCTCATGGCTGCACAGCTCCACCGCCGTGATCCGGCCGAGCATGGCCAGGGCGCGCGCATGCGGCAGCACCGCGCCAGCCCATTGCGCGAGCAGCAGAACGGCGATCAGTCGCGCGAGAAGGGCGCGGGAGGGGCGCATCGGTGCCCCGTTAACAGGCCGGGCGGAGTCTGACGAGCCGGTCGCTCATCCTTCTTTCACCTGTGCGGCGCATCCTTGCCTCGGGGCCCGTGAAGCCCCATCCCCTTCCATGTGATTCCCGCTCAGGTCATTCGCCGTCTTCCCCCCACCACCGCAGACCGCATCGCCGCCGGCGAGGTGGTGGAGCGCCCCGCCGCTGCCGTGAAGGAGCTGGTGGAGAACGCGCTGGATGCCGGCGCCCGCCGCATCGCTGTGACGCTGGAAGGCGGCGGCATCGACCGCATCCTGGTGGAGGATGACGGCAAGGGCATGATCCCGGCCGATCTGGCGCTGTGCGTCGAGCGCCACGCCACTTCTAAGCTGCCGGATGAGGAAACGCTGTTCCGCATCGCGACCCTAGGTTTCCGGGGGGAGGCGCTGCCCTCCATCGGCGCCGTCTCCCGCCTCTCCATCACGACCCGCCCGCGCGATGGGGAAGCCCACGGCATCCATGTGGAGGCCGGCCGGGTAGGGGAGGTTACCCCCGCCGCCGCGCCCCCGGGCACGCGTGTGGAGGTGCGGGACCTGTTCTTCGCCACCCCCGCCCGCCGGAAATTCCTGAAAACTCCGGGCACCGAGGCTTCCCACGCCGTGGAGACCGTGCGCCGCCTCGCTTTGGCTTGGCCGGAGGTGGCATTCCGCGTGACGGTGGATGGCCGGACCGCGCTGGACCTGCCCGCCGCCGACCGCGCCGGCCGCGCCGCCGCCCTGTTGGGGAAGGACTTCGCCTCCGCCGCCGTACCGGTGCAGGGCCAATGGCCCGACCTGCTGTTGGAAGGTCTGGCCGCCCTGCCGACCCATAACCGCGCCACGGCGGCGGAGCAGCACCTCGTCGTCAACCGCCGCCCGGTGCGCGACCCGCTGCTGCGCGCGGCCCTGCGCGTGGCCTATCGCGACGTGCTGGCCGCCGGGCGCCACCCCGTGGCCGCGCTCTTTCTGGAAATTCCGCCCGAGGCGGTGGATGTGAACGTCCACCCCATGAAGACCGAGCTGCGCTTCCGCGACGCCAACGGGGTGCGCGGGGCGCTGATCGCCTCGCTTCGCAGGGCGCTGGGCACCGGGGCTGGGGTCGGGCTGGCAGGCGGCTGGGATTCCGGCGGTGCGCCGGACCCTGCCTGGCCGAGCCGGGCTGGCCAGCCCATCGAGAATGGGGCGCCGGCTGAGGCCCCGGCCGTGGCCTGGGCCGATGGCACCACCACGCCCATCCGCGCGCCCGGCTTTGCCGAGACAGGACTCGCCTTTACCGCCCCGTCCGCCCTGCGGCCGGTCCAGCCCCGCTTTGCCCTGCCGCCCCGCGCGCCGTCATCTATGCCGGCGCCCCTGCCCGCCGAGGCGCCACCCCCGTTGGAGCCGGCGGAGGATGGCCCGCTCGGCCGCCCCCTGGCCCAATTGCTGGACACCTACATCCTGGCCGAGGCGCCGGATGGCGCCCTGATCCTCGTGGACCAGCACGCGGCGCATGAGCGCCTGACACATGAGCGCCTCTCGGCCCAACTCGTGGCTGGTGGCGTGCGCTCCCAGCCCCTGCTGCTGCCCGCCGTGGTGGACATGCCCCCCGCCGATGCCCTGCGCCTGGCGGAGCGGGCCGAGGACCTCGCGCGGCTCGGGCTGGAAATCGAGCCCTTCGGCCCCGGTGCCATCCTGGTGCGCGCCCTGCCGGCCCTGCTCGGCAATCCGGAGCCCGCGCCGATCCTGGCCGACATCGCCGCCGAACTGTCGGACTGGGAGGAGAGCACCGCGCTGGAGCGGCGCCTGGATGCCGCGGTGGCGCGGCTGGCCTGCCATGGCAGCGTGCGCGCTGGCCGCCGCCTCAACACAGCGGAAATGGCGGCTCTGCTGCGCGAGATGGAGGCGACGCCGCGCGCCGCCACCTGTTCCCATGGCCGTCCGACCTTCCTGCGTCTTGGGCCGGGCGACCTCGCCCGGATGTTCGGGCGGACCTAAAGGATTTGGGACAGCCGCTCGTGCCCCAGTCTTCAGGCAGGCGGCGATAGCCAGGCCTTCAAGGCAGCGTGACGGTTTCGGAGAGGTAGTCGATCACGGCCCGTACCCGCGCCGGCAGCGGGCTGGCCTGGCCCAGATAGACGGCGTGAACCGTTTCCACATCGCCGGGATTCAGGTGCTCCAGCACCGGCACCAAGGTGCCGGCGCGGATATCCGGCCCGACATGAAACAGGTTCAGCCGCGCCAATCCAACACCGGCCAGTGCCAACTGGCGCAATGCCTCGCCATCGCTCGCGAGCACGCCGCCGCGGGGTGGCAATGCGACGGCCTCGCCCTCGTGCAGGACCAGCCAGTCCGGCACGCTCCGGGCGAAGTTGAAGGCCAGCCGCACATGCCCCTCCAAATCGGCGAAGCTCTCTGGCCGGCCATGTTCGGCGAGATAGGCCGGCGAGGCCACGATGGCGTAACCGCTTTCCCCCAGCTTGCGGGCACGCAGCCGTGAGGGGCGCAGCATCCCGGACCGGATGGCCAGATCCGCCCCCTCCCGCGTCAGGTCCACCACCTGGTCGGTCATCACGAGATCCAGTTCCACCTCGGGGTAACGGGCTCGCAAGCCGGGCACGAGCGGCAGCAGCTTGTGGAGGCCAAAGGGCAGGTTGGTATTGATCCGCACCCGCCCGCGGGGCGTGGCCCCGGCCGCTGCTTCCTGCTCGGCCTCCGCGATATCAGCCAGCACCCGGACGCTGCGGCTGTAGAACGCCTGCCCTTCCGAGGTGAGCTTGAGCTGCCGGGTCGAGCGGAGCAGCAGCCGCGTTCCGAGCCGGGCCTCCAGCCGTGTCATCAGCTTGCTGACGCCGGAGGGCGTGAGGCCCAGGGCCTTCGCCGCGGCGGAGAAGCCACCCCGCTCCACCACCCGTACGAAGACTTCCATTTCCCCGGAACGGTTCGGCGTCGGCAGGCTCATGTGACGTCATTTCAGCAATGCTGTTCCAGCCCGGACTCTAATCCGGGAATGCCAGGTCGCCCAGAATTCCTGGCCTGACCTTTTCAGCTTCCTTCTCCTTCCAACGGCAGGAACAGCTTCATGGAATATCGCTCTGTCGGCCGCTCCGGCCTGAAGGTTCCGGCCCTCAGCTTCGGAGCGGGGACTTTCGGCGGATCCGGGCCGCTTTTCGGCGCCTGGGGACGCACCGACGCCACGGAGGCGCGGCGTCTCGTCGACATCTGCCTGGAAGCAGGCGTTACGCTGTTCGACACGGCGGATGTCTATTCGCAAGGCGCCTCGGAGGAGGTGCTGGGCGCCGCGATCCGGGGGCGCCGGTCGGACGTGCTGATCTCGACCAAAACCGGCCTGCCGATGGGCGATGGCCCTTTGGAAGCTGGCACTTCGCGCAGCCGCCTCATCCGCGCCGTGGAGGACGCCCTGCGCCGCCTCGGCACGGACTATATCGACTTGCTACAGCTGCATGCCTTCGATGCCTGCACGCCGGTCGAGGAGGTGCTGAAGACACTCGATACGCTCGTGCAGGCCGGCAAGGTCCGTTATGTCGGCGTTTCCAACTTCTCCGGCTGGCAGGTCATGAAGTCGCTTGCCGTCGCCGAGCGGCATGGCTGGCCGCGCTATGTCGCGAACCAGGTCTATTATTCCCTGGTCGGCCGCGACTACGAGTGGGAGCTGATGCCGCTGGGAATGGACCAGGGCATAGGCGCTCTCGTCTGGAGCCCGCTCGGCTGGGGGCGCCTGACCGGGAAGATCCGCCGCGGCCAGCCGCTGCCCGAGGGCAGCCGGCTGCATGAAACCGCCGGCTTTGGGCCGCCGGTGGAGGACGAACTCCTGTTTCGCGTGATCGATGCCTTGGACGAGGTAGCGGCCGAAACGGGCCGCGGCGTGCCGCAGATCGCCATCAACTGGCTGCTGCAACGGCCCACCGTCGCCTCCGTCATCATTGGCGCCCGCAACGAGGCGCAGCTACGGCAGAATCTCGGTGCCGTGGGCTGGACCCTGACACGTGAGCAGATAGCCCGGCTGGATGCAGCCAGCGCCGTGACTGCGCCCTACCCGTATTTTCCCTATCGGCGGCAGGAAGGCTTTGCTCGTCTTAGCCCACCTCTCACCGCCTAGATGGCTTCCGCCTGTTCCATGCGGATGCAGGCCTGAACGGCCGTCTGTCAGGCTGAGCTTTTCGCTGGGGCAGGTCAGGCTCCAGACCTGCCCCAGCGGAACAATCGATCAAAGCGACTGTGTCGCGATGGTCGTGGCGCCGTCATGCGTCAGCAGCGGCTCCGGGCCATGCCCAGATGCCGGTTCCTGGTAGCCGCCGCTCCATAGCCACCGGAAGGAGCGACGCAGATGCTCCGCGCCGTCACGCTCGAACCAGCGGCCATGGGCGAAGATCACCCGTTCGGGATGCAGCTCGATCATCCGGGTCGCGGCCTTTGCCGCCTCGGCATGCCGGAACTTCACCACGGCCCGCAGATAGGGCGGCGGCATGCCGTCCGGCGCCGTCATGCCGAAGAGCCTGGCGATCGCGCGCAGCGGCATCGGCAGCTTCGGCGGCTCCAGATTCATGACGAGGTCGGTCAGCAGCAGCGTGCGTGTCGGCCGGTGGAACATCGCCATCTCGTGGAAGCCCATCGCTCCCGGCACCGGCACGATCTCGATCACGCCGCCCCAGGCCGCGGGCGCGGCATCACTGAGGTCGTAATCCAGCCGCACGCCACTCCGCCGCACCTGGGACCGCTGGCGCAGCCCGGGCGCGGCCCAGCTCACCGCCTCCGGGCAGGCCTGCTTCCAGTCCTTCAGGAAGGTCCAGTGGGCGATATTGGGCGCGACGAGGTGGCGGATCGGCCCGATCCGCTCCAGCGCCTGCTTGAGTGGCTGGCTGAAGCGCGTCGGCGAGTGCAGCAGCAGCTCGCCACCCGGCAGTTTGATCACGGTCATGCGGACGTTCAGCGAAGCCTTGGGCAGGACGCTGTCCACGATGAACACGTCCTGAGCGACTGGCTTGGGCGTGTCGAAGGGCGGATAGCCCACCTGCTCGGCCGCGGCCGCGTCATCGCGGCCCATGAGCCGCCCGACCGGGCCGGAGCCCTGGCCCGGGCCGCGCTGCGGGTATTTGCTGCTGAGGGCCACCACCCCCAGTTCCGCCAGGCCGGCGCCGATGAGCAGCGTGCGCGAGGGGCCGTGCCGCATCCTCAGCCCCGTGCCGATCAGCGCGGCGCCGCCCAGGGCATCAAGGATCAGGTGGTGGCGCATGGAGAGAACCGGCTTCACCCCGCCCTCATAGTCGGTCAGCAGGGAATACCCGGTGTGCAAGGCGCTGGCCGTGCCGAGCGCCCGCCGCGCCCTGGGGTGCAGCATGCGGCAGGTGGAGAGGCCGCCCAGCAGGGCGGCCACGCCATAGTCAATCAGCCCGTGAAGACGGGTGGAGATCATGTTGGGGCATCCATGTCGGGTTTCCCGCATGAACGGGCCAACCGCGCGATGGATGCCCGCCGGGAACCGTTTTCAGGTTCCCGGGCGGTAAGAGGGCCTCAGCCCTCTTCCTCGTCGTCCGAGCCGCGCAGGTCGCAGGCGATGACATAGGCGGGGGAGCCGTCCTCCGCCTCCATCTCCTCGATCAGGTCGATGCCGTAGATGTCGATCTCGCCCTCTTCCTCCTCACCGCCCAGCATGATGCCGAGCGCGATCGGGCGGTTGGGGTCGAGCTTCTGCAACTCGGTGATCAGGGCGCCGACCGTCATGGTCTCGGTGGCCTGGGTATTGTCGGACATGGAATGCGCTCCTGAAGGCCGGCCCGATGTGGCAGGCCCGGCCGGGGGCGACAAGGGGGCAGAGCGCGCGGAGATGCGCGCTACTCTCGCTTCGCCCAGCCATTCGGGCCCTGCTGCCAGTAGGTCAGCGTATGGCCGGCCGCGCGGGCCCGGCGCCAGCGGTCTCGGGCGGCCTGCAGGGCTTCGGGGTCATTGCCATCGAACAGGTCGAAGATGCGGTCGTAATCATCGGGCCGCGCCGTCTCCGCCCCATCGGCCAGGAAAAGGTGGCGGGCGCCGTTCGGTGCATCATCCTCCGTGGTCAGCCAGATCGGCTGGAGATCGGCATCCCCCGTGGCGGGGGTGCCATGGGGCAGCCAGTCCGGGTCGGGGCAGAGCCAGAGGGCGGTATCCAGCGCCGCCAGCCGCTCCGGCCCGCCCACCCGCACCACGGCGCGGGTGCCGGTGGCCAGCACGCGGCCCAGCAGTTTTGGAAGCGCCACCTCAAGTGCCGTGCGGGTCAGGTGGTAGAAGCCGATCTCGGTCATTGTCAGGCCAGGGCCTCGAACCGGTCCGCCACCAGCCGGTCCAGTAATCGCACACCGTAGCCGCTCGGGCCGGGGGGAAGGGGATAGGCACCCGCTTCCTTGTCCTCCTCCCGCAGATCGACGCCGGCGATGTCGAGATGGGCCCAGGGGATGGCATCCGCCCCCTCGGGTGCCGCGAACTCCCGCAGGAAGGCAGCGGCCTGGCAGGCATCGGGCAGGAACTTCCCGGCCCAGCCGGGCCCGCCACCGCCCACGGGCAGGCAGTGGCGAATATCGGCGATCTCGCTTGCCAGATCCGCGCGGTGCTTCGTGCCGATCGGCATGGGCCAGAGCAACTCTCCCACCGCATCCCCCGCCGCCATGGTCGCATCCCGCAGGGCGGGGTCATTGCCAAACAGCCCGGCGCGGTGATGGCCCAGCGCCGAGACGATGCTGCCGGTCAGCGTCGCCAGGTCGATCATGGCGCAGGGCTTCAGCCCACGTGCGTGGTGCAGCGCATCGGCCAGCACCAGCCGCCCCTCCGCATCCGTGTCCACCACCTCCACCGTCATGCCGGAGCCCATGCGGAGCACGTCACCGGGGCGGTAGCTGTCGGCGCCTGTCGCATTCTCCGCAATGGCCAGCACCGCGACGGCCGGGGCAGGGCTGTCGCGCAGCGCCAGCGCCAGCATGGCCCCCGCGCAGGCGGCGGCGCCGGCCATGTCGCCCTTCATCGCCTCCATGCCGGCCGCCGGCTTGATGCTGATCCCGCCCGTGTCGAAGGTGATGCCCTTGCCGATGAAGGCGACAGGCGCGGCATGTTCATGGTCCGGCCCATGGCCGGGCCAGCGCAGGATCACCAGGCGCGGCGGATGATCCGACCCGCGCCCGACCGCGAGAAGTCCGCCATAGCCATGCCGTTCCAGCCAGTGGCGACCATGCACCTCCACCTCGATCCCATGCGCCTCCAATTCGCGCAGGCGGTCGGCGAAATCGGTGGGCGTCAGCTTGTTCGCGGGTTCCGCCGCCAGGTCACGCGCGAAGCCCACGCCGCGCAGCACGGCACTGACGCGTGCGATCTCCGGCTCCGTGGCATCGGCGTCGTCCACCAGCAGGTCCAGCTGGCGCAGCGCGGCGGGTCGCTCTGCCCCGTAATGGGGCAGGCGATGGGCGCGCATCCCGGCACCCATGGCCAGCGCGCCGATCTGGCGGGCCGAAAGGCCCCGCGCGTCGATCACCCCGTGCCGCGCCTCCGCCATGGAGGCCGCCGCGAGCGCCCCCGCCACCTCCAGCCCCTGCGGCCCCGGGGTGACGCCGACCAGCCAGGCGGTGCGTCCACCCAGAACCCCATCCAGGCGCAGCGCCCCGCCCTTCGCTGCCTCGAAGCCCGCGGCGGCAGCGAAGGGCGCATAGGCCTCCGGCACCGCCCGGCCTGGCAGGACCGGGACCGCCACCGGCACCCGCCGGCGCGGTAACTCGGTCAGGCGGAGCTTCAGCACCGGGAATCCACCCTTCCTCAGCCGCGCGGGCGGCGCGGCGCCGGCCGGCGTGCGGCGCGCGAGGCGGCGGGGTCGGAGGGCTCCGCGGTTGGCCCGGTTGCATCATCCGGCGCCGGGATCACGGCTTCGGAGGCCGCGCTTCCCTCCGCCAGCGTGGCCGGGGAGGGATCGCCATTGCCGCTCACCGCGGCCTCCTCCGTTGCGGCGGGTTCGGCGGAGGGCTGGGCCGTGGCCCGGCCCTCATGGTGCTCGGCCACCAGCCGGTCCAGCAGGCGCACGCCCCAGGCCGTCGCGCCCTTGGGCACGGTCGGCTGGTCCTTGCTGCTCCAGGCCACGCCCGCGATGTCCAGATGCGCCCAGGGGCAGCCATCGACGAAGCGCTGCAGGAACTGAGCGGCCGTGATCGAGCCGCCCGCGCGCCCGCCGCCCACATTCTTCATATCGGCGATATCGGAGCGGATCTGCCGGTCATAGGCCTCGCCCAGCGGCATGCGCCAGGCCAGCTCGCCCACCGCCTTGCCCGCCTCCTCGATGCGCTTCGCCAGGCCATCATCATTGGAGAACAGCCCGGCATGCTCATTGCCCAGCGCCACGATGATGGCGCCGGTCAGGGTGGCCAGGTTCACCATGAAGGCGGGGTCGAAGCGCTTCTTGCAGTAGGCCAGCACATCGGCCAGCACGAGGCGCCCCTCGGCATCCGTGTTGATCACCTCGATCGTCTGGCCGGAATAGGAGGTGACGACGTCACCGGGGCGCGTGGCGGTGCCGGAAGGCATGTTCTCCACCAGCCCGACCAGCCCGACCACATCGACCTTCGCCTTGCGCCCGGCCAGCGCGGCCATCAGCCCCGCCACCACGCCGGCGCCGGCCATGTCCCACTTCATGTCCTCCATGCCGCCCGCGGGCTTGATGGAGATGCCGCCGGTGTCGAAGGTCACGCCCTTGCCGATGAAGGCGATGGGCTGGCTGTCACGCTTGCGCGAATCCGTGCCGTTCCAGCGCATCACCACCATGCGCGGCGGCTGCGCGGAGCCCTGGGAGACGCAGAGCATGGAGCCGAAGCCCAGCTTCTCCAGGTCCTTCTGCCCGAAGACCTCCACCTCCACGCCCAGCTTCTCCAGCTTGCGCAGGCGGTCGGCGAATTCGGGCGGGTTGAGGATATTGGCGGGCTCGCTCACCAGCTCCCGCGTCAGGAACACGCCCTCGGCCACGGCGCGGCGGGAGCTCCATTCCGTCTTGGCGGTGGCTGGATCCTCGCACAGCACCTTGATCCCGGTCAGGCGCGGCTTGTCCTCCGGCTTCTCGGTGGTGCGGTAGCGGTCGAAGCGCCAGGCGCGCAGCACGGCGCCCAGCGCCAGATCCGCCGGCGCCCCGGCCCAGCCCCCAATGGCGCGCGCGTCGATGGAGGCGACCGTCTCCTTGCCCAGCGCGGCCGCCGCCGCGCCCCCGGCCGCCTCGGCGGCGCTGGCGTCCAGCGCGTCCCGCTTGCCCAGCCCGATCAGCAGCAGGCGGGAGAGGCCGCCGCCCGGCGCATAGAGGGTGACGCTCTGCCCCTTGCGCCCCTTGAACTCCGCCGCCGCCAGCCCGCGCGCGACATGGCCGCCCAGCAGCCGATCCCACTCCGCGACCAGCGCGCCACCGAGATCCTCTTCCGCCAGGGGCAGGACGAGGGCGCCGCTCTCGGGCAGGGCGGGTTTGGCGAAGGCGATGTCGAGCATGAGGGGGTTCCGGATTGCGTTCGGGCAGAGATAGCATCCGGCGGGCGATCCGCCACGCCGGGCCGGTTCTCGGCTTGTCAGTAGGGCCGCTCGCCTACCCGGTTGCCCGGCGGCCAGTAGCGGCAGACCAAGATATCGTGGCGGTCATTGCCGGCCATCCCGCACCCGACCGCCGTCGAGCCGCGCCAGACCACCTGCGTGTAATGCCCGACGCGGGGGAAGTCGTCCTCCCAGCGCCGCTTCCGGCGGAAGGCGGGTTTCTCGGCCGCCCAGGTTCCGATCATCTGCTCCACCCGATAGGCGCCCCGCGTGCCGATCCACAGATTCTCGCCGGGTCCGCCCGGCGCGCCCTCATGGAGCAGGCGGTCAGCCTGCGCGAGATGCTCCGCCCATCGGCGGGCATCCGCGGCCAGGGAGGCATCCCAGCGCAGGGGCGGCACGCCGACTTCGGCGCGCGCCGCATTGTGGGTCGCGAGAATCCGGGCCTCCAGATCCGGGCCGGCGGGCGGGGCCGTGGTGCTGCATGCCGCAAGCAGGGACAGCAGGGGGAGAAGGCGCCGGAAGGTCATGCCGGCTTCTGTGCGTCACCCTGTCCGGTCCGTCCACCGGTGCCCCGTTCGGGGGCTGCCGGGCCCAAATTCTTCTAGAGCTACGGTGAAGAAGGCGGGCAAAAGAAGGGGCGGGGAGGCATCTCCCCGCCCGCTCACTCGTGCCTTTCAGCCGTTGCACAACACAGGCGCGCGCGTCGCCCGGATTCCCGAAGCGGCCAGCGCTACGGCCGCCACGGGCATCAGCGCCGCAGCCAGCGGCACGGCCCAGAGCCCTGGGCCATGGTCGATCACCACGCCGCCCACCGAGGCCCCCAGCGCATTGCCGAGGTTGAAGGCCGCGATGTTGAGGCTGGAGGCGAGGCTCTGCCCCGCGCCCTCGGCCCGCTGCAGCACCCACATCTGGAGCGGCGCGACGGTCGCGAAGCCCGTGGCGCCGAGCAGCCCGACGAAGAGGATGGCGCCAATCTGGCTGTGCAGGGCGAAGGTCATCAGCCCCAGCACGAGGGCAAGCGCGACGAGCGTGCCCATCACCGTGCGCCCGAGATTGCGGTCCGCCAGCTTCCCGCCAAGCAGGTTGCCGAGCACCAGCCCGCCGCCGAAGACCAGCAGGATCGGCGAGACCGCGGCATCGGAGAAGCCGGCCATGCGGGTCAGCATGGGCGCGATATAGGTGAAGACCGCGAAGACGCCGCCGAAGCCGAGCGTGGTGGTGGCAAGGCCCAGCAGCACCGGGCCGCGCGCCATGGCGCGCAGGTCCGCGCGCCAGTCGGAAGCCTCCTGCGCGCCCTCGTCCCGCGGGATCATCAGGGCGATCACGGCCAGTGCCACGACGCCGATCAGCGTCACCGCCCAGAAGGTCGCGCGCCAGCCGAAATGCTGGCCGAGCCATGTGCCGAATGGCACGCCGAGGATGTTCGCGATGGTCAGCCCGGTGAACATGATGGCGATGGCGGAGGCGCGGCGTTCCGGCGCGACGAGGCCGGTCGCGACCACGGAGCCGACGCCGAAGAAGGTGCCGTGTGCGAAGGCCGTCAGAACGCGCGCGGCCATCAGCACGCCGTAGCTGGGCGCCAGCGCGCAGGCCGCGTTGCCGATGGTGAAGATCACCATCAGCCCGAGCAGCACGCGCTTGCGCGCCATGCCGGCCGTGGCGGCGGTGAGGAGCGGCGCGCCGAGCACGACGCCGAGCGCGTAGCCGGAGATGAGCAGGCCGGCGGCGGCGATCGAGACGCCGAGATCGGCGCTGACCTCCAGAAGCAGGCCCATGATGACGAATTCGGTGACGCCGATCCCGAAGGCACCGGCGGTCAGGGCGTAGAGGGCAAAGGGCATGGAAGGCCTTGGGGCAGTGATTCTGTCCAACCCAGAATGGCGCCATGCGGGCCGTGAACCTAGAACGGGTGTCGGCACATCACCT
Organism: Roseomonas chloroacetimidivorans; assembly: GCF_049629625.1. Taxonomy (NCBI): domain Bacteria; kingdom Pseudomonadati; phylum Pseudomonadota; class Alphaproteobacteria; order Acetobacterales; family Roseomonadaceae; genus Roseomonas; species Roseomonas chloroacetimidivorans. The sequence continues at coordinate 162,582 of NZ_JBNBZS010000011.1, read as the reverse complement.
GTGAATGCAAGTCATGGCACGGCCGCCGGCACCCTTCCGGCGCGTGGCCGGGCTGGATTAGCCTCGGCCCATGCGCATCGCCGCCATCGCCGACGTCCATGGGAACCTTCTTGCCCTGGAGGCCGTGCTGGCCGACCTCCGAGCGGCCTCGCCCGATCTGGTGGCGAATCTCGGCGACCTCGTCTCCGGCCCTTTCGACCCGGCCGGCAGCGCCGAAGCGCAGATCGCCCTGGGCTGCCCAACCATTGCCGGCAATCACGAGCGGCAGATCCTGGAAGGAAGCACCGGCCTCTCCGACAGCTTCGCCCGCTCGCGGCTTTCAGCGGCGCACAGGGACTGGATCGCGGCGCTGCCCGGAACCCTCTCCCTGGCCGGCGGAGAAGTTTTCGCCTGCCATGGCAGTCCGGCGGGCGGTGACCTGGAATACCTGCTGGAGGATGTATCGACTGGCCGGATGGTGCTGGACAGGCCGGAAGCGATCGCCCCACGCCTGGCCGGCATCGGGGCGGCACGCCTCGTCCTCTGCGCTCATACGCATATGCCGCGCATCGTTGTCTCCGGCGATGTGCTGGTCGTGAACCCCGGCAGCGTCGGCATGCCCGCCTATCGGGACGAGGAACCGGTGCCCCATGCCATGGAAGTGGGCAGCCCCCATGCCCGCTATGCCCTGCTGACCCGGACGGCCGCAGGCTGGTCTGCCGAGCTGCGCGCGGTCGCCTATGACTGGGAGGCCGCGGCGCGGCAGGCTGACGCGAATGGCCGGCCGGACACGGCCCATGCCGCGCGCACCGGGCGGGTTCTGCCCATGGCGGCCTGATCGGTGACGGATTGGGCTGCCCTGCCGGCGCCGCCCGCGCTATCCCCAAATTTATGACCGACGAAGATCTGCTCGCTCTGGCCGCCACCCTGGCCGAGCGCGCCGCCCATGCCATCAACGCCATTCGCGCCGCCGGCTTCGCGGTGGAACGGAAGACCGACGAATCCCCCGTGACCGAGGCGGACCGCGTGGCGGAGGCGCTGATCGTCGAGGGCCTGCGCGCTGCGACCCCCGGCATCCCCGTGGTGGCGGAGGAGGAGGTCGCGGCCGGCCTCGTGACCACGCTGGCCGAGCGTTACTGGCTGGTGGACCCGCTGGACGGCACGCGGGAATTCGCCAAAGGTTATGACAGCTTCACCGTCAATGTCGGGCTGGTGCAGGGGGATCGCGCCCATCTTGGCGCCGTCGCGGTGCCGGCCAGCCTGGAGATCTTCGCCGGCATCGTGCCGCTGGGCCTGGCCTGGAAGCGCGATGCCACTGGCCAGCGCGCCATCCGCGCCCGCGCCATTCCGGAGGAAGGCGCGACCGTCCTGGCTTCCCGCCATTACTCCGACGATCCACGGCTGGATCGCTTCCTGGAGGGGCGCAAGATCGCCCATGTCGAGAAGATCGGCTCCGCCGTGAAGTTCTGCCGCCTGGCGGAGGGCGCGGCCGATCTCTATCCGCGCTTCGGCCGCACGATGGAATGGGACACCGCCGCCCCTCAGGCGGTGCTGGAGGCCGCCGGGGGGCGGGTTGCGGGGTTCGATGGCGCGCCACTGCGCTACGGCAAGCCGGATTTCGAGAACCACCCCTTCCTGGCCCAAGGGGCATGACGGAGCGTCTGCCGGCCAGCGCCGTCGAACGCGCCGCCGCGCTGCTGCGGCAGGGCGCGCTCGTCGCCTTCCCGACCGAGACAGTCTATGGGCTGGGCGCCGATGCCCGGAACGGCCGGGCGGTGGCCGCCATTTTCGAGGCCAAGGGCCGCCCGCGCTTCAACCCGCTGATCAGCCATTTCCCGGATGCGGAAGCCGCCTTCGCCGAAGTGGCGCCGGATGCGCGGGCCGAGGCCCTGGCAGCCCGCTTCTGGCCGGGCCCGCTGACCCTGGTGCTTCCCCGCCGGCCCGAAAGCCGCATCGACCAGCTGACCGGCGCCGGGCTGGATACGCTGGCGGTGCGGGTGCCTGCCCACCCGCTGGCCCAGGCCCTGCTACGGGCGGCCGGGACTCCGGTCGCCGCTCCCTCCGCCAACCGCTCCGGCGGCGTTTCCCCCACCACGGCGGATCATGTGCTGGACGGGCTTTCCGGCCGGATCGCCGCCGTGATCGATGGCGGCCCCTGCGCCGTGGGGGTGGAAAGCACGGTGCTGGACCTGAGCGGCCCCCGCCCGGTGCTGCTGCGCCCGGGCGGCGTGACCGCCGAGGCGATTGAGCCCGTCACCGGCCCCCTGGACCGCCCCGCCCGAATTGCCGAGGGATCGATGGAGGCGCTGCCATCGCCGGGCATGATGTTGTCGCACTATGCCCCCTCTCTTCCCGTGCGCCTGGGCGCCCTGGACGTGGCGCCGGACGAGGCCCTGCTGGCCTTCGGCCCGCCGCTGCCGGGGGCTGGCGCGGTCTGGAACCTCTCCGAATCCGCCAACCCCGCCGAGGCCGCCGCGCGCCTTTTCGCCGGGCTGCGCTGGCTGGACGGAGAGGGGGCGCGGCTGGGCCTGCGCGGCATCGCGGCCATGCCCGTGCCCATGGCCGGGCTGGGCGAGGCAATCAACGACCGCCTGACACGCGCGGCCGCGCCCCGGTAAAGGATTCTCGCTGGCCCCCTTGTCGCCGGCCCGGGACGCGGGGAGTCTGCGGCTGTGCCCAGGAAAGCCACGCCCCCGTCCGAAGACCTTCCGCTTAACCCGCCGCCGGGGCCCGCCCAGATCTTCGCTGCCTTCGCCAAGGCCGGGCTGATGGGCTTCGGCGGCGCCCAGATCTGGGTCCGCCGCGCCCTGGTGGAGGAGCGCCGCTGGCTGACCGAGCGCGAATACGCCGAGATACTCGGCCTCGGCCAGGTGCTGCCAGGCCCGAATGTGGGAAATGCCGCGGTGATGATCGGGCGCCGCTTCGCCGGGCTGCCCGGCTCCTTCGCAGCCACGGGCGGGCTCTATGTCGGCCCGCTGATCGTGCTCATGTCCCTGGTGCTGCTCTGGCAGGGCTTTGCCGACAACCCGCATGTCGGCGCCTTCATGCATGGCCTGGCCTGCGCGGCGGCGGGGATGGTGATCGGCAACGGGTTGCGCATGACCGGGCGCCTGCGCCCACCGCCGGAGCTGATCGCGATCGGGCTGCTGGCCACCATCGCCGCCGCCTGGTTCCGCGTATCCTTGCCGGTCATTGTGCTGGTGCTCGGCCCTGTCTCCATCGCCGCCGTGGTGTGGCGTAGCCGCCGGAGCGAGACGGCGGCGACCGGGGCGGGGAAGGGCTAATGAGCGGGACCGCCTGGGATCTCTTTCTTTTCTTTCTCAAGCTCTCGCTGCTCGCCGTTGGCGGCGCCAATGCCGCCGTGCCCGAGATGCACCGCGAGGTGGTGGAACTGCGCGGCTGGATGACCGACGCGGTCTTTTCCCAGGGTTACGCGCTGGCCGCTGCGGCGCCGGGGCCGAACGTGCTCTTCGTTGCCGTGATCGGTTGGCATGTGGCGGGCTGGCAAGGGCTGGCGGCCAGCCTGATCGGCTTCCTGGGGCCGACTTTCATCCTGGCCTGGGCGGTCGCGATGCTGACGCAGCGCCTGGCGGGGGACTGGCGGCTGGTGGCGCTACGGGCGGGGCTGGTGCCGGTGGCCATCGGGCTGATCGTCGCGACTGGTCTGGTCACGGCAGCGGCGGCGGCGCGCGGCACGGGGCCGGAGATCGCAGTGGCCGTGCTGATCACCTTCGCCTCGGCTATCTTCGTCTGGCGGTCCCACTTCTCGCCGATCTGGACGCTGCTGGCGGGCGGGATTCTGGGCCTGATCCTGCTCCGCTGACAGGATAGGGCCGCATGTTCGTCCTGTTCCGGCCCAGCAGCGGAACCCGCCGGCCTTGAGACTCATTCTCACTCTTGCCCGGCGGACGGAGCTGGAACAGATTGCAGCCGCTTCATCCAGACAAGGCCAGCCATGACCCGTCTCCGGACCGCCGCGCTTTTTGCCCTTTCCCTGCTCGGCCTGCCTGCCGCCACCCGTGCGGCGGAAGTCAACATCTACACTACCCGCGAGCCCGGCCTGCTGCGCCCGCTGATCGACCGCTTCACGGAGCAGACGGGTATCGCGGTGCGGACCGTCTTCGTCCAGGGCGGCCTTGCCGAGCGCCTGGAGGCGGAGGGCCGCCGTTCCCGCGCTGATGTCGCCATGGTGGTGGATGTCGGCAATCTGATGGAGCTGGTGGACCGCAACCTGTCACAGCCTATCCGCTCCGAGGCGCTGGAAGCCGCCATCCCCGCCAATCTGCGTGACGCCGAGGGCCGCTGGTTCGCACTCTCCACCCGCGCCCGGGCCATCTATGCCTCCCGCGAGCGCATCCCGGAGGAAGAGGCGAAGAGGCTGACCTATGAGGATCTGGCCGATCCGCGCTTCAAGGGACGGGTCTGCATTCGCTCCGGCCAGCACCCCTACAACACCGCGCTCTTCTCCATCCTGATGATCCAGCATGGCGAGGCCTGGCTGCGCGACTACCTGACGAAGCTGAAGGCCAATCTCGCCCGCCGCCCTACGGGCGGCGACCGGGAGGTGGCGCGCGATATCCTGGCCGGGGTCTGCGATGTTGGCCTCGCCAATACCTATTATGCCGGGCTGATGCTCTCCGGCCATGGTGGGGAGGAGCAGAAGCGCTGGGGTGAGGCGGTGCGCGTGGTCCTGCCGGGCAACGAAACGGCGGTGAACATCTCCGGCGCCGTCGTGACCCGCCATGCGCCCAATAAGGAGGAGGCGGTCCGGCTGCTGGAGTTCATGGCCTCCCCCGAGGCTCAGACTCTCTATGCCAACGCCAATTTCGAGAACCCTGTGCGCCCGGGCACCCCGACCAATCCGATCGTGGAGAGCTTCGGCCCGCTCCAGCCGCGCGACGTCTCGCTGCCCGAGGTCGCCGCCCACCGCGCCCAGGCCAGCCGCATCGTGGATGAGGTCGGCTTCGACCGCTGAGGGCTGACGGAAACCACCTTGCGTCTTCACCGCATCGGTGCGGCTGTCAGCGTGGCCCTGGTCGCGCTGCCGGTCGTCGCCCTGGCCTTTGCCGCCGCGCGCGGCTCGGGCGATCTCTGGCCGCATCTGATCCGCTATGTCCTGCCGCAGGCGGTGGTGGAGACGGCATTGCTGCTGGTCGGCGTGGGCGCCGTGGTCGTGGGGGTGGGCACGGGCACAGCCTGGCTCGTCTCCTGCCACCGCTTTCCCGGGCGCAAGACCTTTGCCTGGGCCCTGGTGCTGCCGTTGGCGCTGCCGACCTATGTGTCGGCCTATGCCTGGCTGGACGTGGTGCATCCGGCCGGGCCAGTGCAGGCCGGGTTGCGCGCCCTGCTGGGGCTGACGGACCCCCGCGCCATCCCGCTGCCGGAGATCCGTTCCTTGCCGGGCTGCGTGATGGTCATGGGCACGGTGCTCTTCCCCTATGTCTATCTCTCAGCCCGCGCCGCCTTCCTGACGCAGGGGGCGGATCTGCTGCGGGCCGGCAGGGGGCTTGGTTCGGGCGGGCTGCGGCTCTTTCTCTCCATTGGCCTGCCCATGGCCTGGCCGGCCATTGCGGCAGGGGCCTCGCTGGCGCTGCTGGAGACGCTGAACGATGTGGGTGCCGCTGAGTTCCTGGGCGTCCGCACCCTCACCGTCTCCGTCTATGTCACCTGGATCACCCGCTCCTCCCTGGAAGGTGCGGCGCAGATCGCGCTGATGATCCTGGCCCTGGTCGCGGCCGTGCTGGCGCTCGAGGGCTGGGCCCGCGCCCGCTCCCGCGGCGGACAGGTGGTGCGGGAGAGCGCGCAACCGGACCTCCGCCCCTTGCCGCTCGGTCCCGGCCTTCTCGCCTCCCTGTTCTGCCTCGTGCCGATTCTGCTCGGCTTCGCCGTGCCCGGTGCCTATCTCGTCTGGGCGGCGTGGCGACGGGTAGCCGAATTTGGCCTGCCGCCGGAACTTGGCACCTGGATCGGCAACAGCGCCCTTCTCTCGGCCTGCGCCACGGTTCTGGTGCTGCCCGCCGCGCTGCTTCTTGCGGCCGGTGCCCGTGGCGACGCGATGCCGGATCAGCGGAACAAGGCGGATGCGACACTGCTCCGCGCCAGCCTGCTCGGTTACGCTCTGCCTGGCGGCATCGCGGCGGTGGGGCTGATCGTCGCCTTCGGCGGGCTGGACGATCTGACGGAAGGGCTGGGCGAATGGGCGCCCGCCCTGTCCGGCACAGCTCTGGCCCTGGTCCTCGCCTATTTCGTGCGCTTCCTTGCCATCCCGGCTGGCGGGCTGGACGCCGCTTATGCACGCATCCGGCCGCAGGTGGACTGGTCCGCCCGCTCCATGGGGGCGGGAAGGGGGCGCATCCTCGGGCGTGTCCACCTGCCGCTGTTGCTGCCTGCCCTCTCGGCTGCTGCGCTGCTCGTCTTCCTGGATGCCATGAAGGAGTTGCCGGCAACCCTGCTGTTGCGCCCCTTCGACCGCGAGACGCTGGCCACCGCGCTTTACGCCGAGGCCGCGCGGGGCACTTATGAGGAAGGCGCGGTGGCCGCGCTGGCGCTGGTGGTGGTGGGGCTGCCGGTAATCGCGCTGCTCGTCTTGGGCGGACGCCAAAAGGCCTGAGGCCGCCAGCAGAGTTTTCAAAGGATGTCGGCCCTTGACCGGCGCCCCCGGCCCGGCGTTTCGTCCCGCTCAAATGCCAGACACCGCCCCGCCCCGCCCCGCCATCCCGCTCCCCGCCGGCCTGATGGATGCCCTGCAGGGCATCCTCGGCCCGCGTGGCATCGTCACCGATCCGTCCGTCCTGGAACCGCATCTCTCCGATTGGCGCGGCCTCTATCACGGAACCTCGCCGGCCATGCTGCGCCCCGCCTCCACCGAGGAACTGGCGGGCGCGATGAAGCTTCTCTTCGAGGCTGGCATCCCGGTCGTGCCCCAGGGCGGCAACACCTCCATGGTGGGCGGCGCCATGCCGGATGAGAGCGGGCGGCAGGTCATCCTTTCTCTCTCCCGCATGAACCGCATCCGGGACATCGACCCGGTGGACATGACCATGGTCGCCGAGGCCGGGGTGGTGCTGAAGACCGCCCAGGACGCCGCCGCCGGGGCTGGCTGCCTGTTTCCCCTCTCACTGGGTGCCGAGGGCACGGCGACGATTGGCGGCGTGCTCTCCACCAATGCCGGCGGCAACACCACCGTGCGCTACGGCAATGCGCGCGACCTGATGCTGGGGCTGGAGATCGTGCTGCCCGATGGCGGCGTGATCCACGGGCTGCGTCGGCTGCGGAAGGACAACACGGGTTACGCCCTGCGCCACCTGATGGTGGGCGCGGAGGGTACGCTGGGCATCGTCACCGCCGCCGTGCTGCGCCTTTTCCCCCGCCCGCGGGCCGAGGCCATCGCCCTTTGCGCCGTGGAGAGCGAGGATGCCGCCCTTTCCCTGTTCCGCCGCTTCCGGGATCGGGACGAGGGCGCCGTCCGCGCCTTCGAATACATGGCCGGGAACGGCATGGACCTGGTGCTGAAGCATATCGAGGGTGCCACCCTCCCGCTCTCCGAGCCCGCGCGGCACTACGTGCTGGTCGACCTCGCCTCCTCCCGCCCCGATGCCGATCTGCGCGGGCTGATGGAGACGGTGCTGGAGGAGGGGCTGGAGGCCGGAGAGGTGCTGGATGCCGCCCTGGCCGAGAGCGAGGCCCAGCGGCACGCCATCTGGCGCCTGCGCGAGGAGCACCCGGAGGCCCAGAAGAAGGCCGGGGCCTCGGTGAAGAACGACGTCTCCGTTCCCGTCTCCAAGGTGCCGGAGCTGATCCGGCGCAGCAGCGCGGCGCTGAAGGAACTGATTCCCGGCAGCCGCCCCGTGCCCTTCGGGCATATGGGCGACGGCAATATCCACATGAACCTTGAGCAGCCGGAGGGAATGGACCCCGCCGCCTTCCTGGCCCGCAGCCATGACATCATGGACTGTGTGAACGCGATCGTTCGCGACCTGGACGGCTCCTTCAGCGCCGAGCACGGGGTGGGGCGCCTGAAGCCCGATATGCTCGCCGAATGGCGTGGCGGGGCGGAGCTGGAGGCGATGCGGCGCATCAAGGCGGCGCTGGATCCGAAGGGACTGCTGAATCCGGGGAAGGTCCTGCCCACGTGATTTTCCCTCTGCGGAGGGGGGCAGCCGCCGCCTTGCTGGCGGCGCTGGCCCTCTCCGCCTGCGCGGCCCCGCCGCCGCGCCCTTGGGATGCCTCGGGAGAGGCGGACCGGCCGGCCCGGGCGCCCGCCCCGTTCGAGAAGCTTCCCGATATCCCCGACGCGTTCCGCGCCGAGCTGCGCGCCGGCCGCGCGCCGGACTGCCCGGTGCGGGGCGATGCCGTGTATCTGGGCGAGGGGCGCTTCCTGACGGCAGCGCATCTGGTGGATGGCATCGTGCCCCTGCTGCGCCGCTGCACCGGCACGCCGATCCAGCCCACCATCCGCTATGCCGGCCGGGTTCTGCCGGTGAAGCTCCTGCGGGTCGGGCAGGGCTATATCGAGCCTGGCATCGGCCCCATGTACCAGCATGGTGAGGATCTCGCCCTGCTGCAGGCGCCGATCCCGCTGCCCGGCCCGGCCGCGCGCCCTTGCAAGGACGGGCCCCGTCGAGGGCAGGCGGTGCTCGTTTTTTCCGCCTGGCGGAAGGAGAGCGCGCAGGCCGGGGTGCTGGTGCCGGAGGCCCGCGCGGAGGATGGCGCCTATGCCGATATCCGCATGGCGATGAAGGAGGGGGAGTCCGGCGCCGGCGTCTATGACGCGGCGAGCTTCTGCCTGCTGGGGGTGGTCAGCCATCGCCCGGATGCCACGCCCGACCGCGTGCGGATCGTTCCGGCGGGCACCATCCGAACTTTCCTGGGTGGCTGACCCTTCATCGGGCGCATGCGCCGCCGGGCCGGAGCATGGTCCTTTCTCCTCAAGCTTTTGCGTGGTCGCCGTGACATCAGGTCATTTGCCCCCACCCGGTCGGGCGGATAGGTTGCGCCCCGCATGAGCCGGGTCACCCGTTACATATCGAGGCAGATCGCCCTCACCCTCCTGGCCGTGACCATCGGCCTGGCGGCGCTGATCTGGCTCACCCAGTCGCTCCGGTTCATCGAGCTGGTGCTGGACCGCGGCCTGTCCTTCACCGTCTTCCTTGAGCTGACGGGGCTGCTGCTGCCCTCCTTCTTCGCGGTAATCCTGCCCATCACCACCTTTGTGGTGACGCTCTTTGCCTATGTCCGCCTCTCCTCGGACCGGGAACTGGTGGTGATGCGCGCGGCCGGGCTGTCAGACTGGCGCCTGGCCCGGCCGGCTCTGCTGGTGGCCACCTTGTCCACGGCGATCGGGCTGCTGCTCCAGACATGGCTGGTTCCCATCTCCCACGCGGCCTTCCGGGAATGGCAGTTCGAAATCCGCAACCAGATGGCCGCCATCCTGCTGCAGGAGGGCGTGTTCAGCTCGGTCAGCAACGACCTGACCGTCTATGCCCGTATCCGGGAGAATGATGGCACGCTGCGCGGCATTCTGATCCATGACCAGCGCGAGCCGGGCGCCCCGGTCACCATCCTGGCCGAGCGGGGGGTCATCCAATCCGGGCCGAATGGCCCGCGCGTGACCCTGCTGCAGGGGCAGCGCCAGCAGATCGAGCGCGTCGTGCCGCCCAATTCACCCCCGGGGACCCCACCTGTGCCGCGGCTGACCGTGCTGGCCTTCGGAGAGAACAGCGTGGACCTGGCCCGCACCAACAAGGCCGAGGATGCCCGTAACCGCGACAGCCGCGAGCGTTTCATCGGCGAATTGCTGCACCCTGACCCCGAGGAAGGCTTGCAGGAGCGCGACATTCGTAAGTTCTACGCGGAAGGCCATGGGCGGCTTGCCTCGCCCTTTACCGCCTTCTCCTTCGCCCTGATCGGCCTGGCAGCGGCGCTGGGCAGTGGCTTCCGGCGGCATGGCGGTGGGATGGCTGCCATGGCCGCCATTGGAACGGTGGTCGGGCTGCTGGCGATCGGCCTCGCGGTCGGCAATCTGGCGGCACGGGACAATCGTTTCGTGCCGCTGATCTGGGTGCATGCGCTCGGCCCGGGCTTGGTCGCGGCCTGGGTGCTCTCGGGCGCCCCAGGCTGGCCCCGCCGTGCCCCACCCATGCCGGAGACGCAGCCCCGGATGCCCAGGCGGGCCGCTGCCGAGTGACCTTTCCCTTTACCTTCGGCGCCTATGTCGCGCGCCGCTTTGCCCTGATGTGCCTCGTGATGCTCGCCGCGTTGACGGGCCTCGTGGCGCTGTTCGACTTCATCGAGCTGCTTCGCCGCGCGGCGACGCGGGAGGTGGGATTCGGCGTCGTCGGAACCATCGCGGCGCTTCGTGTGCCCTTCATCGCGCTCCAGGTCCTGCCCTTCGCGGTGCTGCTGGGCGGCATTCTTGCCTTCTGGCGCCTCGCCCGCTCCTCGGAGCTGGTGGTGGCGCGTTCGGCCGGCATCTCGGCCTGGGGCTTCCTGCTTGGACCCGTTCTGGTCGCCACACTGATCGGCAGCATCGCCACGGCGGGTTTGTCGCCGCTTTCTTCCATCATGCTGGCCCGGGCGGAACAGCTTGATAATGTGGTGCTGCGCGGTGGCACCGGATCCAGCGCCCTGGCGGGGGGACGCCTCTGGCTGCGCCAGGCGGACCGGGGGCTCGATTCACAGGGCGTCGCGATCCTGTCCGGCCGGCCCGTGCCGCGTCGGGATGGCGGCTTCGGGCTGGAGGAGGTGTCGGTCTGGCGGATTTCCGGTACGGACCGGTTCCTGGCGCGGGTGGAAGCCCCGCAGGCTGTCCTGGCCGATGGAAACTGGGTGCTGGACAATGCCATCACCTTCGGGGCGGACCGCCAGGCCAGTCCTCCCGAGACCTTCCGCTTCGCGACGGAACTGACGCCCAGTCGGATCGAGGACAGCTTCGCCAGCCCCGATACCCTGTCCTTCTGGGCGTTGCCGGATTTCATCGCGGTGCTGGAATCCGCGGGGTTTTCGGCTGTGCGGCATCGGCTGCACTTCCATTCCCTGCTGGCCCTGCCCATGCTCGCGGTCGCCATGGCCCTGCTTTCCGCCGGCTTCTCGATGCGCGAGGCCCGAAAGGGCGGCGTCGCCCAGATGCTGGGCGCCGGCGTCGCGGCCGGTTTTGCGCTATTCCTGCTCGACCGCGTGACCGGCGAGTTCGGAGAGACAGGCACCCTGCCCGTGGTTCTGGCGGCCTGGGCTCCGGCCACGGCGGGCCTGATGTGCGCCGTGGCCCTTCTGCTTCACCTGGAGGATGGATGAGAGACGCGCCCGAGCGGAAGCGCCCCGTCCCGCAACGCGTCCCCCGCCGTGCGAGGCTGCTCGGTGGCGCCGCTTTCCTGACGACACTCCTGGCCCCCGTGATCCTGCCGGCGTCCGCCATGGCCCAGCAGGGCGGCATGTCGACGTTGCGGCCGGACCAGATGGGGTCGACCGCGCTGCCGGGGCTGGGGACGTCGGACAGGACGGGAGTACCGGGTTTCGGAACGCCGGGCGCGACGCCCGCCGCACCCGCCGCGGGTGTGTTCGGCAGCGGAAGAGGCGCGGCGGGCGTGGACCGCAACGCCCCCGTGACCTTCACCGCGAACGAGGTCGAGTACGACCAGAATACGAATGTGGTGACCGCGACCGGGGCGGTGGAGGCGTGGCAGAACGAGCGCATCCTGCGCGCCGACCGCTTCACCTATAATCGCAATACGGGCGTCGCCACCGTGGAGGGCAATGTCCAGCTGCTGGAGCCGGACGGCCAGGTGCTGTTCGCCGAGCGCGCCGAGCTGATGGGCGGCATGCGCGACACCGTGGTTGAAGGGCTGCGTGGGTTGCTGGCGCAGAACGGCCGGCTGGCCGCCAACGGCGCCCGCCGCCGCACGGTCGAGGGCGGGGCGGTGGTGATGGATCTCTCCCGCGTCGTCTACTCAGCCTGCAATCTCTGCGAGGAGAACCCGGAGGCCGCGCCGCTCTGGCAGCTCCGCTCCCGCCTCGCGACGCAGGATGGCGAGGACAAGCGAATCCGCTTCCGGGACGCCCTGGTCGAGTTCGATGGCATCCCGACGCTCTACACGCCCTATCTCTCGATGCCCGATCCCTCGACGCCGCGTTCCTCCGGCTTCCTCACGCCGTCCTTCGGGCAGACGCGCTATCTCGGTGCTTTTGCCGAGATTCCCTATTACTGGGCCATCGATGATGCGAGCGACCTGACGGTCACGCCGCTTATCTCAACCGAGGCACCGCCCAGCATCTTCGGTACCTATCGCCGGCGCTTCAACTTCGGCCAGCTCAACGTCCTCGGCTCGCTCGGCCAGCTTACCGCCAGGGAGGGCTCGACCGAGAAGGGGCTGGGCTACAGCCTTTTCGCGCGTGGCGCCTTCACTATCGACGAAAACTGGACCGCCGGCTTCAACATCAACCGCGCGACCAGCGAGACCTATCTCCGCGCCTATCGCCAGCCCGCCACTTCGGTGCTGAGCAGCAACATCTACACCGAAGGCTATTGGGGCTACGACACCTTCGCCCGCGTCAATGCGATGGCCTTCCAGAGCCTGCTTCCCTACGACGTTACGAGCCGCATCCCGTTTGTCCTGCCAAATCTTTATTACGAAACGGTGCTGAACCGGGATTCCTGGGGGGGGACGCTGACCGCCGACGCGACGGCCTTTAACATCTACCGCGAAGAGGGTACGCGGACGCGCCGGGCCGGGACGCGCTTCCGCTACGAGCTTCCGTTCCAGGACGGCATGGGCGCCCAATGGGCCTTCCGCACGCAGGTGGATGCCCTGGCCTACAATGCCAGCAACATGAATTTGCCGCCCAACAACAATACCAGCATCGACTCCGTTACCACGGCGACGGCCAATATCCGCGCCGCGATCGACTGGCGGCTGCCGCTGATCCGCTCCGCTGGCAGCCTCGGGCAGCAGCTGATCGAGCCGCGCATCCAGCTTGTCACGGGACCGAACACCGGGCGGCAGACCAGGATCCCGAACGAGGACAGCCTCGACTTTGAGTTCACGGACGCGAATCTCTTCGAACTGAACCGCTTCAACGGACGTGACCGGCAGGAGGGTGGCACGCGGGTGGACGCCGCGCTGCGGAGCGCCTGGTACTTCCCCAATGGGGGAACGCTGGAAGGGCTGGTCGGGCGTTCCTTCCGTGCCTCGAAGGAGGACGTCTTCGAGGAGCGCTCGGGCCTGGACAAGCGCGCCTCGGACTGGGTGGGCCGGGTCACGATGGCGCCGACCCCCTGGCTGGACCTGACCGCCCGCGGCCGGTTTGACGGCGACACGCTGGACCGGCGGATGATCGATACCTCGGCCAGCTTCGGCCTCTCGCCGTTGGGGATCGAGGGAACGCGGATCAGCACCGGCTACTTCTACCAGGTGCCCTCCGCGCTGCGGACTCCGCCGAGCTATATCCGAGAGGTGTATGGCAGCGTCTCGACGCGCATCACCCCGCAGTGGCGGGCGAGCGTGTTCGGTCGCTACGATCTCGAGAACCGCCGCGGCGTCGCCGTCGGTGCGAGCGCGGCCTATGAGGATGAGTGCTTCCTCTTCGAAGGGCGATTCTATCGCACCCTGGCCGAGAACCCGTCCACCAATGAGCTCTATCCTGGCGGTACCACCCTGTTCTTCCGCATCGCGCTGAAGACCGTGGGCGAGTTCGGGTTGCGGGCGCTCTGACAATTCCGGCCGGATGGGCGGCCGCCCACCCGGCCGCTGAAACGAATCAGCACACGGCCTTGCCATGGGGTCGCTTCAATCCCATGCCGATCTGCTCTAGGAAACCGGCCATGCGATGCCTCCCCCGCCTCCGCCCGGCGCTGCCGGCCCTTCTCGGCTTCGCCCTGGCTCTGCCCGGGGCTGCAGCCCTGGCGCAGCCGGCTGCCCGCCAGCCCGCGCCACGGCCCGCCGCGGCACCAGCGCCGGAGACGGTCAACCGCATCGTGGCCGTGGTGAACGGGGATGTGGTGACCGAGGCCGAGGTCCGCTCCCGCGCCCGGCTTTTCGCCCTCAATATCGGACTGAGCCCTGCGGGCGACCTGCTGAGCCGGATTCGGCCGCAGATCCTGCGCCAGCTGATCGAGGAGCGGCTGCGCCTGCAAGAGATCCAGCGCCGCCGTATCCCGGTGGGCGATGATGAGGTGGCCCAGGCGATTGGGGACATCGAGCAGCGAAACGGTCTGCCCCCCGGTGGCCTGCGCGCTCAGCTCCGCGCGGCCGGAGTGGAGCCGCGCGTCCTTTATGACCAGATCCGGTCGCAGATCGGCTGGTCGCGCCTCGTTCGCGGCATGCTGGGCCCGGATGCCGATCCGTCGGAGGACGCGATTCGGGAGGCGGTCGCGGCCCATGAGGCCCGTGTCGGCCAGCCGGAATACCTGCTTTCCGAGATCTTCATCCCAGTGGAGGATCCCTCCACTGCCGCCGATACGAAGCGCTTCGTGGATGACGTGATCAGCCGGCTGCGCCAGGGCCTGCCCTTCCCGATCGCCGCCACGCAGTTCAGCCAGAGCCAGACCGCACTCCAGGGCGGTGACCTGGGCTGGGTCAGCAAGGAGAACCTGGACCCGGAGGTGGCCACCGTGGTGCAGCGCATGCCGCCGGGAGCCGTTTCCAACGCTATCCAAGTGGCGGGCGGGTACCAGATCGTGTCCCTGCGGCAGAAGCGTGAGACAGGGCGCGACAATGCCACCATGGTCACGGTTCGCCAGGCCTTCCTGCCCTTCTCCACCCCGCTGGACCCACAAAATCCGACGGAGCAGCAGCGGGCGCAGCTCGCCCGTGCCCAGGCCATCCGCGGCGGTTGCGATGCCGTTGAGGCCGCGGCACGTGCCGCCAATTCGCCCCGGCCGGCCGATCCGGGTGGCGCGGTGCGGCTGGAGACGCTGGAACCGCCCCCGCTGCGGCAACTGGTGTCCTCGCTGCCGCCTGGCCGCGTGAGTGAGCCCATCATCACGCCGGACGGCATCCTGGTGATCGCCGTCTGCTCCCGCGAGACGCGGAATCTGGCGACCTTCACGCCGGAGATGGCGAAGCAGCAGATCCTGCGCGACCGGGCCGAGAATCTCTCTCGCCAGCAGATCCGGAGCCTGCGGCGCCGCGCGCAGATCGAGATGCGTGGCTGAGCTTCCAACTCTCCGCGAGACGGTCGAGCGGCACGGGCTGGCCGCGCGCAAGGCGCTCGGCCAGCACTTCCTGCTGGATGAGGCGCTGTGCGGCCGGATCGCGCGGCTCGCTGGTGACCTGACCGGCCGTCATGTGCTGGAGGTCGGGCCAGGGCCCGGTGGACTGACCCGCGCCCTGCTGGCGGCCGGGGCTGAGCATGTGCATGCGGTGGAGTTGGATTCCCGCGCCGTGGCCGCATTGGCGGAGTTGGGGGTAGCCTATCCGGGCCGGCTGACCGTGACCGAGGCCGATGCGCTGAAGGTCGATCCGGTGGCGATGATGCCGGCGCCGCGGCGGATCGTGGCGAACCTGCCCTACAATGTCGGCTCGCCCCTGCTGATCGGCTGGCTCGGTCAGGCCGGGGCCTATGAGAGCCTGACGCTGATGTTCCAGCAGGAGGTGGCCGAGCGGATCGTGGCCGCCCCGGACACGGAGTCCTATGGCCGGCTGGCGGTGGCGGCTCAGTGGCGCTGCGAGGCGCATATGGTGCTGCGCCTGCCACCCGGCGCCTTCAGCCCGCCGCCCAAGGTGTGGTCCGCCGTGGTGCATCTGGTGCCGCATGCCGTGCAGCCCGAGCCGATGCTGGCCCGTGCCATGGAACGCGTGACCGCGGCTGCCTTTGGCCAGCGACGCAAGATGCTGCGGGGATCCCTCAAGTCGCTGGGCCAGGCGGAGGCATTGCTGGCAGCCGCCGGCATCGAGCCCACGCGGCGGGCCGAGACACTGAGCGTGCCGGAATTCGAGGCGCTGGCGCGAGCGCTGCTCGCGCGCGCCTGACGGCGCTCTGCGCGCCCCTGAACCCGAAGAAAAGGGAAGAGGAGAGGGTCTGGAAGAACTCCTTCTTCCCGGCCTTTCTCAGGCGGCAACCAGCGCCTTGAAGGATGCCGCGAAGGCCTCGCGCTCAGCCGTGGTCATGTGTAGGCCGCGCTTGGTTCGGCGCCACAGCACATCCTCCGGCGTTTCCACCCATTCACGCGCGCGCATCCATTCCAGTTCCCGTGCGGTTATCCCACCGCCGAGATCGCCGCCCATGGCCTCGATGGACGTGGCGCCGTCGATCACCCGCTCAAGCTGGCTGCCATGGGTGCGGATCAGGCGGTCCAGCAGGGGGCGGGGGAGCCAGGGATGGGCGCCGGCCATGCTTTCCGTAAATGCGTCGCGTGACAGGCCGCCGAGGTCGCCGCCGGGCAGGGTGGCTCGGCCGGTCCAGGAGGTGCCAGGGCGGCCCAAGGCGCGGCCGATCTGCTCGGCAGCGTCCTCCGCAAGGCGGCGATAGGTGGTGATCTTGCCGCCGAGCACAGAGAGAAGTGGTGCCCCTTGCTGGTCCATCTTCAGCGTGTAGTCGCGCGTGACGGCGGATGGATTGTCGGAGCCGTCGTCATGCAACGGGCGGACGCCGGAATAGGTCCAAACGACATCCTCCGGCGTGATGCTGCGGCGGAACTGGCGGGAGACGGCTTTGCAAAGATAAGCGGCCTCCTCGGGCGTGCAGTGCGGCCTTCCCTGAGCGGGGTCATGCGGCACATCGGTGGTACCGATGAGCGAGTAATGCTGCTCATAGGGAATGACGAAGACGACACGGCGGTCGTCATTCTGCAGAATATAGGCCTGCGGGCCGTCATAAAGCTTCCGCACCACGATGTGGCTGCCGCGGACGAGCCGGACCCGGCCCTGCAAGGCCGTGCCGGTGGCGTTCTGCGTGCTCAGCACCCAGGGCCCGGCAGAATTGGCGATGGCACGGGCGCGCACCGTCCGCATCGCGCCGTCCTGGGTGCGCAGGGTGACGGTCCAGGCATCGGCGGCGCGGGTCGCGCCCACGAATTCCGTGCGCGTCAGGATCGTGGCGCCGCGGTCGGCCGCATCCCGCGCATTCAGCAGGACGAGCCGGCTGTCTTCCACCCAGCAATCCGAATAGGCGAAGCCGCGGGAGAATTCCGGCTGCTTCAGCGGCTCGCCCTGTGGCAGACGGGCAAGGTCCAGCGCCTCGCTTGCGGGCAGCGACTTGCGGCGAGCCAGGTGGTCATAGAGGAAGAGGCCGGCGCGGATCATCCAGCGCGGACGCATCTCCGGCCGGTGCGGCAGGACGAAGCGCATGGGCCATATGATGTGCGGCGCGATGCCCAGCAGCACCTCGCGCTCCGCCAGCGCTTCCCGTACCAGGCGGAACTCATAGGTTTCCAGATAGCGGATGCCGCCATGGATGAGCTTCGAGGAGGAGGAGGAGGTCGCCTCGGCGATGTCGGCCCGTTCCACCAGCATGACGGAGAGGCCGCGGCCCACCGCGTCACGCGCGATGCCGCAACCATTCACGCCGCCGCCGATGACGAGGAGGTCGACCCTTTCAGGGGTGTTCATTCAAAGGAGCCTTGCCCGCACGCGGGTCACAACGATTTCCGCAATCAGCACAACGGCCAGGATGGCGAGGAGGATGGTCGCCACCTGGTCCCACTGGAAGAAGTTGATGGCATCATCCAGCACCACGCCGATGCCCCCGGCGCCGACCAGGCCCAGCACGGCGCTTTCGCGCACATTGATGTCCCAGCGGAACAGGGCGACGCCCCAGAAGGCCGGGCGGATCTGCGGCCACACAGCCTTGAGCATTTCCGCCCCCCAGGGTGCGCCGGCGGCGCGCAGCGCCTCGCGCGGGCCAGGGTTCAGTTCCTCAAGGGCTTCGGCCAGCAACTTGCCGACGAAGCCGATGGAGCGGAAGGCAATGGCGAAGACGCCAGCCGCCGCGCCGGGCCCGAAGACGGCGACGAAGATCAACGCCCAAACCAGCGAGTTGACGGAGCGCGAGGCCACCAGCCCCACCTGCGCCAGCGCGTTCAGTGCCTTGATCCGGCAGATGTTGCGCGCCGCCATCAGCGCCAGCGGAATCGCCATGATGAAGCCGAAAGCCGTGCCCAGCGTGGCGATGTGCAGCGTCTCCATCAGCGCGGCATGAACGGTGGTGGGGTAGTAGGCCAGATCGGGCGGCCACATTCGCACCAGCAGGTCCGCCATCTGCTCCGGCGCGTCCGCGAGGAATTCCGGAATGATGTCGATGGTGCGGATGGCCCAGACCACGGCGGCCACGATCACCAGGAAGGCAATCCAGCGCGTCAGCCTTTCGCCCGGCGTGTGGCGGATCCATTCGCGGCGCAGCGGCGCCAAGGGATCCTTGGTGGTGTCACCCGTGGTCGCGCTCATTGCATGGCTGCCCGGATGCGGCCGGAGACGAACTCGGCCAGCAGAATAAGGGCGATGATCGAGATCAGGATCGCCGAGACGAAGTCGTAGTCGAAGCGCTTGAAGGCGGCGAAGAGCGTGCCGCCGATGCCGCCTGCGCCCACCACGCCCACCAGTGTGGAATTCCGCAGGTTGCTATCGAGCTGGTAGAGGCTGAAGCCGACAAAGCGGGACGCCACCTGCGGCAGCACGGCATAAAGCAGCACCGCCATGGCGGAGGCGCCGGTCGCGCGCACGGCTTCCACGGGCTTCATGGAGATCTCCTCCACAGCTTCGGCGAAAAGCTTCGCCACGAAGCCGATGGAGGCAATGATCAGGGCGCAGACGCCGGCCAGCGCGCCGAAGCCGATCGCCTTCACAAAAAGGATGGCGACGATCACGTAGTGCAGGCTGCGGCACACCGCGATGAAGGCCCGCACGGGGGAGGAGAGCCACCAGGGCGCGATGTTGCGCGCCGCCATCAGGCCGAGGGGCAGGGAGAGCAGGATGCCGAAGACGGTGGCGAGCACCGCGATCTGGATACTCTCGAGCATGCCTTCCAGCAGCAGCTCCCAGCGCTCGAAATTCGGTGGGAACATCCGCGCGAGGAAGCGCCCACCTTCACCGAGGCCGCTGACGAATCGGCCGAGGCCGAGATCGAGTTGGGACGCCGCATAGACGAGATAGGCGACGAGCAGGACGCCGAAGATCCGCATGCCCCAGTCCGGGGCGAAGGGAGCGCGGCGATCGGCGGGGGTGGGAAGGGCGCTGTCGCTCACAGCCAGTCCTCACCGCCATAGATCTGGCTGAGATGGCTGTCCTGCAGGTCCTCCGGCTTGCCGTCGAAGACGATGGCGCCGCCGGACATGCCGACGATCCGGCGCGCGTAACGCCTGGCGAGCGCGACGTTGTGGATGTTGATGATGACCGGCACGCCCTCGGCGCCCGCCAGCTTGGTCAGCATCTCCAGCACCTCCACGGAGGTGCGGGGATCGAGGGAGGAGGTCGGCTCGTCCGCTAGCAGGAGGTCTGGCTTCTGCATCAGGGCGCGGGCAATGCCCACACGCTGGCGCTGGCCGCCGGAGAGGGCGTCGGCGCGCCGCGTCGCGTGCTCGGGCAGGCCCACCGCGTCCAGAAGCTGGAAGGCGCGGGCGATGTCCTGCTCCGGGTATTTCCGCATCCATGCCCGCCAGAGCGGCACATAGCCGAGCCGCCCGCAAAGCACGTTCTCCATCACGGAGAGGCGTTCCACGAGGTTGTATTCCTGGAACACCATCCCGATCCGCCGGCGGGCGAGGCGCAGGGCCCGCCCGCTCAGCCTGGCCATGTCGACGCTGCCCTCGGCACCCTTCAGCCGGATCTCGCCCTTGGTGGGCTCGATCAGCCGGTTGATGCAGCGGAGCAGCGTGGACTTGCCGGTGCCGGAGGGGCCGATGATGGCCGTGATCCCCTCGGCCCCGATGGACAGGTCCAGGTTCCGCAGCACCGGCTTGCCGGCCACGTACTCCTTGGTGAGCCCGCGGATGTCGAGGGCGGCGCTCATGGCTTCGCCTGCGGCACGTTGTGCACGCCGCCGCTCTGGGTCTGGGTGCGGGCGGCGTTGCGGCGGGCCTCGGCCTCCAGCTCCTTCCGGCTCTCCTCGTCGAAGGCGGCGCGGCTGTAGGGGGCGTTCACCGCATCGGCCACGGCGCGCACCGGCGCCCATTGCTCCGCATAAGTGGCGGGCCAGAAGCGGTCATTGCCGCCGAGGTCGCGCGCCATGGATTCCGGGAAGCGGAAATCCAGGAAGCACTGGCGGATCTTCTGCTGCAGCTCCGGCCGCAGGTCATGCGACATGGCGAAGGAGGAGGTGGGGAAGGGATCGCTCTGCCAGATGACCCGGAAGTTCTCGCCCTTCACCTGGCCGCGGGCGACCATGCGGGAATAGACGTCGGATGCCACAGGCGCTGCATCGTAGTCGCCTGCATTCACGCCCATCACGCTGCGGTCATGCCCACCGGAATAGACCACGCGGTAATCCTCGTCGGGCTTGAGGCCGAGCCCGGGGAAGAAGGCGCGCGGGGCGAGGTTGCCAGAATTGGAAGTGGCGGAGGTATGCGCGACGCGCTTGCCCTTGAGGTCTGCCAGCGTGCGATAGGGGCTGTCGGCCCGCACCAGCATCACCACGCGGTAGCTCTCGAAGCCATCCGGCCCGCCCTTCACGGCGAAGGGCACGGCGCCGGCCAGGTTCACCGCGAAGGCGGTGGGACCGGTCGAGAAGCCCGCGATGTGCAGCCGGCCGGAGCGCATGGCCTCGACCTGCGCCGCATTGCTGGTCACCTGGAAATAGACGGTGCGCTTGCCCGTGCAGCGCGTCAGGTAATCGACGAAGGGGCGGAACTGGCTGGCATAGAGGGCCGGGTCTTCCACGGGGGTATAGGCGAAGACGAGGGTGGAGGGATCGCGCTGGCGCGATGCCTCGGGCGCGTCGGCCACCAGGTCGCGGTTTTCGTCGCAATAGCCCTCGTCAAGCTGCCCGCGGAAGCAGCCGCCCTGCTGGGCTTGGCCCTGGGCCGCGGCCGGCAGCGCGGCCATGGCAAGCAGCCCGGCCGTGGCAAAGGCCATGGCCCCCGCCGGAATCGTCGCCAGAAGCAGATTTCTCATGCGCCGTTCTCCTCCGTGTTCTTGGCGCGCGCGGCGAGCAATGCCTGCGCGAATTCCGCGAAGCCGCGCCCGCCGGGCGCGCGCGTCACATAGGCCGGGGTAGCCGTCATCCGGCCCAGATGCTCCATGACATTTGCCACCCCGATGGAGAATGGGATGGCCCGGAAGAGCGGCGCGTCATTCGGGCTGTCGCCCAGGAAGGCCACCTGGTCGATCACCGAATCCAGCGGTGCGAAACGCGCGGCGAAAAGGGATTCGATTCCCGCCCGCTTGTCCCAGTCCCCGAACCAGGCATTGACGTGGATGGAGGAGACCTTGGCCTGCGCGCCGCCCGCCTCGAAGACGGCGGCGATGCGCGCGGCATCGTCCAGCGACAGCGGGCCGGCATCCTCGGCAAAGTCCACGGCGGCGTCGAAGAGACGGAAGGGCTGGTCGGCGGCAATCCGGGTGCCGGGCACGGCGGCCATGGCCTTCTCGGCCAGCGCCATCAGGCGGGCATGGTTGGCCAGCCGCGCCGCTTCCTCCTGCGCCTGCCAGCGGATCATACGGCGCGCAGCCCGGTCCTCGGCGTACCAGAGGGCGCCATTCTCCCCCACCACCGCCGCGACCGGCCATTGCCGGGCGATCAGGTCGCACCAGCCCGCCGGGCGGCCGGTGACGGGGATCACGGAGAGGCCTGCCGCCGCCAGCGACTCCATGGCCGCATAGGCCGCCGCGGGCAGGCGCCCGTTCTCGGTCAGCGTGTCGTCAATATCGGTCAGGACGAAGCGCAGCTGGGTCAGGCGCGCCAGGGGCGCGGCACTCAGGGGCTGCGGGAAGGGCGCCTCGGCCAAGCGTGTTCCTCCGAATGATGTGGAGGATACCACGCTGAATGTGGAAGTTCAAACATCTCCCGCCACATGCACCGTAACCCCGGCCCGGGCCAGGGCGGCCGCCAGGGGCGGGGGTGGGGGCGCGTCCGTCACCAGATCCGTCAGGGCGGAAAGCTCCGCCACACGCTCCAGATAGCCACGCCCGAACTTGCCGGAGTCGAGCAGAAGCATTCGGCGTGACGCCCGGTCCAGCATGGCGCGCTTTACCCAGGCCGCCCGGCTTACGGCATCGTTTGGGCCCTCTTCCGTCAGGCCGGAGGCACCGATCAGCGCCACATCCGCGCTGAAACGACGCAGGAACGCGTCTGTCTCGGCGCCATATAGGGCTCGCTCCACGGCGTAGAACTCACCAGGCGCCACCAGCACCCGCAGCTTTTCCAACTCTCCGGCAGCGGAGACGACGGGCAGGCTGTTGGTGATGATCGTCGCGCCCAGGCCGCGTGCCGCAAGCGCCCGGGCGAAGCGGGCGGTGGTGCTGCCGGCATCGACCATCAACACCGCGCCGGGCTCCACCAGGGCGGCGGCGGCCGCGCCGATCCGGGCGCGCTCGGCCCCGGCCATGGCCTCGCGGGCCTGGAAATCCGGTTGCACTCCGGCATGGGTGACCGATGCCCCGCCATAGGTGCGCCGCACGGCGCCCTGGGCCGAGAGGGCCTCGATGTCCCGCCGCACCGTTTCGCCGGACACACCGAATCGTGCCGCCAGGGCGCTGATTCGCACCGTGGGGTCCATGTTCAGCGCCTGGAGGATGGCCGCGTGCCGCGCCTCCTTCCCTGGCGCGCCGTTCTGACGCCTCGCCATGGCGGCAAGGTGATCGGGCGGCGGCCAGCGTGCAACAGGCCAGACCCCTGGTCGGCGCGTTGCCGCCGTGACAGCCTGATGAAGATTCCAGAAGACGAGGGCACACAATGATCCTTCGCCGCCGTCTGATCGCTGCCGGAGCCCTATTGCCTCCCATGCTGTCCGGGGCCGCGCGTGCCCAGGGGCAGGCCCCGGCGCCCCCTATGCCGGCCCAGGGCAGGCGGGGCTGGGCGGCGCAGGTGCCACAGCTCCGCCTGGGCGTGCTGGGCGGCGAATCGGAGAGCGACCGGCTCGGCCGCTATGACGGCTATCGCAAGCTGTTCGAGGACACCTTCCAGGTGCCCACCCGGATGTTCTTCGCCTCCGACTATTCCGGCGTGCAGCAGGCCTTCGCCGCGAAGCAGCTGGAGATCGCGAACATGTCCCCCGCCGCCTATGCCGGCGCCTGGCTGGATACGAATGGCGGGGTGGAGCCGATCCTGGTGACGCGGGAGCCGGATGGCAGCACCAGCTATGTGGCGCTGATGTATGTGCGGGCCGATTCGGGCATCACGAAGCTTGAGGAGATGCGCGGCAAGGCCATGGCCTGGTCCGACCCGAACTCCGCTTCCGGCTATCTCATCCCGCGGGCCGAGTTGAGGGCCGCAGGCATCAACCCCGATACCTTCTTCGGCCGCACGGGTTTTGCGGGCGGGCATGACCAGGCGCTCGTTGCCGTGCTGCAGAAGCAGTACGACGCGGGGGTGTGCTGGTCCTCGGGCCAGGGAGATGAGAGCAAGGGCTATTCCCGCGGGGTTCTGACAGCGGCGGTGGAGAAGGACCTGCTGAGGATGCAGGACATCCGGATCATCTGGCGGTCCCGCCCCATCCAGAACGGCCCGATCGTGGTGCGCAGCGACCTGCCGGCCGCCTTCAAGAAGGACATGGTGGATTTTCACCTGGCCCTTCCCACGGCGCATCCCGACATCCACAAGGCGGTGGAGCGCGGCAGCGCCATTGGCTGGGTGCCGACGAAGCACGAGGACTACGCGGTGTTCGTGGACATGCGCCGGGCCGAGGCTTCGGAGCGACGCCGGCGAAACTAAGGCGTGGCATAGCTTGCTGCGCCCGCAGGAACATCGGCCATGCCGTCGTCGCGGCCGATGTTCCTACCCTCATGCGCATGGAAGGATGCCGCGCGCTGAGCCGGATCGCGCGCGGCAACAATCACCCGGTCTCAAAGAGCCATATCTGATACGGGCGAGGCCTCGCTGCTCGGGCTGCCGGTCGTGGCGGGCCTTGCAGCGGCCGGAGCGTCGATCGCCGGCGCAGCGATGGCAAGCTGGAGATGCTCGCCCGTATAGGCCCATTCTGCGGCCACCAGCTTGGGATCGTCGTTCAGCTTCTTCCCGTAGCTGGGAACGATCTGGCGGAGCTTTTCCTGCCAAGCCGGCGTCGCGACCTTGTCCGCGAACACCCGCTTCAACAGGTCCAGCATAATCGGCGCGGCCGTCGAGGCACCGGGCGACGCACCGAGCAGCGCGGCGATGCTCTTGTCCTGGGAGTTTACGATCTCGGTGCCCAGCTTCAGAACCCCGCCCTTCTCCTTGTCCCGCTTGATGATCTGGACGCGCTGGCCCGCCTGCCAGAGGCGCCAGTCCTCGGCTTTGGCATTCGGGTAGTATTCGCGCAGCGCCGCCAGGCGGTCCGCATCGGACATCATCAGCTGCCCGGCCAGATACTCGACGAGGTCGAACTCATCCCAGCCCACGTGCAGCATCGGCGCGATGTTGTCCAACGTCACCGACGCCGGAAGGTCGAAGAAGGACCCCTGTTTCAGGAACTTGGTCGAGAAGGTCGCGAAGGGGCCGAAGAGGATGACCTGCTTGCCGTCCAGGACGCGGGTGTCCAGGTGCGGCACGGACATCGGAGGCGAACCGACCGAAGCCTTGCCATAAGCCTTCGCGAGGTGGCGGCCGGCCACGCCGGAGTTCTCGGTGACCAGGAAGGAGCCACCGACCGGGAAGCCGGCATAATCAGCGGCCTCGGGGATGTCCGACATCTGCAGCAGGGGCAGCGCACCGCCACCGGCCCCCAGGAACAGGAACTTGGCGTCAATGGAATGCCCGTCCGTGCCGTCCTTCAGGTTCCGGTAGGTGACGCGCCAGGTGCCGTCCGGATTGCGCTGGATGCCGCGCACCTCGCTGGAGGTCTGCAGGCTGAATTGCGGCTGGCTCTTCAGGAACGAGACATACTGGCGGGTGATCTCACCGAAGTTCACGTCCGTGCCCAGCGGCGACCAGGTCGCGGCAATCTCCTGGCTGGGATCACGGCCCTCCATCATGATCGGCACCCATTGAGCGATCTGCTTGGGGTCGCGCGAGAACTGCATGCCGGCGAAGAGCGGGCTGGCCTTCAGGGCCTCGTAGCGCTTCTCCAGATAATGCGTGTTCTCGTCGCCCCACACGAAGCTCATATGCGGCGTCGAGTTGATAAAGGAGCGCGGGTTCTTCAGCACGCCTGCCTGAAGCTGGTGTGACCAGAACTGGCGGGAGATCTGGAACGCCTCGTTGATCTCGACGGCCTTCGCGATCTGGATGTTCCCGCGCGAGTCTTCCGGTGTGTAGTTGAGTTCCGCAAGGGCGGAGTGACCAGTGCCGGCATTGTTCCAGCCGTTGGAGCTTTCCAGCGCAACGTCATCCAGGCGCTCGAGCATCCCGATCGACCAGTCGGGTTCCAGCTCGTGCAGCAGGACGCCCAGCGTCGCACTCATGATGCCGCCGCCAACGAGCAGAACATCCACTGCCTTGCCGGCCGGCGTAGCCATGCCCGGCCAGGACGGCAGGGCCGCGATCGTACCCGCTGCAACGGCTGTGCTGAGCAGCTGCCGGCGATTCATGGCAAATTTCCGGGGGTGACCGGCGGTCCAGTGGCCGCCCTTGTCGCCTTCAGTCATCAGTAAAAGTCCTTCAACTATAGCCTCCGAATGGGGCCTCTTCAACGAGAGCACTCAAAGAGCCGCCGGGATCTCCGACGGCCCTTTCCCCACCGGCTTCGGCCTGAATGAGCCTGCCTGGTTCAACCGTGTTGGCTGTTACCGCCGGTCACGCCATGCTCCTCCAGGAAGTCCAGCGCGGCCTGGCTGCGGCTGGTGGGCTTGCTGGCGAGCGGAGTGCGGCCTTCGGTCTGCCTCCAGCCGCCGTGAGCGGATATGCCCGGGGGCACCATTTTCTGCTCAGGGTAAGCGAGGCCTGCAGCGATTTGGGCGATTAGCACCGCGACAAGGGGGAGCAAAGTGTCTTCAACCTAGACATCAATCCATCTTACAGGGATGGCGGCGGCTCTCTGTCGTCGTCCGTTCGGGGAAATGAGCCTCTCGACCGGCATGATCAAATCGACATGGTGGATCTTCTCCATTCACGGCATGGATGGATCAAGAGTGGCGGCTCTGCGCTCCTGCCGGTCACTCCTGTGTCGCGACCGGCGCTCCGAAGGACGCCAACCCTATGGCTCTGAGAGAGCCGGAATGGGTAGAAAGCGGCCCGTCAGCGTTTCACACCCAGGTGCTGCGTCGAAGACACCTCATATCCGCTTTTCAGTTCGGCTACCCAGAAACAGCTATTCCGCCGCCGGCTAAATCGCGCCCTTGAGGACGAACTCAGATAGCTCACTTTTACATCCGCTCGCGAGATTGCAGCGGGCATCCGGATGGCGGCCTTCTACAGCCGTTAACCACCCGACCCGGCGCTTGGCCGTCGGCGCGAGTACAACGCAGGTCAGGTCCACAATGCGCTTCAAATGTGCTGCGTACCTGATTTTGGGCTTGATCATGGAAGTGGCCAAAGGGAGGCGCACGGCCCGTTTCGGAAAGCCGCTTTCATCCTCGGTGCCTGACTCGACAAGGTCACGCCTTGCGGGATTAGGGTGCGGCGATGACCCCTTCGAGGGAGAGCGGAGATGTCAGAAGCCGGTTACGTTGTCGGAAACGTTGTTGATCCAGAAGATCCGGCCGTGTGGCAGGCAGCCGCGGCAACGGCCAGTGGCCGGCAGCGGAAATACATCGACAAGATGGGCGACGTGGTGACGCTGAACCCCGGGGAGGCCGTTATTTTCTCGGGGACCCAGGGTAGCCTGACAAAGGCCTTCGGCAACAGCCGGCTCGGCACGCGCTTCCAACGTCAGAGTGGCTCGGGGCTGGCTCTGATTGTTTCGACGGCGGGCAGCAAGCTCCACTCGCTCAGCACCTTCGGCAAGACGGCAAAGGCCGTGGTCAAGGCCAGGCATAGCGGCACCGTCAATGTGGGCTCGCTGTCCAACATGTATCGGATGTCGAAGACCTTTGCGAAGACCTATACGCTGGTCCAGCTGGCAGCGATCAGCCCGGGGGAGATCAACCAGTCCTCGCTGCGGGAGCATCTGGTTGAATACTGGCTGGAACCCTCGGTTGATTACGCTGGCTTCTACAACGCGCTGGTCGCAAGCGGCTTCATCAACACCTACATGGTCCGCCGGCCCTCCCGGCTGCGCGCCTTTTTCTCCCGCAATGCCGGTGGCGGTGCCATCAATATCGGGGCGGAGGACTTGGCCTAAGAATCCGTCCGCAAGGTTTTCAGCGGGCAGGGCGTCCGGCCATGGGGGCGCCTGCCAAGTCTTGGGCTGGGCGACCCGGCGGTTCACGTCAGGCCCGCTGCACGCCTTCCACCTTGCAGGCTCCCTCCGGGGAAGGTGAGACAACAGACCATTTCGCGACAGCGAAAATGGGCCTAACCCACGGCCCATGCCTGCTGCCCCGACTCTGCGCCGCCCGCTGGTTCTCGCCTCGGTGATGGTGGCGTTCTTCATGATCGCCATCGAGGCGACCATCGTCTCCACCGCCATGCCGCAGATCGCCGGGCAACTCGGTGACCTGCATCTTTACTCCTGGGTCTTTGCTTCCTTCCTGCTGACGCAAACGGCCACCACCATGGTTTTCGGCAAGCTGGCCGATATCCATGGCCGGCGCCCGGTCATGCTCTGGGGTATCGCAATCTTCCTGGTCGGGTCGCTGCTCTGCGGCTTCGCCTGGTCCATCCCCTCGCTGATCCTCTTCCGGCTGATCCAGGGGGTCGGGGCGGGGGCAATCCAGCCGATCGGTCAGACCGTGATCGGCGACCTCTATTCGATGCAGGAGCGGGCGCGGATCCAGGGCTGGCTGGCCAGCGTCTGGGGCATCTCCTCCGTGATCGGGCCGCTGGTGGGCGGGCTGATCATCCAGCAGGCGAGTTGGGCCTGGATCTTCTGGATGAACCTGCCCGTTGGCCTGGCCGCCGCCGCCGGCTTCGCCCTGTTTCTACGGGAGGACGTGGCGCGGGAGCGGCGGCCGGTGGACGCGGCCGGCGCCATCCTGGTTACCCTTGCCGTCGCGGCACTCATGACCGCGGCAACCGATCCGGGCAGCCAGCTTTCCGTGCTGGCCGCCATCGCCTGCGTCGTCTGTACGGCCGCCTTCCTGTGGTGGGAGGCGCGGGTGCGGGAGCCCATCATGAATCTCGCCCTCTGGTTCCGGCGGACCATCGTGACAGCCAATGCCACGGCCCTGTTCAGCGGCATGGCCATCATCGGCCTGACCACCTTCCTGCCCATGTATGTCCAGGGCGTGCTCGGCCGCTCCGCCCTGGTGGCGGGCTTCGCGCTGACCGTCATGGTCCTGGGCTGGCCCATGGGCGCGACGATCGGGGCGCGCGCCTTCGCCCGCTTCGGGCTGCGCGCCTGCCTGCGCTTCGGTGCCGTACTGCTGCCGCTGGGGGCGCTGCCCTTCGTCCTGCTCGGCCCGGGCTCCTCACCCGTGCAGGCGGGGATTGGCTCCTTCGTCATGGGGCTGGGAATGGGATTTATCACCGTCTCGGTGATCGTGGCGGTGCAGGAGAGCGTCGGGTGGTCTGAGCGTGGCGCGGCCACCGCATCGAACGTCTTCTCGCGCAACCTGGGCAGCGCCCTGGGTGCGGCGGTGCTGGGCGGGGTCCTGAATTTCGGCCTGGTGCGGCAGAGCGGGGCAGAGGTCGATTTCGAGGCGATCCGGAAGCTGCTGGAGCAGGGCGGGACGATCGGGGATGCGGCGGTGCGGGCGACGTTGGACGGATCTTTGCACCTGACCTTCTGGGGAATTCTCGCCCTGTCCGTCGTGACGCTGCTGACGGCCATGCTGGTGCCGCAGGTGGTGCCGCGCGCCAAGGTTGCCGCCAAGCCGGCCGCGGCCAAGGCCGATGCGGCGGCGGATTGAAGCGGATCGTTAGGCGCCGGACCGCCGCAGATGACAGCGCCTGATGGGAGCGCCGTTTATCCCTCGC
Source organism: Roseomonas chloroacetimidivorans (assembly GCF_049629625.1). NCBI lineage: Bacteria > Pseudomonadati > Pseudomonadota > Alphaproteobacteria > Acetobacterales > Roseomonadaceae > Roseomonas > Roseomonas chloroacetimidivorans. The sequence goes on along the minus strand of NZ_JBNBZS010000011.1, from coordinate 133,587 downwards.
CCCCTCAGGGGAGCTAACGCCAGCGGCAGAGCTCGACCACCCTCGTGAGGTTGTTCGGCACGGGCCGGCAGGATGCCCGGTCGAATTCGACCTGCAGCAAATCCGCGGCTTCACGGTCATAAAGATCCGCGTCCTCAAGCAAGACGAAGGCCGGTCCTGTATGAGAGCGCACGGCCTGCAACACGCGTGCTGTGTAGCTGGCCGGGTTATCCGCCGCGCCCGCCCATTCGGGATTGGGGGCGCCGACGAAACGCACGCCGATTCCGTCCATAGATGGCGCCACGAAGGATACGGCGGGCCCAAGCATCAGGACCAGCGAATCCTCAGGCAAGTTGTGGTGCTTAACCGCCAGCACCGCGCTTCCCTGCGGCTCCCTCTCCCACCGAAACGGCTCGCGCGGATGGGCGGGGTACTCCGTGACCACCATGCAGATGGTAAGGGCGGTTGCCACGCAAAGTGCTGCCCCGCCGCGCCACCACCCTGCGGGTAGTACCCATCCCGCGCTGGGCCCGCTCGCCAGCAGCAGTTCACGTGCGGCGGCCCAGACCGCAACACCAAGCAGGACCTCGATCGGAACCGCGTAGCGCAGGATCGAAAAGGCGGCGAGCCAGGCCACGTAGCTGGCAAGCGTGAAGGCAAGCACCACCCGCACCGCGCGTGCGGCGACCCGCTCGGAGCGTTCGGCCGCTTGATCGCCAGCCCATGCCCGCTGCGGCCGGTCGTTCCGGTAGAGCCACCGCCATGCTCCGAGCAGCATGACGAGGAGCAAGGCAGTGAGGCCGATGGCGAAGCGCGCATCGGCGAGTGGCGGCTCCAGCACGACACCTTCGGATCGGCGGGCCCAGATGAAGGGATAGTAAAGGGCTTCGGCCAAATTGTCGGGAAGGAACCGCAGATCGCGCTGGCCGGTGGACGGAAAGAGAGGCGAGTGAAAGATGTTGTTGAAGAACGGCCCGAACGGATTGCCAAACCGGACCCAAAGGAACCAGCCCCAGGGGCCATAGGTGAGCGCAAAGCCCAAGGCGCCGCCCATGGCCAACAACGCCACCGCCCATGCGCGGGACGCCGCGCCACCGCATACCGCCAGGGCAGCGGCGAGTAGGAGAGCTGGCGGGAAGATGGCAGCGGTGAGCTTCAGGCCGACGGCGCAGCCGCCCAGGGAACCAGCAAGGAAGCGGAGCCGAGCGGCGCGGGATGGCTCCTGCAGCTCATCTGCTCCGGCCGCCAGCAGGAGTGCGATGAGCGCACCCAGCACAAGACAGCCGATCTGGATGTCATTGTAGGTCGAACCGATTTCCGGGAGTGTCGCTGCGCCGGTCAGGCCGAAGCACGCCGCCAACGCGCTTGCGATCGTCACGCGTTCAGCGCTGCCATGGCAGGCGAGGTTGGCCAGGGCGATCGTGAGGAAGGCCAGCAGTCCCGCGTAGCCGGCCTGCAATACCGATACCAGCTGCGGCCAAGCATTCAGAGGGCTCTGGGTCAGCAGGTAGAAGGGCAGGTCGAGGCCTGGATGCAGGAAGCTATGCGCGCCTGCGGGTGCGAGATCGATCTCCCACCGCCCCTCCATCAGGGCGTAGGCATTGTAGTGATGGTAATTCCTCAGATCCCAGCTCGTATCGCGGCCCAGGGCGAGCGCGACAGCGGCTGCCGCAATCCAGCAGACGAAGAAAACCCCAAAGCCCATTTGGAACCCGCCGATCCCAGGCGCGGCGTGGCGCTGCTCCAGATGCGGCTTGGCACGGACCAGTCCATCATCCATGGCCGATGGAGGCACCAGCTAGGCACGGCATAGCGGTCGGCCTCTTCGAGAGGATGCCGAAAGCTTATCGATGTTCCGGAATCACGACAATTGCGTTCTTATAGTCCTTGGGGCCGCCGCTGGGCCCTGAGGCAGCGCTGGTTGACTCTTTGGAGCGGCGCATACCCGCTTCAGCTTGGAAGCGATGCTTTCCGATCAGATCGAAGCCTGAGCGGGCTCCTCCCGCAGAAGCGGCCAGCGCGCGCGCCAGCCCTTGGCCGCAACCCGCGCCGCGAAGACCTCGCGCTTCGCGCCGGTGAAGCATGGGCCCGGGCGGATTACGCCACTGAGCAGGTCCTCCAGCCCCAATGGAGCCAGGATCACCACCGCCGTGCCGTCCCAGCACGCCGCCACGGCGGTGGCGGTTTCCGGCCAGTGGCACATGGCGTCCGTCGTGTCGCGATAGGGCGCGTCGCCGTTGCGGGCGTGCATTCGCGCCTGGTTGGTGACGGACCAGTCCACGCCGGGCTCCGCCTCCCGCAGCCGCGCCTCGATCGTCCGGTCCTGTGTGACCGAGGGCGCCGCTCCGAACCACACCACATCAACATCCCCGGTGCCGGGCGCAGGCGGGCGGCCATGCAGCCAGTCCCAGGCAGCGTCGCGCACGAAGCCCGCGCCGATCCAGGCATCGGGCAGGGCCAGCGCCGCCACCGTGCGCAGCAGCTGCATCCTCCAGACATCCGTCTCCAGGATCGCGCGCAGCCGCGCCGGCCCGTCCATCGCCATCCGCCTTGGTCCCCTGCGCGCCGCGCATGATCCCGGCCTGGGCGCCCCCTGGGCATCCATCGGAACGACGCCATCATAGAGCGGTTACCGGCAGCAGGGAGGCGGCGCATGAGGATAGCGGATGGGCGTTCGGGGGCGGGGCTGGCCATGGGCCGCCGCGGCCTGCTCGTCCTGGCCCTCGCTGCCCGGCCGGCCCTGGCGCAGGAGGAGGCACCCGCGGAGATGGTGGTGGCCGGCCGCCGGCTGGTGCTCAATGGCACGGGTCCCCGCCGCTTCCTCGGCTTTCCTGTGATCCGCGGCTGGCTCTACCTGGAGCGGCGCAGCCGTGACGATGCCGCCATCCTCGCCTCCAATCAGGTGAAGTTGCTGCGGCTACGCTACCTGGTTCCGGTGCCGAAAAGCCGGTTGGTGAGCGGTTGGGAGGACGGATTCCGCAATGGCTGCGGCTGCGAGATGCCGGCGGACTTCCGTGCCCGGCTGCGTGACCTGCCAGCCGGCCAGATCGAGGACTGGCTGTTCCTGCCCGACCGTGCCGAGATCGCCTATGCCGGGGAAAAGCCGGTGGTCGTCACCGCGCACCAGGGCAGGATGATGTTGGCCAGTTTCATCGGGCCGGATTCGGACAGCGAGGGAATGCGGCGAGGATTGCTGGGGCTGGACTAACCCGCTTCAGCTCGGCGGGCGCGTCCAGGCCTCGGCATGGACAAACCGGGCGCGGCGCACCAGGCCGGCGGCGGCCAGCCCGGCGCGGGCCGCATCGCAGGCGGCCTGGCCTGTGAAGGCCGGGTGAAACTCCAGCAGGACGAAACGGGCACGGGCCAGGCGTGCCGCCTGGGTGGCGATGAATTCGATCTCCCCGCCTTCGATATCCATGACATAGGCGTCGAAACGCAGGTCGTGCTCGGCCTCAATGGCGTCCGGATCCAGCACCGGGACGCTGATGGGGGCGCCGCGTGGCCGGTAAGCGCTGCCTGCGACAATGTTGCCGCCCGGCCAGAACCGGCCGTCACCGCCGATTATGCCGTGCCGGATGGTGAACTGGGCTCCATTGCGGTCTCGGTTCGCCCTCAACGTCGGCAGCAGTGCGGGATTGGCCTCCACCACCACATGGCGCCGCGGATCACGCAGACGCCGGTTGGCCAAGCAGGAGACGACGCCCAGGCAGCCACCCATGTCCAGAAGGGTCGAATCCGGTGGCAGGTGGTGCAGCAGCCGCCGCTCCGGCATTTCGTAGAGGCCCAGCAGGAAGCGCCCGCGGAAGCCGCGGCTCGTCAGGTCCGGCGGTACGGCGAAGCGCAGGCCCTGGTGCCGGTACTCGCCGCCCAGCCTGTCGAAGAGCCAGCCACTGGCCTGTTCGAGCCATGGAAACCGCGAAAGGGTGATCACCCCGCGAACATGGCGCGGATGGCGGCCGGGTCCACTGCGCCGAGACTGGAGGGCGACCAGCGCGGCGCGTTGTCCTTGTCCACCAGCACGGCGCGCACCCCCTCCGCGAAATCGGGATGGCGGGTGACCGCGCGGGTCAGGGCCAGTTCCATCGCCAGGCAGTCGCGCAGATTCATCGTGGCGCCGCGCCGCAGAAGCTCCAGCGTCACGGAGAGCGAGGTGGGGGACATGCGGTGCAGCACGGCAAGCTGGGCGCGGGCCCAGTCGCTGTCCTCCGCTGTCAGCAGGGCCATGATCGAGAGCATGTCGTCGGGCGCGAAGCAACGTTCCACAGCGGCGCGCTCCGCCTCCACCCGGCCAGGCGGCACGGCAGCGGCGAAGCGCGTCACCACCGCCGGGTCACCGGTCAGCAGGGCTTCGCGCAGGGCGGGCAGCCGCTCACGCAGGACATGATGGGTGGCCAGCCCGGCCTCCACCGCCTCCGCGCCCTGAAGCCGCGCGCCGGTCAGGGCCAGCCACTTGCCCATGGCGCCGCCCCGCCCTGGCAGGCGCGGCAGGACGTGCGAGGTTCCGACATCGGGGAAGAGGGCGATGGCGGTTTCCGGCATGGCCAGCAGCGCATGCTCGGTGACAATGCGATGGCTGCCATGGACCGAGACGCCAATGCCGCCGCCCATGCAGACGCCGTCAATCAGGCTGATCCAGGGCTTCGGAAATTCCGCGATCATCCGGTTCAGGCCGTATTCGGCGGAGAAGAAGCGCTCGATCGTCGCGGTGTCGCCGGCCAGGGCGGCACTGCGAATGGCGCGCACATCGCCGCCGGCGCAGAAGGCCCGGCCACCGGCCCCTTCCAGCACCACGAGGTCGATGGCGGGATCTGCGGCAAAGCGCGCGGCGGCCTCGGCCAGGCCGTCGATCATGCCCTGGTCCAGCGCGTTCAGCGCGCGGGGACGGTTGAGCAGGATTATGCCCGCCCGCCCCTCGATGCGCGACACCACGCTCGGCTCCGCCTGCTCCATTGCCGTTCCTCTCCCGGATTGCCGTGTCGGGGCTAGACCTTGGGCGGGCAGGCGGCAAGCCGCGAAGGGGAGAAAGGCCGACGGAGGTCCCGTTCTGCTTGCCTGGAGCGCTGGCGGGTGCGTGAGGCTGGCGCACCTCAAACTCGAGGAAAAAGATGAGAGGCCCGGGGAGAATTCCTTCCTCCCGGTCTTTTTCCCCTCGGAGAATGCGGCCTAGTACGAGGGATGCTTCCCAGAGTTCGAACCCGATGAGGATCGTCGCAGGCCGCTGGCGGGGCCGCGCACTCCAGGCTCCGCCAGGCGCCGGAACGCGGCCGACGGCCGACCGGGTGCGCCAGGGGCTGTTCGATGCGCTGTGGCACGCACCCTGGGCGGGACGCGCCGTGGTGGAGAGCGCGGTGGTGCTGGACACCTTCGCCGGAACCGGCGCGCTGGGGCTGGAGGCGCTCTCGCGTGGGGCGGCGCGGGCGGTCTTCATGGAGCAGGACCGGGCGGCGCTGGCTGTGTTGCGGGCCAATATCGCGGCCCTGAAGGCGGAGGGCCTGGCGCGGGTGGTGGCCGGGGATGTGCGACGGCCGCCGCGGGCGGATGCACCGTGCAGTCTGCTGTTTCTCGACCCGCCCTATGGGAAGGATCTGGGGCCGGCGGCGCTGGAGGCGTTGCGCGCGGCCGGGTGGATCGCGCCGGGGGCGCTGGCCTGCCTGGAGGTCGGGCGGGAGGAGACCGTACCTGAGCTGCCGGGATGGAAGATCGTGGCGGAGCGGGAGCAGGGCGCGGCGCGGATGATCGTGCTGCGAGAGGGGACGGGCTGACGCGCCTGCTAGCCTCGACGCTGTTGTGATGCCCTGCCGCCTGACGGCAGGATGGCCCCATGCCCGAGGTCCTGTTCCAGATCAGACCGGTAAGAACGGCGGCGGAGCTTAAGGCAGCGGCGCAACTGTTCAGCGCCTATGCGTCGTCGCTCGGGATCGACCTGTCCTTCCAGGGCTTCGCGGCGGAGCTGGCAGGCTTGCCCGGCCCATATGCGCCGCCGGCCGGTGAACTGCTCCTGGCGCGCGGCCTGTGGGGGGAGCCACTGGGCTGCGTCGGGCTCCGGCCGGTGATGTTCGAGGGCTGCTGCGAGATGAAGCGGCTCTATGTCGCACCACCAGGGCGTGGGCTCGGGCTCGGCCGGGCGCTGGTCGATGCTGTCATCGGGGAAGCCATGCGGATCGGCTATCGCGAGATGCGGCTGGATACGCTGCCCTTCATGGCCGAGGCGATCGCGTTGTACGAGAAAGCGGGGTTCAGACCGATCGAGCCCTATTATGATACTTATGATACGCCCCTGGCCGGCACGATCTTCCTGGGGCGGCTGCTCGCTCGTTGATGCGGGATACCGGCTCCTATGCTTGCGCCAGTATGGCCCGTGCCTGGGCCGCATCGGCCGCGATGGCCGCTTTCAACGCGTCCAGCCCATCAAAGGTCGCGTCCTCTCGCAGGAAGCGATGCAGGCGGATGCCGATCTCCTGGCCGTAAAGGTCGCCCGACCAGTCGAAGAGATGGGTTTCCAGCCGCGTTTCCGGATCGCCGCCCAGGGTTGGGCGCCGGCCGACATTCGCGACGCCGGGCACCACGGAGCCATCCGGCAGCACGGCAAAGACGGCATAGACGCCGCGCGCCGGCTCCAGATGGCGGCCGAGCCAGATATTGGCGGTGGGCCAGCCGAGTTCCCGGCCCAGCCGGTCTCCCTGGAAGACGGTGCCGCGGATCTCCCAGTCGCGGCCCAGAAGGGCGGCGGCGCGCTCGGGATAGCCATCCTGCAGGGCACGGCGGATGCGGGTGCTGCTGATCGGGCCCGCGGCATCGGCCACGGGAGGCACAATGGAGAGGCCGATGCCGCGCGCCTCCGCCCAGCGCGCGAGGAAATCCACGTCACCGCCACGACGATGGCCGAAGGCGAAATCCGCGCCGCAGGCCAGGTGGCGCGCTCCCAGCCCCTCGCGCAGCACCTGCTCGCAGAAGGCCTCCGCCTCCATGGCGGCGAGGGCGGCGTCGAAGGGGACGGCGTGGACATGGGCGCAGCCGGATGCCGCCAGGGCGGCGGCCTTGGCGGGCAGCAGGGTCAGGCGGAAGGGCGGGTCCTGCGGGCGGAAGAATTCGCGCGGATGCGGTTCGAAGGTCAGGGCGGCGAGGGGAAGATCGGGGCGCCCGGCATGGGCGGCGGCCAGCACGGCGCGGTGGCCGCGATGGACGCCATCCAAATTGCCCAGCGCCACGGTGCCGCCCCGCGCCGCCTCCGGCAGGGCTCGCCAGTCCGTCCAGACCTGATAGCTCATGGCCGGTGGCGTCAGCTCTGCGCCATGCGCTCGATCCAGCGCGTCACTTCGGGCGGGCGGAAGGCGGCCAGCAGGTCCAGAGCCTCGTCGGGGGTGGCCGCGGTCATGGAGAGGAGGCGGTGCTCCGGCTTCACGAAGCCTGCCTCGGTCATGCTGTCCAGCATGGCGTTCAGCTTCGACCAGTAGCCGTTCACGTCCAGGAAGACCGTGCCCTTCTTGTGAAGGCCGAGCTGGGACCAGGTGAGGACCTCAAAGGCCTCCTCCAGCGTGCCGAACCCGCCGGGCAGCACCACGAAGCCATCCGAGAGCTGGGCCATCAGGGCCTTCCGCTCATGCATGGAGCTGACGACGTGCAGGCGGGTAACGGAGCCGTGGCCTAGTTCACGCTGCATCAGATGCTCGGGGATGACCCCGTCCACCTCGGCCCCTGCCTCCAGCGCGCCATCGGCCACGACGCCCATCAGCCCGACCTTGCCGCCGCCATAGACCAGGCCGAGCCCGCGGGCGGCGATGGCGTGGCCCAGGGTGCGGGCCGCTTCAGCATAGGCGGGATCGGTGCCGGGGTTCGCGCCGCAGAAGACGCAGATCTTCTTCATATCAAGGGTCATGGGGGCGAATGTGGCACCGCAGCGTGAAGCCTTCCAGCCGGGGGATGCCCGGTTGCCGTCATGCGGCTGGGCGGCATTGCGCTTCCGGACCTGGGCCGGGCCGGTGGCACGCCTGCCTGGCCGAGCGGTGTAAGACCCCGGGGGGGCCTCCATCCCGCTGCCCCAGCCTTGCCCGCGCAGGTCGGGCGCGTCTCTGAAGGACCGATGAACGACCGGGCCAGCGGGCATGGACAAGGGCCCGGCCGGGCGCGAGAACCCGCCCATCCGCAGCACGGAAGGATGATCGCCCATGCCCGCCACCCAGATTGGCACCAGCGAGACCTTGCTGGAGGAACTGCGCAACTGGGTATTGCAGGAAACCCCGACCACCGACGCCTCTGCCGTGAATAAGCTGGTGGACAAGGCGGAAGCCGAGCTTCGGGCCGTTGGCGCCGAGGTGACGCGCATCCCTGGCCGGGACGGATATGGAGACACGCTGATCGCCCGTACCCCGGCCAGCCCCGCCCATGGCAACCGTCGCCCGGTGGTGATCTCTGGCCATCTAGACACGGTGTGGGACCATGGGACGCTGGACAGCTCGATGCCCTGGAAGGTGGAGGGCGAGAAGGCCTTCGGCCCCGGCATCTACGATATGAAGGCGGGCTCCTTCCTGGCCTTCCACGCGCTGCGCGAGATCCTGCGCCAGAAGGTGCAGACGAAGAGCCCCATCACCCTGCTACTGACGCCCGATGAGGAGGTGGGCAGCCCCACCTCCCGCGACATCATCGAGCGCGAGGCGGCGGGCGCCAGCGCCGTGCTGATCCCCGAGCCCGCAGGCGGCCCTAACGGCGCCTGCGTGACCGCGCGCAAGGGCGTGGGGCGCTTCACCGTGAAAATCCAGGGCGTGTCCGCCCATGCCGGCGGCAATTGGACGGAGGGGCGCAGCGCCGTGGTGGCGCTGGCCGGGCTGATCCAGAAGGTGCATGCCATGGTGGATCTGGCGGGCGGCACCACCACCAATGTCGCGCCGATCTGGGGCGGCACGCGGCCCAACGTCATCCCGCCGGAGGCCGGCTGCGAGATCGATCTTCGCGTGGCGACCATCGAGGACGGGGAGCGGATGGAGAAGGAGATCCTCGCCCTGGCCGGGAGCGAGGACGGGATCACCATCACGATCGAGGGCGGGATGAACCGCCCCTCTTTCGCGGAGAACCCGGACATCCTGAACCTGTATGAGCACGCGCGGAGGCTGGCGCGGGAGGCCGGCTACGAGCTGCCGAAGCAGCATCGCGGCGGCGGGTCGGACGGCAACTTCACCGCCGCCATGGGCATCCCGACCCTGGACGGGCTCGGCTGCACGGGCGCCGGGGCCCATGCGCCCCACGAGCACATCCTGTGGCGCGACCTGGCGCCGCGGGGGCAGGTGATTACGGGGCTGCTGGAGACGCTGTAACGCGTCCGGGGGCTACCCCGCTTCTGGGCCGCGCCTTGGCGCGGCCCATGGCGCGCTTCAGAACCGGAAGCGCGATCCCACCAGCACCGTCCGGCCGGGGATGACGAAGCCGTTCACCGGCTCGAAGTCGCTATCCGTCAGGTTGCGGCCCTCCACGAAGAGCGCCACCGGTTCCGTCACCTGCCAGGTGGCCGTCAGGTTGAAGATGGTGCCAGCCTTGTTGTCGCGCGCCTCCGTATAGGCGGTGCCATTATCCGCGTAGGAGGCGAAGGCGCCTTCACGGGAGCGGCCGTAGAAGATCAGCTCCGGCGCGATGGTCACATTGTCCATCGGGCGGATGCTGGCGTTAAGCGCCAGCTGCTGCTCGGGACGACGGGCCAGGCGTTCGTCCGTCGTCGCATCGCGCGCATCGGTGATGGTGTAGGCGGCGTTCACGGTCAGCCAGGATGCGGGGCGCAATGTGGCCGAGAATTCGGCGCCCTTGATCCGTGCGCGGTCGATATTCTCCAGCGAGGTAAAGAAAGCGTCATAATTGATCAGGTCGCGAAGGCGATTCTCGAAATAGGTCGCGCCCAAGCTGGCAAAGTCGCTCCGCGCACCAAGCGGGATATCGAAGGCCACGCCCGCTTCCCATCCCTTGGAGGTCTCGGGACGAAGATTCGGGTTGCCCTGGAAGTAGCCGGTGATGACGCCATAGCGCTGGTACAGCGAGGGCGCCTTGAAGGCGGTGCCATAGGCGACATGCACGCGCGCGCCGATCTCTGGCAGGGCGAGCACCGCGCCGAGGCGATAAGTGGTGTGGGTGCCGTAATCCTCCGCATTGTCGCTGCGGAGGGCAGCGGTGAGGTCGAGGCGCCGGAACAGGCGGACCTGGTAACCCGCATGCACGCCGGTGCTGCTGGCATCGGCATCGGTGGTGGTGCGGAAGAAGTTGCTGCCGGAGGCTTGGCGCACATCCTCGCGCTCATGGGTCACGCCGAAGGAGAGCTGGCTCTCATCGAACAGGCCGGCATTGGGCAGGCGGATCTGGTTGCCCCAGTCGAGGACCGTCCGCTCACCGCGGTACAGGTCGTCGGTGGTGGAGAAGGACAGGCTGTCCGCCGCATTGGTGTAGCGGCGGCGGTCCACGGTCTGCGCGATGCGGAAGCCGGTGGTCCAGGCCTCGAAGGGCTTGGCCTCCGCCCGGATCTGGCCGGTGTAGCGGCGATCCTCGAAGGAATAATTCGGATCGTCATAGGGAACGTCGTCCAGCCCGCCATGATTCTCGCGCCAGTTGGCCAGGCCTTCCAGGCGGAAGCGCTCACTGGGCGTCCAGCCCAGCCGGACGGTGGCGCCGGTGCTGCGGAAGCCGTCGCGTTCCCCGGTGTCGCTGGTGAAGCGGGAAGGGGTGGCGTCCGTGCCGCGGGTCGAGAGGCTGCGGAAGGAGAGGAGATAGTCGAATTCCCCGACGGTGCCGGCGGCACCGGCTCCGCCGCGCAGCGTGCGGTTGCTGCCGCCCGCGATCTCGCCGAAGGGGGCGAAGCTGCGATTGGGCGGTGCGCGGCGTGTGACGATGTTCACGACGCCGCCGATGGCGCCGGAGCCATAGAGCGAGGAGGCGGGGCCGCGCAGCACCTCGATGCGCTCGACATCCAGGCCGAGCAGGTCATTGCCGAAATTGAAGGCGCCATTGGGTTCGGCGGCGTCGTTGATCGGCACGCCGTCCAGCAGGACGAGGGCATGGCGGGAGGCGGTGCCGCGGATGAAGGCGCTGGCCGGCTGGCCGAGGCCGCCGGACTGGAGCAGGGCGAAGCCTGGTACGGTGGACAGCGCCTCGGCAAGCGTCTGGTAGCCGCGCTCCTCGATCGTCTGGCGGTCGATGACGGTGACGCCAGCGGGCACGCGCTCGATCGGGGTTGGGATGCGGGTGGAGGTGACGACGACTTCGGGGACCGCCGCGCTGGGCTGGGTAACGGGCGGCGTCGCGGTGGTGTCGGAGGTCTGGGCGAAGGCGGCGGGGGCGAGAGCGGTAAAGGAAAGCAGAAGAAGGCGTCGCATCGGGCATCCTCAGCCGAGCAGTCACGATCTGCCGCGCGCCCCCGGAAGGGGCGCGTGACGGTGGACGCGGTTCTCGCCTGCGGAAGGGGCGTGTCCGCCCCCTGTCCAAAGGTCCGTTGCGCCGGTGCACCTCGCCCGGCACGCGCGAGACAGCTCTGCGCCGGCCGGTCTCCTGGCTCGCGGTTTCCCTTCCGGGAAAGGCCCCCGCCTTCTCGCTGCCCGGTCATGACGGGCCGCAATGGCATGCTGGGGGCCGGAGCAACCGCCTACAGTTGCGAGGGCAGCTGCGGATCAATGCCCGGACCGGGCACGTGCCGCATTCCCGTTTCAGCCCTTTCGGGCCACCGGCGCATGGCGGGGCGTGTAACGCGGCCATGACAAAGCCGCGAGACGGGCAGGGATTCTTGCGATGACTAGCGGGCCGGAAAGGCGCGGGCTGTGTTCTTCAGAACACGAAGCCGAGCGCCTCCACGCCCAGCCAGCACAGCACGCCCAGCACGATGGTGGCGAAAAGGCAGCCCAGCAGGGTCAGGATGGCGCCCCAGGCCATGGTCTTGCTGTCGTGCTCCACCAGCCCGAGTGCCATGACGATGTTGCCGAAGGCCGGCGGGCCGTTGGTACCGGGGCCGGGCAGGATGAGCATGATGGCGACATAGACCGTCAGCCAGCCGAAGAGCTTGTCCCCGAAGGGACTAGCCAGGGGGCCGGGGCGGGGGCGGACATATTGTTCGATCCGCCGGAGCCATTTGGAGGAAGCGCCGGCCAGGCGGAGCAGGTCCGTCCGCTTGATGGACTGGCGGGCCATGAAGGCCGGCAGCCTGGGCACGCGGCGGCCAAGGCCCATCTGCACCCCCAGGAGCAGGACAGGGGCGCCAAAGACCGAGGCCATGCCCGGCAGCAGGGAGGGAAGCAGCAGGAGGAGGATCAGCAGGCCGAAGGCCCGGTCCCCGAAGGCCTCCGCCATTTCACCGAGGGTGATGCGCTCACCGGGGAAGGTCGCGGCCACCTCGGCCACAATACGGGAGATCGGGGCGGTTTCATGGGTCGGGGCCTCGCCTGGAACAGGCAAGAGCAGGTTCATCGTGCCGTCCATCCGATCTGCCGTTCCGCCCCGTCTGAGTTGTCGATTTGGTGCTGGAGGCGCGCCGGGCGAAGGCCCTGACGCCCGGCCTCAGTTCCGGGCCTGGGGGAAGATGCCCATGCCCACCGGCCGCTGCAACCCGCACCTGTGCCGGAAGGCGGATTGCCCCGCCAGGGCCGCCGCCCCACCTGCGCCGGATGCGAGACGTGGACATCGCGTTATGCTTGGCGGTGGACGCCTCATCCTCCGTCGATCATGACGAATTCGGGCTGATGATGGGCGGGCTGGCCGCCGCCTTCCGCGATCCGGCGGTGGCGGAGGCGGCCAGGGGCGGGCCGCGCGGGGCGGCGGCGGTGGCGGCGATCCTGTGGTCCGGGCCAGGGGCCCAGGACGTGGCTGTGCCCTGGATGGTGCTGGCCGATGCGGATGGGGCGACCGCCCTGGCCGATGCGTTGGATGCCGCCCCGCGTTCCGTAACCGCCGGTGCCACCGCGCTGGGGGAGGGGCTGGCGGCGGCGCTGCGGCTGCTGGCCGGGTTCCCCGGCGATGCGGCGCGGCAGGTGGTGGATGTCTCCGGGGACGGGGCGGGGAATGCCGGCATGCCCTCCGGCCCCGTGCGGGACGCCGCTATCGGGGCAGGGGTGACCATCAACGCCCTGGCAGTGGTGAACGAGGAGCCGGACCTGCCGGCCCATTACGCAGCCCAGGTGATCGGGGGCCCCGGCGCCTTCGTGATGCAATGCGCCGATTATGCCGATTTCGCCGAGGCGATCCGGCGCAAGCTTGTTCGGGAATTGCGAGGAGCGCTGACCGCCTGAGGGTTGTTCCCTCCTGGCGCGGGGTGCAGTTTGGCCGGACGATCAACGCCGCCCAGCAAGGTTCCCGGCATGCTCCTCCTCACCCCCGGCCCCGTCCAGACCCGCCCGGAGACCCGGGCGGCCATGGCGGTGGACATCGCCCCCTGGGACCGCGACTTCGGCGTGGAATACACCGCGATCCGGGACCGGGTGCGTGACATCGCCGGGGGCGTGGCTGGTGTGCACGCGACCCTGCCACTGCAGGGCGCCGGCCATTTCATCGTGGAGGCCGCGGTGCGGACCTTCATCCCGGCGGGCGGCCGCTTTCTGGTGGTCAGCAATGGTGCCTATGCCGACCGGATGATGCGCCTGGCGCGCGAGGCCGGGCGCGACCCCGTGGCGCTGCCCGTGCCGGATACGCGCGGCGTGCGAGGGGAGGAGGTGGCGGCGGCGCTGGCAGCCGATCCCACGATCTCGCATGTCGGCATGATCTACTCCGAGACGGGCAGCGGCATCATCAATGATCCGGCCGAGGTGGGCGCCGTGGTGCGCGCCGCGGGGCGGCGGCTGATCGTCGACGCGGTCTCCGCCTTCGGGGCGCTGCCCTTCGACCTGAAGGCACAACCGGAATGCGATGCGGTGCTGTTCACCTCCAACAAATGCCTGGAGGGGCTGCCGGGGATCGGCTTCGCGGTGTGCCCGATGGAGCGCGCGCGGGAGCGGGCGGGGCAGGCGGGATCCTGGAGCTTCGACCTGGGCGATGTGCTGCGCCATGCGGAGCGGTCCGGCTGGGGAAGCTTCCGCTTCACCCCGCCGGTGCAGGCGCTGCACGCCTTCGGGGTGGCAATGGAGGCCTATCTCGCCGAAGGCGGGCAGCCCGCCCGGCTGGCGCGCTACACCGAGAATATGCGCGTGCTGCGCGCGGGCGCCGAGCGTCTGGGTCTTCGGCCCTATCTCGATGCCGCCCATCAGGGGCCGATTATCCTGACACTGCACCAACCGGATGCGCCGGGCTTCACGCTGCAGGGATTCGTGGATGCGCTGAAGCGGCGCGGCGTGCTGATCAGCAACTTCTTCACCACGCCGACGCCCACCATCCGTATCGGCTGCATCGGCGCGGTGACGCCTGACGACATGCGCTTTGCCCTGGGCGCGATGGGCGAGGCCTTGGCGGAACTGGGCGTGTTGCAGACCCAGCTATTGCGCCAATACGGATAGGCATGGGTTGCCTCGCTTGCGCCGGGCGGCGCCGCGCGGTCCCGTGCAAGCGGATTACGCCTTCAGGGGCGGGCTGGCCTTGATCTGGCGCAACCCGCCCGCGCGCGGATCAGCTCGCGGTGATGCGCGCGACCTGGATCACCTCCCGCCAGCGATTGATCTCGGCTTGCTGGAAGCGGCTGTAATCCTCGGGGGTGCTGGGCACCACGTCGAAGCCGATCGCCTCCAGGCGCGGCTTCGTGTCGGGATGCAGCAGGGCGTCGCGCAGCGCGCCGGCCACACGGTCCCGCAGCCGCACGGGCATGCCCGCCGGACCCATGAAGGACTGCCAGGAGGTGACGACGAAGTCCTGCAGCCCCGCCTGCGCCGCCGTCGGCACGCCGGGCAGAACGGGATGGGGCTTTTCGCTGGTGACCATCAGGGCCCGCAGGCGTCCGCCAGCGATATGGGCGGCCACGGTGCCCAGGTTCTGGAAGGAGAGGTCCACATTGCCGGCGATCAGGTCCGTCGCGGCCGCCGCGCCGCCGCTATAGGGAATATGGGTGATCTCGGTACCCGTGCGGATCTTGAACAACTCCGTCGTCATCTGGTCCGAGGAGCCGACGCCGGAGGTGGAATAGGAGGCGCGGCCGTTCCGTTCCTTCAGCCAGGCGACCAGGGAGGCCATGTCCCGGGCCGGGTGCTTGTCATTCACCACCAGCACGTTCGGGGTGGTGACGGCCAGGACCAGCGGGGTGAAGTCCTTCACGGGATCGTAGCCGAGATTGGGGCGAAGGGCAGCGTTGATGGCCCAGACGCCGATCGAGCCGACCATGAGGGTGTGCCCATCCGGCGCCGCGCGCGCGGCCACCCGGGCCGCGACCTCGCCATTCGCGCCAGGGCGATTTTCCACCACCACGGGCTGCCCGATCGCCTGGGCCATGGTGTTGGAGGCCGCCCGGGCCACGATATCGGAGGGGCCGCCGGCGACGAAGGGCACGAGCACGGAAACGGGGCGGGTGGGCCAGCCCTCAGGCGCCTGGGCCAGGCCCGGCCGGGCGAGGAGCAGGGCGGGGGCGGCCAGCAGGGCGCGGCGTGTCGCAGCAGGGTAGGACAAGACTTCCTCCGGATTCCTTTGTTGGCGGCAGCATGACATCCCTGGATCGCCCTTTCCAAGCGCTGCCTGCTTGCCGACTGGGGAAGCCTGCCCTAACCCCTGGGGATCAGCCCCGGGGACCATGGATGACGACGGATCTGGAGATCGCGCGGGCGGCGACGCTGCGCCCCATCACCGAGATCGCGGAGCGTGCTGGGATTCCCCTTGATGCCCTGGAGCCGCATGGCCGGTACAAGGCCAAGCTGGGCATGGACTTCGTCCGGGCGCAGGCGGGAAAGCCGGAAGGCGCGCTGGTGCTGGTGACCGGCATCAGCCCGACCGCTGCCGGCGAGGGCAAGACCACCACCACCATCGGCCTGGGCGATGCGCTGAACGCCCTGGGCACGCGGACCATGATCGCGCTGCGCGAACCCTCCCTGGGGCCCTGCTTCGGGGTGAAGGGCGGGGCCACGGGCGGCGGGCGGGCGCAGGTGGCGCCGATGGAGGAGATCAACCTCCATTTCACCGGCGATTTCCACGCGATCACCTCGGCCAACAACCTGCTATCGGCCATGATTGACAACCACATCTACTGGGGCAACGCACTCGACCTGGACGCGCGGCGCATCGTTTGGAACCGCGCGATCGACATGAACGACCGCGCGCTGCGCCTGGCCGCTGTGGGGCTCGGGGGTGTCGCGAATGGCTTCCCGCGCGAGGATGGGTTCGAAATCACCGTCGCTTCCGAGGTGATGGCGATCTTCTGCCTGGCGCAGGATCTGGACGACCTGCGCGCGCGGCTTGGGCGGATCATCATCGGGCAGGCGCGGGACGGGCGTGCAGTCACGGCGCATGAGCTAAAGGCGGATGGCGCCATGGCGGCGCTGCTCCGGGATGCGCTGATGCCAAACCTGGTGCAGACGCTGGAGGGCAGCCCGGCGCTGGTGCATGGCGGACCCTTCGCCAACATCGCCCATGGCTGCAACAGCGTCATCGCGACGAAGCTCGGCCTGCGCATGGCCGATGTGGTGGTGACGGAGGCCGGCTTCGGCGCCGATCTGGGCGCTGAGAAGTTCCTGGACATCAAATGCCGCATGGCCGGGCTGGCGCCTTCCGCCTGCGTGGTGGTGGCGACGGTGCGCGCGCTGAAGATGCATGGTGGCGTGGCGAAGGCCGCGCTGGGCACCGAGGATGTGGCGGCGGTGCGGCGCGGCCTGTCCAACTTGGAGCGCCATGTGGAGAATATGGGCAAGTTCGGCCTGCCCGTGGTGGTGGCGCTGAACCGCTTCACCTCCGACACGGATGCCGAGATCGCGGCCGTGCAGGAGGCGATGGAGGCGGTGGGCACGCGCGCCATCCTCTGTACGCATTGGGGCGATGGCGCCGCGGGCGCGAAAGATCTGGCGCGGGCGGTACAGGGGCTGATTGCGGGCGGCACGGCGCGGTTCCGGCCGCTCTACCCTGCCGATATGCCGCTGGCGGACAAGATCGGCACCATTGCGCGGGAGATCTACCGCGCCTCCGACGTGGCGCTGCCGCCGGCTCTGGCGCAGCGGTTGAAGAGATTCGAGGAGGCCGGGTTCCGCAATGCGCCGGTCTGCATCGCGAAGACGCAGTATTCCTTCTCCGCCAACCCCGCGCTGCTGGGGGCGCCCACGGGGCACACACTGCCAGTGCGGGAGGTGAAGCTCTCGGCGGGAGCGGGATTCGTGGTTGCGATCTGTGGGGATGTGATGACCATGCCCGGCCTGCCGCGCCATCCGGCCGCGGAGACGATCGGCCTGGACGCGGAGGGACGGATCGAGGGGTTGTTCTGACTTCCGGCCTTTCGGGCGCCGGGGCAGGCTTCGCTTCGCACATCAGCGTTAGGTCGGCGGCAGCAGGGCGGGGTTCAGCCACCTCTGGCCTGCCGCTTGCTGTATGTTAGGCCGGTAATGGGCGTCATACGGCCGGGCGGGGATTGCCGCCCCAGTCCCATCGCGTCGGTGCCGCGTCATCCCAAGGATCGGAGGCTCCCGCCCGTGAAAATTCACTGCGGTTACGACATCACCTATGACTGCCCGCAGCCGACGCCGATGCTCCTGGCGCTGAGCGTGCATCCATCCCGCATGCAGGATGTGATCGGGCCCCACCAGATCCAGTTCGACCGCCCTGTTGGCGCGGCGGAATACCGGGACGGGTTCGGCAATATCTGCCACCGGATCGTCGCGCCACCGGGGCGGACGACCATCTCCACCCGCTTTGACATCCTGGACCCCGGTACACCCGATCCGGTGGTGCCGGAGGCACGCCAGGTGCCAGTGGAGGAACTGCCGGACGACACGCTGGTTTTCCTGCTGGCTAGCCGCTACTGCGAGACGGACCGGCTTTCGGAGCTCGCCTGGTCGCTATTCGGCCATGTCGAGGGCGGCTGGGCGCGGGTGCAGGCGATCTGCGACTACGCGCATAACCGCATCCAGTTCGGCTATGAGCACGCGAATGTCTTCCGCACCGCTTATAGCGGCCACAATGACCGCTTGGGCGTGTGCCGGGACTACGCGCATCTGGCCGTTACGTTGTGCCGCTGCATGAACATCCCGGCGCGCTATTGCACGGGCTATCTCGGCGATATCGGCGTATCGCTGGCGGACGCGCCAATGGATTTCTCTGCCTGGTTCGAGGCCTATCTCGGCGGCAACTGGTACACATTCGATGCGCGGCACAACATTCCGCGCATCGGCCGGATTGTGATGGCACGCGGGCGCGATGCGACCGATGTGGCGATGACCACGACCTTTGGTCCCTGCAACCTAGCGGGCTTCAACGTGGTGACCCGTGAAGTGCCGTCGGCGGGCGCGTCTTGACCGACCCATCGAGCGATCCTGCGCCTGTCACGCTGTTGAACGCGGAGGGCGCCTCGCCTTTCGTACTGCTGTGCGAGCACGCCTCGAACCACATTCCCGCGCGCTACGGCGCGCTGGGCCTGCCCGCGGCTGAGCTGGAGCGGCACATCGCCTGGGATATCGGCGCCGCGGAGCTGGCGCGCCGGCTCTCGGTGCTGCTGGATGCGCCTCTCTTCCTGGCGGGCGCCTCGCGGCTGCTGATCGACCTGAACCGACCGCCTGGCGTGCCGACAAGCATTCGAGAACGGAGCGAGGACACGCCCATTCCCGGCAATATCGGGATCGACGCGGCGGAGCGGGCGGCGAGGGAGGCAGCCTGGTTTCATCCCTTTCATTCGGCCGTATCCGCTCTGCTGGACCGACGCGAAGCAGCAGGTATGCCGGCCTTCGTGATCGGGGTGCACAGCTTCACGCCACGCTTCCAGGGAGTGGAGCGCCCCTGGCATGCCGGTGTGCTGTTCGACCGTGCCATGGTGTTCGGGCGTGCCCTGGCAGCCGCGATCGGATCGGACCCGGGGCTGGTGGTGGCAGAGAATGAGCCCTACCGGATCGAGCCCGGCATCCACGACTACACCGTACCCGTGCATGGCGATGCCCGCGGGCTGGAGGCCGTGCTGATCGAGTTGCGGCAGGACCTGCTGGGCGATCCGGGCAGCATCGAGGCCTGGGCCCTGCGGCTCGCTTCCGCCCTGGGGCGGGCGGCGGGGCGGCCCGCCAGCGAATAGCCCTTGCTGCATCGCAGCAATAGGGTAGTGTTGCTGTCCGAATGGCCGGCCCGGCCAGATTTGTCAGGAGGCCCGCCCTGAATCAGCTCTCACGGCCCCTGCGCGCCTCTGATGGCCTTCAGCAAGGGGTTTCCCCGCACAGTCTGTACGAGGATGTGGCGGCCCTGATTCTCGGCACGACCATGGTTTCGCTGGGCCTTGCTCTCTATGGCGAGGCGCGGCTGGTGACGAGCGGGCTGGCAGGGCTGGCGCTGCTGCTGGGCTATGTCACGCCGATGAATGCAGGCACGCTGTTCTTCCTGCTCAACATCCCCTTCCTGCTTTTCGGCTGGCGGCAGATGGGGTGGCGGGTGCTGCTGCGCACGGCGATCGCCATTGCCGGCGTTTCAATTCTCACGCGGTTTGCGCCGCTCTGGCTCGGCTTCAGCCATGTCTCGCCGGTTTATGCCGCGATCATGGGGGGCATCCTGATCGGGATGGGGGCGCTGGCCCTGATCCGGCACCGCACCGGGCTGGGCGGGACGCAGCTGGTTGCCATGCATCTGCAGGAAAAACGGGGCTGGCGGGCCGGCTATCTGCAACTGGGCTTCGACACGCTGGTCATGCTGGGCGCCTGTTTCGCGCTGAATTGGGGCCGGGTGGGCCTCTCCATGCTCGGCGCCCTGGTGGTGAACCTGATCCTGGCCATGAACCACAAGCCCGGACGGTATCTCGGGGTGAGCTGACCGGGCGAGGCGCTGGCGGGGGTCGGCTCGGCCCTGTCTGGAGCTTTCTGGGGACGGAGGTCGATAGCCCGGAACGAGGCGCGTGCAAGAGCGCCTTCCCGGGCGAAATGGTCTGCATTCGGCGGCTGGCCACATGGCCGGAACGAATGGCAAGCTACTTTGGCACGCTGGCTGCAGACCCGCGTCCCAAGAGCACGAGACCCAGAGGATCCCGCGACCATGAACAGACGCACCCTGCTTGGCACCGCAGCGGCCGCAACCTTCTCAGGCGCCATGCCCGCCCTGGTCCGGGCCCAGCCAGCTGGGATCAAGGTGGGCTTCGTGGCCACCCTTTCCGGCGCCGGCGCCGCCCTCGGCACTCAGTTGCGCGACGGCTGGATGCAGGCGGTGAAGCATCTGGACGGCAAGCTCGGCGGCCTTCCCGTCGAGACCGTCGTGATCGATGACGAGCTGAAGCCCGACGTGGCCGTGACCAAGGTCCGCGCCGCGCTGGAGCGGGACAAGGTCAATGTCGTCGCTGGCATCGTGTACAGCAACATCCTCCAGTCCATCTTCCGCCCGGTGACGGAAAGCCAGACCTTCCTGATCAGCGCCAATGCCGGCCCCTCCACCTATGCCGGGCGCGGCTGCAATCCGTATTTCTTCACGACCTCCTACCAGAACGACCAGGTGCATGCCTCGATGGGGCAGGTGGCGCAGGATGACGGCTATAAGCGCGTCTTCATTCTCGTGCCCAACTACCAGGCGGGTAAGGATGCGGTGGCCGGATTCCGTAGCCGCTTCAAGGGCGAGGTGGTGGACGAGATCTATGTCCCGCTGAATCAGCTCGACTTCTCGACCGAGGTGGCGAAGATCGCGGCGGCAAAGCCGGACGCCATCTTCACCTTCATGCCGGGCGCGCTGGGCGTGAACCTCGTGCGGCAGTACCGGCAGGCCGGGCTGGCGAACATTCCCTTCCTTTCCACCTTCACCGTGGACGAGGCGACGCTGCCGGCCCAGGCCGATGCGGCGCTGGGCTTCTACACCGCCGCCACCTGGGGGCCGGATTTCAACAACGAGCAGAGCAAGCGCTTCGTCCGGGATTTCGAGGCCGCGTACAACTACGTGCCCGGCAACTATGCCGCCCAGGCCTATGACGCGGCCCTGCTGGTGGACGACGCGGTGAAGCAGACCGGCGGGAACCTGACGGACAAGGCGGCGCTGCGGAAGGCGATGGAGAATTCGAAGTTCACCTCGCTTCGCGGCAACTTCCGCATGGGCGCAAACCATTATCCGATTCAGGACATCTATCTCTACAAGGTGGTGAAGCGCCCCGACGGCAAGTTCGCGACCGAGACGGTGCGCAAGGTGGTCAGCAACGACGTGGACCCCTACGCGGCCGAGTGCCGGATGCGTTGAGGCATCACGCCAGTGACGCTCAACCTGCTGCTCGTGCAGTTGCTGAACGGGGCACAGCTGGGAATCCTGCTGTTCCTCGTCGCCGCCGGGCTGACCCTCGTCTTCGGGGTGATGGACTTCATCAACCTGGCCCATGGCGTGCAATACATGCTCGGCGCCTATGTGGCGGCCAGCTTTGGCATCTGGGTGGGCAGCTTCTGGCTGGGGCTGCTGCTGGCGCTGCCGGTATCGCTACTGATCGGACTGCTGCTCGAATGGCTGGTGTTCCGGCATCTCTACAGCCGCGACCACCTTTCCCAGGTGCTCGCGACTTTCGGCGTGATCCTGACGGTGGATGACGGTGTGCGCGCCATCTGGGGCAGCTCGCCCCTGCCGGTGCCGCAACCCGAGGGGTTCACGGGCGGGGTGGAGATCATGCCCGGCCTGACCTATCCGACCTTCCGGCTGGTGATCATCGTTGCTGGGCTGCTGGTGGCGCTGGGCCTGTGGCTGCTGGTGGACCGCACGCGGGCCGGGATGCTGGTGCGGGCCGGGGCGACCAATGCCCGCATGGTCTCGGCGCTGGGTGTGGATATCCATAAGCTCTTCACCCTGGTCTTCGGCTTCGGCGCCATGCTGGCGGGCTTCGCTGGGGCGCTCGCCGGGCCGGTCTTCGCGGTCGCGCCGGGAATGGGGGATGGAGTGCTGATCCTGGCCTTCGTGGTGATCGTGATCGGCGGCATCGGTTCGATCCGCGGGGCCTTCCTGGCCGCGGTGCTGGTCGGGCTGATCGACACGCTGGGCCGGGCCATGCTGCCGGACCTGCTGCGGCTGGTGATGGATGCCTCTTCCGCCCGGCAGACCGGGGCGGCGCTGGCCTCCATGCTCGTCTATATCGTCATGGCCGCGATCCTGTTCTTCAGCCCGGCCGGTCTCTTTCCGGTGCGGCGCGGATGAGTACGCGGTTGCGGATGATCCTTCCCCTGGTGGTGCTGGCGGGTCTGGCCGCGGCGCCATTCCTGGGTTTCGACACGAGCTTCGCCTACACGGTCATGGCACGGGCCATGATCCTGGGCATGGCGGCTGTCAGCCTTTCCTTGCTCGTGGGCGGGGCAGGGCTGGTCAGCATGGGCCATGCGGCCATGCTGGGGATCGGCTCCTATGTGGTGGCGGCGCTGGATTATGCTGGCATTACCGATGCGCTGGTTGTCTTTCCCACCGCGTTCCTGGCGGCCGGGTTCTTCGCCCTGGTCACGGGCGCTGTGTCGCTGCGGACCAGCGGCGTGCATTTCATCATGATCACGCTCGCCTTCGGGCAGATGGCCTTCTTCACCGCCGCCTCCCTCTCCGTGTTGGGCGGGGATGACGGGTATACGCTTTATGGCCGCACGGAATGGCTGGGCACGCGGCTACTGGAAGACCGGATGGCCTTCCACTTCATCTGCCTGGTGCTGCTGGCGGGAATCTGGCTGCTCTGTTCCGCGCTGTTGGACAGCCGCTTCGGGCGCGTCCTGCGGGCGTCGCGGGAGAATGCGCTGCGCGCGCAGGCGGTGGGCTTCTCACCCTATCCCTACCGGCTCGTCGCCTACACGGTGGCTGGCGCAATCGCCGGACTGGCGGGGGCGCTGCTGGCCAATTCCACGGAATTCGTCTCGCCCGCCACCCTGTCCTGGGGGCGGTCGGGGGAACTGCTCTTCATGGTGATCCTGGGCGGGGCGGGGCATCTTTACGGCGCCATCCTGGGATCGCTGGCCATCATCATGTTGGAGGAGTGGCTCTCGCATCTGCTGGAATACTGGCGGCTGGTCTTCGGGCCGCTTCTGGTGCTGTCCGTGCTGTTCCTGCGGAACGGGCTGGCCGGGATTTCCATGGTGTCGCGCCGGCGGCCGGTTTCGCCCAAGGCAGCGGCGCTGGGGGCGGAAGCCGATGCCTGAGCCGCTTCTGGAACTGCGCGGGCTGCGCAAGCGCTTCGGCGGGCTGACCGTGACCGATGGTGTGTCGCTGACGGTGAACCCCGGCGAGATCCATGCGGTAATCGGCCCGAACGGGGCGGGGAAGACCACCCTGATCCACCAGATCAGCGGCACGCTGCGGCCGGATGAGGGTGCGGTGATCTTCGCCGGGCAGGATGTGACCTCCTGGTCCTTCCCGCGCCGTGCCCGGGCCGGGCTGGCACGCAGCTTCCAGATCACCTGCATCGTGCCGGGTTTCACCGCGCTGGAGAATGTGGCGCTGGCCGTGCAGGCGCGCAGCGGCTCCTCCTTCCGCTTCTTCCGTCGGGCTGGCTCCGAGGCGGCGTTGAACGAACGGGCCCGCGCGGCGCTGGACAGGGTCGGACTGGGCCATCGCGCCGATGTGGTGGCCGGCAGCATGTCGCATGGCGAGAAACGGCAACTCGAACTCGCCGTGGCGATGGCCGCGGAGCCACGACTAATGCTGCTGGACGAGCCCCTGGCTGGGGCCGGGCCAGAGGAGACGGAGCGGCTGATCGCGCTGCTGCGCTCCCTGCGCCAGCGCTACGGAATCCTGCTGGTGGAGCATGACATGCGGGCCGTCTTCGCCCTGGCGGACCGGATTTCCGTACTGGTCTATGGCCGCGTGGTCGTGACCGGCACGGTGGAGGAGATCCGCGCCCATCCTGAGGTGCGCAGCGCCTATCTGGGTGAGGACGAGATGGCCTGATGCTGGACGTCCGGAACCTTTCTGCCGGCTATGGCGAGAGCCAGGTCCTGTTTGATGTCTCCCTTGCCGTCGGTGCGGGAGAGGTGCTCGCGCTGCTCGGTCGCAACGGCATGGGCAAGACGACCACCGTCTCCGCCATCATGGGGCTGGTGCCGCGCTGGGGTGGGGAACTCGCCTTCGGTGGTGCCTCCATCGCCGGGCTGCCGCCCTATCGCGTGGCGCAGCATGGGCTGGGACTGGTGCCGGAGGGACGGCAGGTATTTCCCACCCTGACGGTTGAGGAGAACCTGATTGCCACCGCCGCCGCGCGCAGCGGCAAGGCGCGCTGGGATCTGGAGGGCATCTGGCGCTTTTTCCCGCGGCTGAAGGAGCGGCGCCGCAACCTGGGCAGCCAGCTCTCGGGCGGGGAGCAGCAGATGCTGGCCATCGGCCGCGCGCTGATGACCAACCCGTCCCTGCTGATCCTGGATGAGGCGACCGAGGGACTGGCCCCCGTGATCCGGGCGGAGATCTGGTCGGTCCTGGCCGCGCTGAAGGAGGAGGGGCAGTCGATCCTGCTGATCGACAAGAACCTTTCCGCCGTGTTGCGCCTGGCCGACCGCAACGTGATCATTGAGAAGGGCCGGACCGTCTGGGCCGGCACCAGCGCGGAACTGGCCGATGCGCCAGCTATCCGCGACACTTATCTTCATATTTGAAGGAGGACGCATCATGGCAGCCGAAGCCGGCATCACCCGCGCAGGCGAAAGCCTGGACGGAGTTGTCTGGGACATTCTCGGGCAGACCTACAAGCCCGTGCAGCTCTCCAAGGCGTCCTTCGCCTTCGACACGCTGTTTCCGCCCGGCACTTTCGTGCCGCCGCATATCCACCCGGACCAGGACGAGTTCATCCGCGTGCTGGAGGGCAAGTTCGAGTTGCTGCTGGATGGCGAAACGCTGCATGCCAGCGCGGGCGACCTAATCCGCATGCCCATGGGCTCCACCCATGGCATCTTCAATAAGAGCGAGTCGAATGTCCGCGCGCTGTTCTGGGTGGCGCCCTCGATGCGGCTCTATGAGCTGTTCACGAAGCTCGACCGGCTGACCGATCCGGCGGAGGTGGTGCGGGTTTCGGCCGAGCACAACATCCACTTCCTGCCGCCCCCTGCCGAGGGCTGAGGGCTGCGCCCATGCGGATCCTGATCGCGGGTGGCGGCATCGGCGGACTGACGCTCGCACTGATGCTGCGGGAAAAGGGCATCGAGGGGCAGGTTTTCGAGGCGGCGCAGGACGTGCGCCCCCTCGGCGTCGGCATCAATGCCCTGCCGCATTCGGTGCGGGAGCTGGCCGCGCTCGGCCTGCTTCCGCGGCTGGATGAGATCGCGATCCGCACGCGGCAGCTTACCTATGCGAACCATCTGGGCCAGCCCATCTGGTCGGAGCCGCGCGGAATGCATGCGGGGCATGACGTCCCGCAATTTTCCATCCATCGGGGCCGGTTGCACGCCATGCTGTGGCAGGCAGCGACGGAAAGGCTGGGCGACAAGGCGCCCCGCACCAACCGACGGCTGGTGGGTTACGCGCAGGATGGCAAGCGTGTCGTTGCTCGCTTCCGCGCGGGTGACGGCACGGAGACAGAGGAGCAGGGCGACGCATTGGTGGGGGCGGATGGCATCCACTCCACGCTGCGGGCCGATCTGCACCCGGATGATCCGGGCATCCGCTGGAACGGCATTCAGATGTGGCGCGGCGCGCTGGACTGGCCGGCCTTCGACGACGGCGAATCCATGGTCATCGCGGGCGATGCGGTGGCGAAGCTCGTGCTCTATCCCATCGCCCCTGGCGAGACGCCGGAAACGCGGCTGACGAACTGGGTGATCTATGCCCGCACCGGTCAGCCCGGCGAGCCCCCGCCGAAGCGTGAAAACTGGTCGCGCCTGGGGAATTACGAGGATTTCCGCCATCTGGTCGAACGGCTGCATCTTCCCTTCATCAGTCTGGAGGCGATGATCCGCGCGACGCCGGAGATCTTTGAATACCCGATGTGCGACCGCGACCCGCTGTCCTGGTGGACCAAGAACCGCGTGACGTTGCTGGGGGATGCGGCGCATCCGATGTACCCGGTGGGCTCCAACGGCGCGTCCCAGGCGATCCTAGACGCGCGCTGCCTGACGGATCTGCTCGCTTCGCGGCCAGTTCCCGAGGCTCTGGCAGCCTATGAGGCGGAACGGCTGCCGGCCACGGCGGCGGTAGTACGCTCCAACCGCATTGGCGGGCCGGAGCGGGTGATCGACGTGATCGCGGAACGCGCGCCGGCTGGCTTCGCTCGGATCGAGGATGTGGCAACGAGCCAGGAGTTGGAGGGCATCGTGCGCGGCTATGCACAGCTCGCCGGTTTCGCCGTAGCAAAGCCAGCATGACGATGGATCCCGTTCAGGAGTACATGACCGGCCAGGTGCGCCCCGGGCATCCGGCGCTGATCGCGGATTTCGAGCGGGAGGGTGAGGAGTCCATCGCGGCCCTGAATCCGGCGCTGGATATTCCCTACGGCCCGCATGCGCGGGAACGCTTCGACTTCTACGCGGCGCCCGGCCCCTGGCGTGGCACGCTGGCCTATTTCCACGCGGGCTACTGGCAGTCGCGGGACAAGGCACAGTTCCGTTTCCTGGCGGCGCGCTTCGTGGAACGCGGGCTGGATATGGCCTTGGTGAACTACCCGCTCTGCCCGGATGTGACCTTGCCGGTGCTGCTGGAATCGGCGCGGCGGGCCGTGCCGGCGGTGCTGGCGCATGCGGGCGGGCTGGAGCGCGGCGGGGCTGGGCTTGTGGCGGCCGGGCATTCGGCCGGTGGGCAGATTGTGTCTGAGCTGGCCATGGCGGACTGGGAGGGAGCATCGCCCATCCTTGCCGTGGCAGGGCTGAGCGGCGTCTATGACCTGGAGCCGCTTCTTGCGACGCCGCTGAACGACAAGCTGGGGCTGGATGCGCCGACGGCCCGGGCCATGTCACCGCTGTTCCGGGTGCGGGGCGGGCTGCCGCGCGCGCTCTTTGCCGTGGGCGGGACGGAGACGCCCGCCTTCCTCGATCAGAATAGCCGGATGGCACGGGCCTGGGCGGAAGCGGGGAACGCGGCCGAGGAATATATCTCCCCGGGCATGGACCATTTCAGCCTGCTGCGCGACGAGGCCCTGGTCGACCGGATCGCCGCGCTGTTCGGCTAGTCACCGAACATATAGCCCTGCACGAACAGGATGTGGTCGCGCATCACGCGCCGCGCGGCCGCACGATCGCGCTGCCGGACGGCATCCACCATGGCATGGTGCTGCTGCTGCAGGACGGCACGACGCTCCGCCGTGTTGCCGCGTGCCTTAAGCTGTCCCCAGTCCGTCCGTTCCCTCACGCGGGCGAGGGAGCGAGACATGGCGATAACCGCAGCATTATGCGTGGCCAGCGCGAAGGCATCGTGCAACTCGGCGTCCCAGTGCTCGAAGGCCGCGAGGTCAGTGGCCTCGTCCGTGCCGCGCAGGCACTCAACCAGCCGGGCGATATCCGCCTGATTGGCGCGCGCGACGGCGAGGGAAATCATCTCCGGCTCCAGGATCAGCCGGCACTCCACCACATCAGAGGGGCTGAGCGAGTCGTCGTCTGCGGGTGCGGTCGCAATGGGCATGCTCCGGAAGGTGCCGCGGCCTACATGGCGGTGGATCAGGCCCTGCTGCTCCAGAGTCTCCAGCGCACGGCGCACCGTGTTCCGGGCCACGCCGTAGCGTGCACCCAATTCGCGTTCGGTTGGCAGCTTCTCCCCGGGCTGCCAGCGATCGGCCCGCAACTCGCGCTCCAGCATGTCGCGCAGTTCCATCGCACCAGAGAGCGCCTTAACGCTCTCTCCATATTGCACTGCCATATGATCTTGGTCTTGACCAATCCAACCAATATGCCGACCATAGCAGCGGATTGGTTCAGTTAAAAGCAGATTTGGTATAGGATCGGCCGCATGAAGCTCGCGATGGTCAAGCAGGGTGCCACGCCGCGCCTGGTGCGCCTGGATGCAGAGGGCCGCCGCTTCTGGCCGGTGGAAACCCTGGCACCGGGGCTGCCGACGGAGATGACGGCGCTGATCGCGGCGCTTTCCAGCGGCGCCACCCTGCCGGAGTCCTCGGGGGAGGGTGAGCCGCTCGACGAATCCATGCTGCTGGCGCCGCTGCCGCACCCGCCGCGCAACATCTTCTGCGTCGGCAAGAACTATCATGCCCATGCGAAGGAATTCGCTGGCAGCGGCTATGACTCCTCCTCGACCAGCGCGGCGGATGCGATCCCCAAGGCGCCGATCATTTTCACCAAGCCCTTCACCTCGATCTCCGGCCCCTGGGACGACATCCCCCTGGTGCCGGGGCTCGATGCCGAGGTGGATTACGAGGCAGAGCTGGCCGTGGTGATCGGGCGCGGCGGGCGGGCCATTCCGAAGTCCCAGGCCATGGCGCATGTCTTCGGCTACACGGTGGTGAACGACGTCACCGCTCGTGACCTGCAGGGCAAGCACAAGCAGTGGCTGCTGGGGAAGGGCATCGACGGCTTCTGCCCCATGGGCCCCTGGATCGTGACGGCCGATGAGCTGAAGGCCGAGGCGATGCGCGTGAGCTGCACCGTGAATGGCGAGAAGCGGCAGGATGCCAGCACCGCCGACCTGATCTTCGACATCCCGACCCTGATCGAGACCATCTCGCTCAGCATGGCGCTGCTGCCGGGGGATGTGATCGCCACCGGTACGCCGGAAGGCGTGGGCATCGGCTTCAAGCCACCGCGCTTCCTGCGGGATGGCGATGTGGTGGAATGCGCGATCGAGGGTATCGGGAAGATCCGCAACACGCTGCGCAAGGTGGATGTCGCTGCGCTGCGGCGTGCCTGACCTGACCTGCGGCGCGCAAAACGGCGCGCCGCAGCTTAAGGGGATGAAGGGTCGGCAAAAGACCGCCCTCCCCGAACGTTCGGAAAGGCGGGTGACTGGTCGCCCGCAGGAGGAAGTTCGTGCTGCTTCGTCGTGAGCTGTTGGCGGCCATGGGTGCTGCCGGGTTCGTTCCTGCGGCCGTGCAGGCGCAGGAGAACTGGCCCACGCGGCCGGTCCAGATGGTCGTCGCCTTCCCGCCGGGCGGGCAGGCCGATGTCACCGCGCGCCCCGTGGCCGCAGCGCTGGAGCGGGTGTTCAACCAGGCCGTTCCCGTGGTGAACCGCCCCGGTGCGGGCGGCATTGTCGGAACCGCCAGCGTGGCGCGCGCGGCACCGGATGGCTACACGGCACTGATGGCGCTCTCCTCACTCGCCATGCTTCCGGAAAGCGAGCGCATCCAGGGCCGCACGCCGGCCTATACGGTGGACCAGCTTGCCCCGGTCGCGCGCATCAACGCCGACCCGACCGTCCTCGTGGTGCCGGCCAACGCGCCCTGGCGGACGGTGCAGGATTTCGTCGCCGACGCGAAGAAGCGGCCGGGTGCCATCTCCTATGGCTCCGCAGGGAACTACTCCACGCTGCATGTCGCGATGGCCATGTTCACCGGGGCCGCCGATCTCGACCTGCTGCATGTTCCTTTCCAGGGTGGCGGCCCGGCGCTGACGGCCCTGCTGTCCGGCCAGATCGAGGCCCTGGCCTCCGGTCCTGGACCGGCGGCGGTCCATGTGAAGGAGGGCCGGCTGCGGGCCCTGGCGAGCTGGGGACGCGAGCGCCTCAAGGGCTTCGAGGATGTGCCGACCTTTTTTGAGCTCGGCTATCAGGATGTGGAATTCTACATCTGGGCGGGCGTCTTCCTGCCGGCGGCCACGCCGGCAGCGGTGCAGGGCCGGCTGCGCCAGGCGCTTCGCCAGGTCTGTGAGCACGACGAGGGGCTGAAGCGGGCGCTCGACACCGCCGGAAGCCCCATCGCCTACCAGGATGGCGCCGAGTTCGAGCGCTTCTTCCGCGAGGACAGCGCCCGCCTCGTCCGCGCCGTGCAGCGGATCGGAAAAGTCGATTAACGGCCCGGGCGGCGCAGGAGGAAACGGAAGATGAAGAACACCATCACGCGGCGCGGTTTCGGAACGCTGGCTGCCGGCGCGCTGGCCATGCCCGCCCTCGCGCAGGAGGCCGGCTGGCCGAACCGGCCGGTGCGGATCATCGTCCCCTTCGGCGCCGGCGGCTCGGCGGATATTGCGGCGCGCAACGTGGCGGAAGCGCTGTCGCACAGCCTTGGCCAGCCCTTCGTGGTGGAGAACCGGCCGGGAGCCGGCGCGGTGATCGGTACCGACGTGGCCGCGAAGTCGGCACCGGATGGCTATACGATCCTCATGATGTCCAACACGCATACGGCGAACGAGACGCTGATCGCGAACCGCCCCTATGTGCTGATGCGGGATCTTGCTGCTGCGGCGGCGGTGAATGTCGCGCATCACGTGCTGGCCGTGCATCCCTCGCTTGGCGTGAACAGCGTGGCGGAGCTGATTGCGAAGGCGAAGGCCAATCCGGGAGTGATCGACTACGCCTCCTCGGGCCCTGGCACGCCCTATCACATCGCGGGTGAGGTGTTCCGCGCCATGGCCGGCATCCAGATCC
Organism: Roseomonas chloroacetimidivorans; assembly: GCF_049629625.1. Classification (NCBI taxonomy): domain Bacteria; kingdom Pseudomonadati; phylum Pseudomonadota; class Alphaproteobacteria; order Acetobacterales; family Roseomonadaceae; genus Roseomonas; species Roseomonas chloroacetimidivorans. Next base: position 103,143 of record NZ_JBNBZS010000011.1, on the reverse strand, counting down.
AGCACATTCCCTTCCGCTCCTCCGGCGAGGCGCGGACGGCGCTGATATCCGGCACGGTGCCGATGATGTTCGATGCCATCCCGACCATGCAGCCGCATGTGGCAGGTGGCCGGGCGAAGGCGCTGGCCACCACCGGGCCGCAGCGCGATCCGTTGCTGCCGGAGCTTCCGACCGTCGCGGAAGCCGGGCTTCCAGGCTATGAGGCTTCGATCTGGCTCGGGCTGATGGTGCCGGCGCAGGTGCCACGCCCGGTGATCGAGAAGCTGAACGGTGCGGTCAACGAATGGCTGGCCCGGGCCCAGACGAAGGAGGCCATGGCGAAGCAGGGGGCACAGCCCATGCCCATGTCGGTGGCGCAATTCGACGCGTTCCTGCGCAAGGATGTGGAAACGCAGCGCAACTACGTCCGCATGGCGCGGATTGAGGTGAACTAGGTGGAGGTCGCCTTCACCCTGAATGGCGCATCCGCGACGCTGGATGTGCCGGAAGGCATGACGCTGCTGCAGGCGCTGCGCGGGCCGCTCGGGCTGAGTGGGCCGCGTTTCGGCTGCGGGCAGGAGGCCTGCGGCTGCTGCTATGTGACGCTGGATGGCACGCCGCAGCCCTCCTGCACCCTGCCGGCAGAGGCGGCGGCGGGACACGCCGTCGGCACGGTCGAAGGTTTAGGAACACCGGAGGCGCCGCATCCTCTTCAGGCCGCTTTCCTGGCGGAGCAGGCCGGCCAATGCGGCTACTGCCTTTCCGGCATCCTGGTCAGCGCGGCGGCGCTGCTGGCGCGGAACCCCGATCCGGACGAGGCTGTTGTGCGCGTGGCGCTGGAGCCGCATCTCTGCCGCTGCGGAGCCCATAACCGCATCATCCGTGCGGTGCTGCGGGCGGCGCGGACCATGCGCGAAGGCGTGCCAGCGTGAACCTCGCATTCGGCTTTCCCATGGGGCAGGGGGGAAATGCCCCGGACCTGCCGGGCAGCCTGCGCGCGGAACCGCGCCTGTCCCGCTGGCTGCAGTTTTCGACCGATGGGCATGTGACCATCACGCCGGGCAAGGTGGAGATCGGCCAGGGCATCCTGACCGCCCTGGCCCAGATCGCCGCGGATGAGCTGGACGTGGCACCGGAGCGCGTCCGCATGCAGGCGGCCTCCACCCCGGGCAGCCCGAATGAGGGTGTGACATCGGGCAGTCTTTCCATCCAGGAAAGCGGCGTGGCGATCCGCCATGCCTGCGCCGAAGCGCGGGCCATTCATCTCGCTTTGGCCGCGCAGCGGGCCGGTGTGGCGGCAGAGGCCCTGCGGGTGGAGGATGGCGTCTTCGTCCGGGCGGATGGCGTCGCGATCGGTTCCTACTGGGCGCAGGCCGAGGAAGTGCCGCTGGAGGTCGAGGCGCGCGGCGACGTGCCGCCGAAAGCGGCCACGGCGCGCCGGGTGGTTGGCCACTCCGCCGCGCGGCTGGACTTGCCCGACAAGGTTTTCGGCCTGCCGCGCTATCTGCATGATATGCGGCTGCCGGGCATGCTGCATGCCCGGATGGTGCGCCCGCCGGCCCGTGCCGCAAGGCTGCTCGCGCTGCGCGAGGGACCGCTGCCTGGTGATGCGGCGGTGTTCCGGGAAGGCAGTGTCCTTGCCGTCGTCGCCTCGGAGGAATGGGCCGCCGAGGCGGGCGCAGCCCGCGTCACCGCCCGCGCGCAATGGGAGAGGCGCGAAGCCCTGCCTGACGAGAACGATCTCCTCGCATGGCTGGAAGCAACGCCGGCGCAGCGCAGCGAGGTGGCGCGGCATGACGAGCCCGCGCCACCGGGTGTGCACAGCGTTTCCGCTCGTTTCTTCCGGCCCTTCCTCGCGCATGGCTCGATCGGCACCTCCTGCGCTGTAGCGCGCTGGCAGGACGAGGCTGTGGAGGTGTGGACGCACAGCCAAGGCATTTACAACCTGCGTGCGGATCTCGTGATCGTGCTCGGCCTGCCGGCGGAGCGGATCATGGTGCGCCATATGGAGGGCGCCGGCTGCTACGGGCATAACGGCGCCGACGACGTGGCGCTGGATGCCGTGCTGGTTGCCCGTGCGCATCCAGGCCGGCCTGTTCGCGTGCTCTGGAGCCGGGCGGAGGAACTGGCCTGGTCACCGCACTCTCCCGCCGGTCTGGCGGAGGTAGAGGCGGCGGTGGATGCAGAGGGAATGCTCTGCCGCTGGCGAATGGCGGCGCGCGGCAATGGGCATTCCTCCCGGCCCGGGCGTGCGAAGGACCCGACGCTGCTTTCGGCGGCCTATCTCGATCCGCCCTTCAACCTGCCCGTCGCGATCGATGCGCCGCTCGCGGGCGGCGGGGGCGGGCAGCGCAATGCCGTGCCGAGCTATCGCGTGCCCTCGCTGGATGTCTCCATGCACCGGCTGCTCGAAATGCCCATCCGCAGTTCCGCGCTGCGTGGGCTGGGAGCGCTGCTGAATGTCTGGGCGACGGAATCCGTGATGGATGAGCTGGCGGAGCGCAGTGGCCAGGATCCCGTCGCCTTCCGCCTGCGCCATCTGGAGGACCACCCGCGCGCTGCCGCCGTGCTGCGCGAGGCGGCGGCGATGTGCAGCTGGCCACGCCAGTCCGCCGAGGAGGGTGTCGGCACCGGTATTGCCGTGGCGCGCTACAAGAACAGTGGCGGCTGGTGCGCCGTGGCCGCGGAGGTGGAGGCGGCCGAGCTGGTGCGGGTGCGCCATCTCTGGATCGCCGCCGATGTGGGCGAGGCGATCAACCCGGATGGGGTGATCAACCAGATCGAGGGCGGCGCGATTCAGGCGACCTCCATCGCGCTGAAGGAGGCCGTGCATTTCGACCGGTTGAACATCACCAGTGATTCCTGGGATGCCTATCCCGTGCTGCGCTTCTCCGAGGTGCCGGCGGTGGAGGTTCGGTTGATCGGCCCTCCGGACGCGCCGCCCCTGGGGGCGGGGGAGCCCTCCCTCGGCCCGACCATCGCCGCCATTGCGGGCGGCATCCATGCCGCGCTTGGCATCCGCCCGCGCGCCATGCCCTTCACCCCCGATAACCTTGCCGCCGCGATGGAATGAGTGCCTTGCCCGAGAATCTTCGCCTGACCCTCGCCTGCACCACCTCCGACCGCACGCGCCCCATTCTGGACGGGCGGGTGGAGGTGGCAGGCGTCACCCTCACCGTGCTGCCGGGGGAACCGGAGGACATCTTCCGCCGCGCGCTGCGCGACCGTGCCTTCGACGTGACGGAGCTCTCCATGGGCAGCCATATCGTCACCACGGCGCGGGGAGATGCGCCCTATATCGGCATCCCCGTCTTTCCCTCCCGCTCCTTCCGGCATGCGGCGATCTATGTGCGGACAGATCGCGGCATCCAGACCGCGAAGGATCTGGCGGGGAAGCGGATCGGCCTGCCGGAGTACCAGCAGACCGCGGCGCTCTGGGTCCGTGGCATCCTGCGCGAGTATTACGGCGTTGATACGCGCGGCATCGCCTGGCGCACGGGCGGCATGGAGGAGGCGGGGCTGGGCGAGCGCGTGGCGCTGAAGCTGCCGCCCGAGCTGAATGTGACGCCGATCGGCCCGACGGAGACGCTGAACGGGTTGTTGGCCGCTGGCGAGATCGACGGCGTGGTCGGGCCGCGCCCGCCTTCCTGCTTCCTTGCTCGCTCCGCGCCTGTGGACCGGCTCTATCCGGATTACCGGAGCGAGGAGGAGGCGTATTTCGGTGCCACCGGCTTCTTCCCGATCATGCACTGCGTCGCGCTGCGGAAGGAACTGGCGGCGGCGCATCCCTGGCTTCCGCTGGAGCTGTTCCGCGCCTTCGCCCGGGCGCGCGCCATGGCTGTGGCCGATCTGTCCATGGTGAATGTGCTCCGCGCCTCTCTGCCCTGGATCGCGGCAGAGGCGGAAAAGCAGACAAAGCTCATGGGCGGCGATCCCTGGCCCTATGGCTTCCGCCGCAACCGGGACGAAGTGGCGGCCATGATCCGCTTCGCCGTGGCCGACGGGTTGGCGTCAAAGGAGATCGCGCCGGAGGAGCTGTTCCACCCAAGCGTACTGGATGCGGTTCCCTGAGGCGGAATGCCGCGCGGGGAGAATCCCCCATGCGGCATCACCCTTGCGGCAGGGCTTGCTGCTGTGCTCGAGGCATGGCGTTCCCTTTTCCTTGATGGACCAAGGGCGCATCGATAGTTTCCGACCTCGAAGCCCGGTAAGTTTGGGGCGAGAGAGGCTGGTCGATGGTTCAGGTCCTGGACTGCACGTTCCGTGATGGCGGTTACTACACATCCTGGGATTTTGAGCCGCGTCTTGCCGATATCTATATGGACAGCGTGGCGCGCCTGCCGATCGACCATGTGGAGGTCGGCTACGTCAATGACCGTTTGCCCGGATATTATGGCGAATACTTCTTTCTGACTGCCGACAAGCTGAAGGCTCTGCGGGCAAGGCTGCGCCCGGACCAGAAGTTGCTGGTCATGATCGACGCCAAGGCGATTGAGCCGGAGCGCGTGCAGGCCCTTTTCGGCGGTCTGGTCGGCATAGTGGACATGGTTCGCATCGCCTGCGCGCCCTCCCAGCTGCCCCGCGGTCTCGCCCAGGCGCGGGAACTGAAGAGACTCGGCCTGCAGGTCGGCTTCAACGTGATGTATCTCTCCACCTTCAAGGACGATCTCGGCCAGATCAGCCTCGCGACCAGCAGCCCGGACGCTTATGACGCTCTCTCATTGGTGGATTCCTATGGCGGCGTGACGCCAAAGGAGGTGACGCGCCTCTTTACCGAGTTGCGGGCGCGGATGCCGGGTTTCACCATCGGCTTTCACGGGCACGATAATATGTGTCTGGCCTTCGCCAATACCCTCGCGGCCATTGAGGCCGGGGCGGATGTCGTGGATGGCACCTTCACCGGCATGGGCCGCGGCGCCGGCAATGCGCGCACCGAGACCATCCTGATCCAGATGGCGCGGGAGGGGCTGAACGCCCCGCTGGACCATCAGGCGCTCTCGGCCGTCGTCGCGCCCTTGGAGGCGATGCAGCGCGAGCAGGGCTGGGGCACCAGCCTGCCCTACATGATCTCCGGCGCGAATAACTTGCCGCAGAAGGACGTGATGGATTGGCTGGCGAAGAATCGATACTCCGTCATGTCCATCGTCCAGGCCCTGCAGCGCCAGGGCGGGCAGGAGGTGGACCGCGCCTCCTGGCCGGATGTGTCCACCCTGGGTCTTGAGGCCGGCGACATGCTGCTGATCGGCGGCGGCTCCACGGTGCGGCGGCATGTGGAAGCCATCACCCGCCTCGTCGCGCGGATTGATCCGGTGGTAATCTTCTCCTCCTCGCGCCACTTGGATCTCGCTGGTCGGATCGGTGGCCGCCAGCTTCTGTGTCTTCCCGGCCATGACGCCTTCCGCGCCCCTGCAGCGGCGCTGGAGCGGGTGGCGGCGGTCGTCGTCCCCGCGCCACCCCGCGTGCCAGGTTGCCTGCCGGAGGGGCTGTCCATCCCCGTGGTCCAGGCGGAGCCCTTTCCCAGGGAGGAGGGGCAGCTCGGCCCGGTCTCTGACAGCAGTCCACTTGCCCTTGCCCTCGGTGCCGCCCTGGGGTTGGGCGGGCGGCGCTGCTTCCTGGTCGGCTTCGATGGCTATGACATGGCCTCCGCAGCCGAGCAGGAACTCTCCCGCGAGGTGCAGGCCGTGCTGGATGCCTTCGCGGCGCATCCGGGCGGCGCCGAACTCTCCAGCCTGACGCCGACCCGCTACCGGGTTGCGCAGCGCTCCATCCACGGCCTCATCGCGGAGGTCGCCTGAGCCCGGCACTACGGTCATGGGCGCAGCGCGCACGGCCGCCATCGTCTTCGACTGCGATGGCGTGCTCCTCGTCTCCAATCGTCTCAAGGCTGCCGTCTTCCGGGAAGCGTTGGCGGAGAAGGCCTTCCATCCCGAGGATATCGCCCGCTTCTCGCGCTTCCAGGTCGCGAATTTCGGCATGTCCCGCTACCGGCTTTTCGAGGCCTTCCTGGGCTGGCCGGATCTGCGATTCCGGCCGGAAGCGGATCGGGATGCGCTGGTCGAAGCCTATGCGCGGCGGCTGCGCGGGCGATACCTGCGCTGCCCCACGACGCCGGGCATGCGGGCGGTGCTGGACGGGCTTGCGGCGCGCGGGCTGCCGCTCTTCGTCGTGTCGGGCTCCGACGGGGCGGAGCTGCGGGAGGTCCTCGCCGAGCGCGGGCTGGCTGGCTACTTCCGGAGCATCCATGGCTCCCCAGCCACGAAGCCTGAGAATCTGCGCCTGGTAGCGGCGGAGCTGGGTTGTTCCCTGCCGCTCGGGGATGTCTGGTTCGTCGGGGATGCGGAGGCTGATCTGAACGCCGCGGATGCGGTGGGCGCCCGCTTCGCCTATGCCGAGTACTTCTCCACGGCCAAGACGCGGATGCGCGACCTGGCTGCGCGCCATGGCTTTCCCGTTATCCGCGACCTGCGGGGCCTGCCCGCCCTTCTCGAGAGCTGAACCCGGACCCCCGATGCCCGTCACTGCCTTCCTTCCCTGCCGCGCCGGCAGCCAGCGCGTGCCGCAGAAGAACACGCGCCCCTTCGCGGACCGGCCCGACGGGCTGCTGGGCATCAAGCTGGACCAGCTCCTGGCCTGCCACGCCCTGGACCTGATCCTGCTCTCCACCAATGATCCGGCGGTGGAGGCAATCGCCGAGCCCTATGTGGCGCGCTCGCGGGGCCGGCTGAGCATCGACCGGCGGCCGGACCACCTCTGCTCCGCCAGCACCTCCACCGACGAGATCATCGCCTATGTGCCGGAGGTGATCCCTGAAGGCGACGTGGTCTGGACCCATGTGACCAGCCCCTTCTTCGGCGCCGTGGATTACGCGGAGGCCATCGCGGCCTATCGTGCCGCCCGGGCGGCAGGCACGCATGACAGCCTGATGGGCGTGACGGCGCTGCGGACCTTCATCTGGAATGAGACGGGGCCGGTGAACTACGACCGGACCGTGGAGAAATGGCCGCGCACGCAAACGCTCCCGCCGCTCTATGAGGTCAATAGCGCGATCTTCATCGCCGATGCAGGCACCTACCGCGCCCGGGGGGACCGCATTGGCGAACGGCCACTGCTCCATGCCATTCCCAAGGACCGGACCGTGGATGTGGACTGGGAGGAGGACTTCGCCATCGCCGCCGAGCTTTGGCGGCTGCGGACAGGACGGGCCTGAATTTAGCCTTCCACCGATCGCTCCATGATCTGCCGGACATAGAGGCGCGTCCCGTCATTCTGCCCGATCGGGAAGCGCTTGATGCCCCAGCGATCCGGCGTGGCGATGATGGCGTCGATATCCTCCGTGGTGGCGAGCTGCGATTCCCGCTTCGCGGTTACGACGACATTCGGGCAGCGCCGGACCTGCCGCCCCCGGCAATAAGCCTCGACCAGGCTGGCCAGTTCGAATTCCTCATGCGGGTAGGGCTGGGGCATGGAGGCAAGATCCTCGCAGCTCGTGGTCAGCATGAGCGGGAAGATCATTTCGAAGAACACCTGCCGCGAGAAGAAGCAGCCCTCCGCCCGCGCCTTGTAGGACGCGTCCTGCCCGAGCGACCGGATGAACCGCATGTAGCGGGGGTTGCCGGTCACGGCGTCGCTCCAGAAGTCGCTGATGGAAGCCTGGGACGCCGACATGTCCTGCTTCATCGCATGGGATTTGCCGAAGCCCAGGTCGTAATTCGGCAGATAGGCGTCGATCCCCTGCTTCAGCAGCAGGTCGGAGGCCGTGTGGAAATAGACGTAGTCGAAGGCGATGCCGGAGCGCAGGGCGAAGCCGATGCCGCCAAGGAAGGCATGGAAGATGCGCCCCCATTCCGTGCCGATCGGCTCGGGAAGAAAGCGGAGGCTGGGCACTGAGGTGAAGTCCACCTGGTCGCGCTGGGCTTCCTTCCAGAAGCGCTCCTGGGTGTTGGCGTTGATATTGACCAGCTGCACCAGGTTTCCCCGGAACGCCCAATGGTAGTTGGCGGCCTGTTCCAACAGGTGGTCCGGGGCATCATGCGCATTCGATACGACCAGCGTTATCATGTCCGACCCCGTTGAGACCTACGCATGAGAGACTGGGCGCGGCAGGGATGGAAAGCCTGCGCGCGATCAGCTCCTCGCCACCCCGGCTATCTCCGACCCGGCCTGTTAGTCCAGACCGGGCGGCCGCTACCCATGCGGGTGCGCCAGCCCCGGTACCTCAGTGTAGAGGCGGCGCAAGGCGGTGAGGAAAGGTTCCCTCCCTTTTTTCCGCGTTCCCTCCACCGGGTCGGCCCCGAGGATGGTGTCGCTGGACTGTAGGGAGAGGTCGCGGACGAAGGCGACGCGGGCATCCCGCCGCGCCGCCACCGCCGCCGCATCGCCGCCCGCGCGCAGGGTGTCGGCGGCGATCACCCCATCCTCCACCGCCTGGGTCGCACCCTGGCCGAGGGTGGGAACCATGGCTTGCGCGGCATCGCCCAGGAACAGCGCCCGCCCGCCGGCGGCATGGCGCAGCACCGGAGCTGCCTGCATGCGCGCCCAGTGGATGTCGTCAAAACCCGCCTCGATCCGGTCCAGCATCCAGGCCACCGCCGGGCTGGGCGCGACCCGGGCGGGGGTGAAGAGCGCGCGCTGAAAGGCGGGGGTGCGGGCCTCCGCCGGGATGGCTCCGTCTCCCTCCAGGCGGAAGGCGCCGGCGATGTAGACAGCGCCTCCCGGCACCGGGAAGGCGAGGAGACGGCTGCTGCCCTCGAACCACTGCCCGTAATCCTCGAAGGGGCAGCCGCCATCCGACACCAGCAGGCGCCAGATGCAGACGCCGATCTGCTCCGACTCCGGCTCCCCGGCGGTCAGGGCGCGCAGGCGGCTGTACCGGCCATCGGCGCCTACCAGCAGGTCGAAGCCGCCCTCCCGCCGCATTTCCCCGTCCGGGGTGCGGAAAACGGGCACGAGCCGGCCGGTGGCATCCTCCTCCAGCGCCTCCAGCGCGTGGCCATGGCGCGTCACCGGAATCAGAGGCTCGCGCAACAGGCGGTAGAGTTCGGACCAGCGGATGCGGACGCCCGGCTCCTCCGCCACCTCCAGCATGTCGAGGTCCAACAGGCGCGTTCCGTCCGCCAGATCCACGAACCAGCGGCGCCAGGGAAGGGAGGCCGCGCGCAGCGCCGCATGGCGGGCGGGGTTGTGCAGGCGCAGCGCCTTCAGCGCGTTGGGGCCAAGATTCAGGCCGGTGCCGGCCTCTGCATGCTCGCCAACCCCCACCCGCTCGAACACCGTCACGTCCAGTCCTGGCGCGCCGAGCAGCCCTTCGGCCAGGAGCGACCCGGCCACGCCGCTGCCGATAATTCCGATACGCATCAGGCCAATTCCCTGGAAGCCGCGATTACTGCCACCGGCCCGCCGCCCGGCGGTTCCCTGGTGGGCGGCACCACCCGATACAAAAATGCGGCCATCTCCGGCGACCGGGGCGATCACGGCTCCCAGCGCCCCATCTTTGCCGCGCGGCTCCGGTGCGCCCGCCTCATCCAGCGCCACCATGGCGCTCAGATCGGGGTTCAGCCGCGCGATGCGAGCAAGGCAGGCGTGGGCGACCTCGACAGGGGAGAGCGTGCCAGCACGGAACCGGTGCGCCAGGGCTTCCGCAGGAAGCAACGAGGGCGTGATTGGAGCCTCCAGGACGTTGCGGGCTTCTGACGTCCGGAGTACGGGCGAGGCTCAGTCTCCGCGAAATGCGGCGGCGAAATGCAACCGGCCCGTGTGTATTCCGTTGGTCGCAACAAGTGCATCCAGTGTAGCCAGTAGCCCACTCCGCCTTTCATTGCCCGGTGAATGCATGGCCGATTCGCGGCTGCCGGGGGTGGAAACCGATAACTACCCAACATATGTTGCGGTGCACAAAATCCCGCTCTTGTAGCGGGGGCACCCGTCCCCAAGGCGGGCAACAAAGGCCGGCCACGGCCCATCCTGCAGGACGGGACCGATGCAAAGACGTCAACTTCTGCGCCTTGCGGGCGCTGGGGTGCTCTGCGCCCCGACCATCATCCGGAAGGCCCGGGCTGCTTCGCCCGAGCCCGTGGATGTCGAACTGATCCTCGCGGTGGACGTCAGCCGTTCCATCGATGCTGAGGAGCACGAGACGCAGATGCGCGGCTATGCGTCCGCCTTCCGCGATCCCGATGTGATCCGATCCATCATGGGCGGTGAAATCGGCGCTATCGGCTGCACCCTCTTCACCTGGTCGGATGCCGACAGCCAGGAGGACCTGGTCCCCTGGATGCGGATCGACAGCGAGGCCGGTGCGGAGCGCTTCGCTGCCGCCATCGACGCCGCTCCGCGCCGCACCTGGAGCTATACCTCCATTTCCGGTGCGATGGAGCATGCGATGCGGCGCTACGACCGCAGCCCCTATGAGGGCACGCGGCGCGTGCTCGACATCTCCGGCGACGGCATGAACAACTCCGGCCGGCGGCTGGAAGGCGTGCGGGCGAAGATGATCGAGAACGGGATCATCATGAACGGCCTCGCGGTGCTCGACCGCTCGCCTAGCCCCGGGAACGGGGCGGCGGCGCTGGAGGAGTATTACCGGGACGAGGTGATCGGCGGCCCCGGCTCCTTCCTGGTGGTGGCCGAGGGATTTGAGGCGTTCGACCGTGCTGTCCGCCGCAAGATCGCGCGCGAGGTGGCGGGTCTGGAGACTGGACCGCGCTTCGCCGGACTGCCACGCGTCGACCGCGTTGCCGCCTAACACCAAACGAGGCTTCCGGTGGCGCCCGTCTTGCGGTAGCCACCGGCATGGCCCGACTGACGATTGTTTCAACCCGGGATTACCGGCAGCACGTCCTTGAGATCGAGGAGCGTGGCAACGGCACCTGTTCCGTGGTGATCCATCCCCCTGCGCGCTTCGGCCGGCCCCGCGAGGTGAAGCCGGCTAACGGATCCAAGCTCCTGATTGATCTCGTGAATCAGGCGCGGGCCGAGATCGACGAGGTAATGGGGCCGAAGCCGCCGCCGCGCGCCTGGGGCATGCGCCGCCCGCGCTGAACGGCTGGGGGCGGGGAGAAAGCGTCCCCGCCCCAGCCTTTCTACACCGGATCGATCGGTGGCTTCCCGGCCAGCACGGCCGCGACATTGTCCAGCGCGCGGAAGCCCATCGCGTTACGCGTCTCCACCGTTGCGCTGGCAACATGGGGCGTCAGGAAGACATTAGGCAGTTCCGCCAGCCGCAGGTCGAAATCCGGCTCCTTGCGGAACACGTCGAGCCCGGCGGCGAAGAGCTGGCCGGATTGCAGCGCCTCGATCAGCGCATCCTCATCCACCAGGGACCCGCGCGCGGTGTTCACGAAGACGGCGCCGCGGGGCAGCAGCGCGAAGGTCTCGCGCGTCATCAGCGTGCCCGCCTCGCCACCCGGCAGGTGGAGGGAGAGGATCTGGCAGCGCGGCAGCATGGCGCTCAGATCCGGCACATATTCCGCGCCTTCCTCCAGCTCCGGCGGCAGCCGCCTGCGGTTGTTGTAGAGAATGCGCATGCCGAAGCCGCGCGCACGCTGCGCCATCGCCCGGCCGATCCGCCCCATGCCGACAATGCCGAGCGTCTTTCCGCTCGGCTGCATGCCGAGATTGTCGGGCATGCCGAAGGGCTGGCGCCAGCCGGCGCGCATGATCGCGTCGTATTCATGGGCCCGGCGGCAGGCGTTGAGCAGGAGCATGAAAGCGAGGTCCGCCGTGCAGTCCGTCAGCACATCTGGCGTGTTGGTCACGATGACGCCCGCCGCCTTGCAGGCCGCCGCATCCATATGGTCGTGGCCGACGCTGGTGTTGGCGATGATCTTCAGCCCGGGCGGCAGCTTCGCGGCATGGGCCGCGGTGATACGCACCTTTCCGCCCGTCACCAACGCGGCGATGCCCTGCTCCGCCGTCACGCGCAGGGCTTCCTCCGCATCCATGTCATGATCGGCCAGAATCGCCCCGAATTCCGCGACCGCGCGGGCCGCGACTGCCTCCGGCACGCGGCGGGCGATGAGGACCCTGGAAGGGTTAGCGGCAGTCATGGCGGGTCCTCCGGCACAGTGGGCCGCGATCCTGCGCGGAGTGCGGCCAGGGCGCCAGAGGTCAGGCCGGGGTGGGCAGCCGCATCCAGGCGGGGATACGCGGGCGCAGCACCGCCTCGCCACAGATCAGCGCCGGCGCCTGCACCGCCTCCAGCCGCAGCAGGGCGAGGCCAAGCCCGTCCCGCCCCGACCGCATCTCCCCGACCTGCGTGCCGTCACGGGTGACCGGCGTGTCGCGCGGCGGTACCGGGCCTTCCACCGTCACGGGAATCAGCCGGCGCTTGAGCAGGCCACGATAGCGGGTGCGGGCCGTCAGCTCCTGGCCCATGTAGCAGCCCTTTTCCCAGGCGATGCCGTGCAACTCGTCGAAGCCGGCTTCCAGCAGCACCGTCTTGTCCCGATCCAGGTCCCGCACGCCATCGGGCAGGCCGAGCTCCAGCCGGTGGCGGTCGTAATCCGTCGGGTCGCCGCCCAGCGCGGTGCCGTAAACCCGCCATCCGGCCTCGGCCAGGCGTGGGTCGCGGCGCGCGAGGGAGGCCATGGGCGGTTCCTCCCCCCAGACGGCGCCGACCGGCACCTCGGCGGAGCGGTCCGCCAGTGTGACCTTGGAGCGCAGCCGGAAGCGGGAGAGGCGCTCCACCAGCATCGGCGCGTCGGCACGGGGGCAATCCAGCAGGATGGCGTCCGCTGCGATCGCCGGGGCCTCGAAGGCCAGGAAATCGGTGAGCCACTTTCCCTGCGGGGAAAGCAGGGCGGCCCAGCTCATGCCCTCCTGCAGGGCGATCATATCGTTGGAGACGAGGCCCTGGAGGAAGGTCGCCCGGTCGGGGCCGGAGACCTCCACGAGGCCGCGATCGGGAAGGGGGGCGCTTGGCATGAAGGGCAAATCGGATGCCCGGCACTTTCCTGCAAGCGGGCGGGACGGACCAGCCATATCTGGCCCTCTCCCGGCCCGGGCGTGCTACATAGCGCCGCCCATGCGGATCCTCTTTGTCACCTCCACGCGGATCGGCGACGCCGTGCTCTCCACCGGCCTGCTGGACCACCTGCTGCGCACCCATCCGGGGGCGCGGATTACGGTGGCCTGCGGCCCGGTGGCGGAAGGCGTCTTCGCCCGCATGCCCGGGCGGGAGCGGACCATCGTCGTCACCAAGCGCCGCGGATCCCTGCATTGGGTGCAGCTCTGGGCCGAGGTGGCGACGACCTTCTGGGATCTGGTGGTGGATCTGCGCGGCTCGGCGCTGGCCTGGCTGGTGCCGGCGCGGCGGCGGGCGGTGATGCGCGGCGGGTGGCGTGGCGGGCACCGGATCGCCCAGATCGCCGAGGTGCTACGGCTCGATCCGCCGCCCAGCCCCGTCGCCTGGTTCGCGCCGGAGGACAAGGCGCGGATCGCCGCCCTGCTCGGAGACGACCGACCGATCCTGGCCCTTGGTCCCACGGCAAACTGGTCCGGCAAGATTTGGCCGGCCGAGCGCTTCGTAGCCCTGGCACAGGGCCTTACCGCCCCGGGCGGTCCGCTGGAAGGCGCGCGCCCCGTGCTGCTGGGCGGGCCGGGCGAGGCGGAGCGCGCCATGGCCGCGCCGGTGGTGCAGGCCCTGCCGGATGCGCTGGACCTGATCGGGCGACTGACCCTGCCGGAGGCAGCGGCGTTGCTGGCGCGCGTCCGGCTTTTTGTCGGCAACGATTCCGGGCTGATGCATCTCTCTGCCGCCACGGGGGCGCCCACGCTGGGGCTGTTCGGGCCCACCCCGGCCCGCGAATACGCGCCGGTCGGGCAGGCAGCGCAGGCGGTGGTCGCACCGGACAGCACCATGGCGGGGCTGGGTGTCGATCAGGCGCTGGAGGCCGCGCGGGCCTTGCTGCCACTGCCGATGCCGGCGTGAGCCGCTTTCCCGCTCCGGTCCTGACCGGCTGCCCCACGGGCCTGCCGCCCGGAAGGCATGACAAGTTCCGGTCCGACGCCCCGTGATCCTGCTGCTGACCCAGAATTTCCCCCCTGATCCGGGCGGGATTGAAAACCTGATGGGCGATCTGGCCCGGCAACTGGCCGTTCATGGCCGGGACGTGCTGGTCCTGGCCGACCATATTCGTGGGAAGGGCCTGTCCGAGCCGGCATGGCCCTCCGGCCTGCAGCTCCGCCGCTTTGGCGGGCCGCGTCCTCTACGCCGGCTCTGGAAGGCCATGGCAGCACGGCACGCCCTGGCCCGCCTGCCGATTGAGGGCGTGATCGCCGATAGCTGGAAGAGCCTGGAACTCCTGCCGCGCCCGGGCGTGCCGACCATCGTCCTGGCGCATGGCATGGAATTCCCCGCCGATGCCTCGGCCCGCAAGGGCCGGCGGATCGGGTCGGCGCTGGGCAAGGCGGATGCGGTGGCCGCCAACTCCGCCTTCACCGCGGCGCTCGCGCGGCCCTTCCTCAAGGAGCAGGGGCCTGCCCTGGAGGTCATACACCCCCCGGTCGCGCAGCAACCCGCGCCGGATCCGCAGGCGCAGGCCGAAGTGGCTCGCCTCCGCGGCGGGGAGGGGCCGCTGCTGCTCACCCTTGCGCGGATCGAGCCGCGCAAGGGCATTGATGCTGTGATCCGTGCCTTGCCCGCCATGATCGCCCGTCATCCCGGCCTTCGCTACGTCGTGGCTGGGGGAGGCGGCGACCTGCCCCGCCTGCGCACTCTGGCGCGGGAGACGGGCGTGGAGGAGCGGATCCATTTCCTCGGCCGCGTACCGGATGGCTTGAAGGCCGCCCTCTATGCCGGCGCGGACCTGTTGGTCATGCCAGTCCGGCGGGAGGGCAACTCGGTGGAGGGCTTCGGCCTCGTTTATCTGGAGGCAGCCTGGTACGGCCTCCCAGCCCTGGCCGGAAGGGATGGCGGCTCCGCGGAGGCGGTGGCCGACGGCGAGACCGGCTTGGTCTGTGACGGCGCCGATCCGGCGCAGGTCTCGGCCGCGCTCGCCCGCCTGCTCGATGACCCCGCGCTCCGCCGCCGCCTCGGGGAGGCCGCCGCATGCCGGGTACAGGCCGATTTTCAGTGGGATGCGGTGCTGCCGCGCTACCTGGCGCTGCTGGGGCTCAGTCCTTCGACACCGCGTCCTTCGGCACCGCCGCCACCCGGTTCGCCCCGGTAAAGGTGACCACCAGCACCAGCAGCAGCCCGATCCACCACTCCTGCCAGATGCCGTAGCTCAGCATGCCGACCGTCGCGGCCGCGGCCAGAGTGCCAGCGGCGGCGGGGCCACTGGCCGCGGCCAGCCAGCCCAGCCGGGCAATGAGCAGCGCGGCCAGCACGGCGCCCACCCCGCCCAGCTCCAGCCAGACCTGAAGCGGCGCGTTATGGGGGTGCAGGGGCAGGCGGCTCGCCTGTCCAAACCAGGCGCGCGAGAAGTCGGAGGTCAGGCCAAAGCGGTCGAGCGTCGCCGTATCGAAGTGGTCGCGGCCGCCGGGAATGGTGCGGCTGGCTTCCCCGCCCCAGCCGAGCACCGGCCGCTCCGCGATCCGTGTCAGCACGAAGTCCCAGATCAGCACGCGGTGCGCGGCGGTGGGCGGAAGGCGTTCCAGCGGAAGTTGGGGCAGGATCGCACCGAACAGCAACGGCGCCGAGATGAAGATGGCGGCGAGGGCTAGCCCGATCCCACGCGCAAGCCAGGGGCCGAGCCACATCGCCCCAGCCATCACGAGAAGGCCCAGCACGACCGCGATCTTCGCGGCTTCCGCATGGAGCACGAGCGCGGTGAGCAACCCGGCCAGCGCCAATCCGATCCGCACGGCGCGCGGCATCTGTCGCAGGCTGCAGGCCAGCGGCAGGAGCAGGGCAATCGTGGAGACGGCGGGCTTCAGTCCATAATAGAGTGTGGGCGGTGCCTCGCGTAGCCCGCGCATGGCGGCGCGGAGGGCGTTCCCGGTGACGTGGTCGGCGAAGGCCAGGACGATGCCGATGCCGAGCCCCCAGGCTAGCAGGCGCAGCATCCGGTTGATCCGCTCCGGCGGTTCCTCGGCCACGGCCTGCGCGGTCATGGCTCCGAGCAACACGAAGCCGCCGACCGTCAGGGCGGTGCTGATGGCCCGCCCCGGTTCTATGGACCAGGTGGCCGACACCAGGCACCAGAGAAGCGGCAGCAGCGCCAGCGCGAGCGTCCGGCCAAGCGGCGGCAGCGGAAGCCGGTGATGCGCCCGCCAGTAACCCGTGATCGCGAGGATGAAGCCAATGGTGGCCGCAAGGGCGATCCCACGGAACTGTCCCACCGCGATGATCGGCAACACCAACAGCAGAATGCCCATGGGCAGGCTCGCGCCGGGTGTGGCGCGGGCTTTCAGGAGTTGCATTCGGGCCTGGGCTTCCGTCCGGATATCAGAGTGGAAGGCGGGAATGGATCATGGCGGGCTGCCCTATGCAAGCCGCGGGGCGCACCGCGGAACGGGGCAGGCGGATGGGCTCAGTTCATCGGGCATCGCCCGAGCAGATACTGCATCATCAGCAGCACGGGGCCGACGGCCGGAGCGTTCCGGAAGAAGGGCCGGGAGTGGGTGAGGACCGAAACCTCACCGCGCCGCCGCCCCAGATAAGCCATCGACCAGTCCCCGAAGCGGCGTGTCCCCAGGGGCCGCTCCTCGATGCGTAGGATGCGGTGGCGCGGATCCCGGCGTATCCGGTCCAGGGTCAGGATGATGCAGGGGGCCGGGCCTTCCAGCACCTGTGCGAAATGCCGGTCGGTCAGCATCAGCGCACCCGTTACGTTCACCCCCTTGTTCCAGCGTCGGGAGTGGATGAGGATGTCCTCGATCTCGGCGGCCCAATCCGCCGCCGTGCCGCCGATGAGGCCCTCGCTCACGAAGGTGACGCAGCGCAGGGGAACCTCGATGAGGCCTTGGTCCGAGGGCGCTCCGGCATCAGCGGGCATGGCTCTTTCCTTGTCGACCTCCGGCCGGTCCACATTCTGTGAACGTGCGATCGCAGTGGGGGATGCAGGCCGTGAGGGGCATACCCTGACAGCCCATCGCGGATATCGCCCGCGAAACAGGCCTAAGGAGACAACCGGCATGCGGCTGCACCGGCGCACCGTTCTGGGCGCTTTGGCGCTTCCACCTTTTCTGCCCCGCCCGGCCCGGGCCGAGGAGACCGCCCTGACCCCGATCCTGTTCGTTCACGGCAATGGCGATCATGCGGCACTGTGGATGACAACGCTCTGGCGTTTCGAGAGCAATGGTTGGCCGCGCGAGCGCCTGCATGCCCTGGACTTCACTGACCCGTTGGCGCGCGACGACGATGCCGTTCCGCAGCCTATGCGCTCCTCCAGCGAGGCAAACTGGTGGGAGATGGCGGCGGAGATCGCCGCGCTGCGTGCCCGCACAGGCGCGTCTAGCGTGGCGCTGGTGGGGAATTCCCGCGGCGGTTACCCGATCCGCAACCATGTCCAGCTTCATGGTGGCGGGGCGGAGGTATCGCATGCCGTGCTCTGCGGCACGCCGAATAATGGGATCTTCGATTGGGAAGCGCCGGCGGGGCGGGAGTTCAACGCGCGCTCGGCGCTGTTGCGCCGGCTGAATGCGGGGGAGTCCCAGGTGGTGCCTGGCACCGCCTTCCTGACCCTGCGCTCGGATACGAATGACCTCTACGCCCAGCCTGACGGCCGCTATGTCGGCCGGCCCGGCGTGCCGACCGGCGTGGGGTATGACAGCCCGGCCTTGCGCGGCGCGACCAACCTTGTCCTGCCCGGGGTGGACCATCGCGAGACCGCCTATTCCGCCCGCGCCTTCCGGGAAATCTTCCGCTTCATCGCGGGGCGGGAGCCGGAGCGGCTTTCCGTGGTGCCGGAGGAGCGGCCGGTGCTGGATGGCCGCGTGACCGGCACGCCCGGCGGGGTGCCGACCAACCGGCCCCTGGCTGGCGCGATCGTGGCGGTGTTCCGCGTCTTCGCCGAGACGGGGGAGCGGATGGGGGAGGCGGTTTACCAGCGCACCACCGGCGAGGATGGCCGCTGGGGGCCCGTGACGGTGGCGCCGGACTGGAGCCTGGAGATCGTGGTGGCCGCGCCGGGCCATCCGATCACGCATTTCTACCGCTCGCCTTTCCCGCGTTCTTCCGATGTCGTGCATCTGCGGCCAGCGCCGCCGCCTTCGGCGGCCGACCGGCAGGCGGGGGCGCTGGTCCGCTTTACCCGGCCGCGCGGCTATTTCGGCATCCCGCGCGACGTCGTGCTGCTGGACGGGAAGGAGCCCACCGACCTGCCGCGCGGCGTGCCAGCCGGGGCGACCACCTTCGCGCGCCTGCCCGTGGCAGAGATCGGCCGCCCGGTGGCTGGTGTCTTCAATAGGGAACGCGTGGTGGCGCGGGCCTGGTCCCTGGCCGAGAACCGGGTGAGTGTGGCTGAGCTGACCTGGTGAGGAGGATGGGGGAGAGAACTCTCCCCCACCATTCCGGCTACTCCGCGGCCTGCATCCGCAGCCCGCGCGCGGCTGCCACCATATTGGCGATGGCGGGCCGCACCTCCGCCCAGCCGCGGGTCTTCAACCCGCAATCCGGGTTCACCCAGAGCCGCTCCGCAGGAATGCGTTGCGCGGCCCGCTGCAACAATCCGCGCATCTCATCAGCCTCCGGCACGCGGGGGGAATGGATGTCCCACACGCCTGGCCCGATCTCATTGGGATAGGCGAAAGCGGCAAAGGCCTCCAGCAGCTCCATGCGGGACCGCGCCGTCTCGATGGAGATGACATCGGCATCCATCTCCGCGATGGAGCCGATGATATCGTTGAACTCCGAGTAGCACATATGCGTGTGGATCTGCGTCGTGTCACGCACTGCACTGGCCGCGATGCGGAAGCACTCCACCGCATCCTTCAGGTATTCGGCGCGGTCCGCGGCGCGAAGCGGCAGGCCTTCGCGGATGGCGGGCTCGTCGATCTGCACGGCGGCAATGCCGGCGGCTTCCAGATCCGCCACCTCGTCGCGCAGCGCATAGGCGAGCTGCCGGCGCACGGTAGCGGCGGGCACGTCATCGCGCACGAAGGCCCATTGCATCATCGTCACCGGGCCCGTCAGCATGCCCTTCACCGGGCGGGTGGTGAGGGACTGCGCGTAAGCGCTCCAGCGCACCGTCATCGGCGCCGGGCGTGAGACATCGCCGAAGATCACCGGCGGCTTCACGCAGCGCGAGCCATAGGACTGCACCCAGCCATTCCGGGTGAAGGCGTAGCCTTCCAGGAACTCGGCGAAATGCTCGACCATGTCGTTCCGCTCGAACTCGCCATGCACGAGCATGTCGAGGCCTGCCTCTTCCTGCCAACGCATGCAATCCGCGATCTGCGCGCGCAGGAAGGACTCATATTCCGCGGGCGTCATCTCGCCCCGCTTATGCATCGCGCGGGCAGCGCGCACCTCGGCCGTTTGCGGGAAGGAGCCGATGGTGGTGGTAGGGAAGGCAGGCAGGTTCAGCCGCTCGCGCTGCGCTGCGCGGCGGGCAGAAAAGGGGGAGGCGCGGCGCGCATCCTCGGGCGTGCCGGTGGCCAGGCGCGCGGCCACCGCCGGGTCGTTCAGCTTCGGGGAGCTGCGGCGTGCGGCCTGGATGGCGTCGCTTTCCGCCAACTCGGCCTCGATGGCCCCAGCGCCTTCGCGCAATCCACGCGCGAGCACGGCCACTTCCGCCAGCTTCTGCTTCGCGAAGGCCATCCAGCCGCGCAGTTCCGGATCCAGCGCCGTTTCGCCATCCAGGTCGATGGGGCTGTGCAGCAGGGAGCAGGATGGCGCGACCATCAGCGTCTCGGCGCGGCGTTCGGAGGCGGCTTCGCGCAGCAGCCCGAAGGCGGCGCGCAGGTCCGTGCGCCAGATATTCCGCCCGTTCACCAGGCCGAGCGACAGCGCCATGCGTGGCGGCGCCTTGCCGAGTGCCGCAGTCAGCTGTTCCGGCGCACGGACAAGATCGAGATGCAGGCCTTGCACTGGCAGGGAAAGGGCGAGGTCCAGATTCTCCTGCAAGCCGCCGAAGTAGGTGGTGAGCATCACTGAGAGTGGTGCGGCGATGCGCGCCAGCAGGTCATAGGCCCTGGCAAAGGCGCGGCGGGCCTGGTCCGGCAGGTCGAGCACGAGACATGGCTCGTCGATCTGTACCCAGCGGGCGCCGGCTTTCGACAGGCGCTTCAGCGTCTCGGCATAGACGGGCAGCAGCCCCGGCAGCAGGTCGAGCGGATTGCCCTCTCCCTCGGCCATCTTGGAGAGCAGCAGGAAGGAAACGGGGCCAAGCAGCACGGGGCGGGCGGCGAAGCCGGCCTGGGTCGCGGCTTCATAAGCCT
Organism: Roseomonas chloroacetimidivorans; assembly: GCF_049629625.1. Classification (NCBI taxonomy): domain Bacteria; kingdom Pseudomonadati; phylum Pseudomonadota; class Alphaproteobacteria; order Acetobacterales; family Roseomonadaceae; genus Roseomonas; species Roseomonas chloroacetimidivorans. Next base: position 82,842 of record NZ_JBNBZS010000011.1, on the reverse strand, counting down.
CCACGGCGGGGAAGGCGGTAGGGGTGAAATCCTGGCCCTGGCGCAGGATGGGAACCAGATAGTGGTAGTTCGTGTCGAACCACTTGGTCATTTCAAGCGCTGGCGCGCCTTGCGTGGCATGGGCGTGACCGCAACCGCAGGATGCCGCCATGCCGCGCTCGCCGCGTGCCAGGGTGAAATAGGTTTCCAGCGAGACAGGCTCGCCCTGGCGCCAGCCATAGCCTTCTGGGATGGCGCCCACGGCGCAGGCTGTGTCGAGCACGTGGTCATAGAGCGAGAAGTCGTTCACCGGGATGCAGTCGATCCCGGCATCGCGCTGCACCTGCCAATGGCGCAGGCGCAGCGTGTCCGCGGTGGCGCGCAGATCGGATTCCGGTGTTTTGCCGGCCCAGAAGGATTCAAGGGCGGTCTTCAACTCGCGCCGGAAGCCGATGCGGGGGAAGCCGAGATTGGTGGCGGTCATGTCGTGTCGTCCGTTCCTGAGCGACGGCGCGCGGCGGCACGCGTGATGATGGCGCGGCGCTCAGCCAGGTCGGCGGATGGCCAGGCGGCGATCTCGTCGATATGGCGGAAGCAGCCGCGGCACAGCCCATCCCCGCCCAGCGTGCAGATGCCGGTGCAGGGGGAAGGAACCGCGCCCGCCGGGGCGTCCGTCATGGTGGTCAGCGTTGTGCGGAAGTGCAGCGCTGGGGCATTCGGCACGCGGCGGTGCCGGCCGGAAGGAAACGGGGCGGCGGGGCGCCGCCAGGATGGGTCACGCGCATGTCGGTCCTCCGCCGGACGCGCCCCGCGCCGGCTGATGGGGTTGCACGCGCTGGCAGGTCTCCTGGCTCACGGATCATCGCCTTGCGCCTGCCTTCCCGGGTTTCCCCAGTGGCCCCGCCCCGGATGGGGAGGATGGACGCGCGGCTCGCCGCTGACAGTTGCGGGGGCAGCCGCCGACTTGGCCTTCCGGCCGCACGGCGTTCCCTTTTCACCCGCTCGCGCGGGACCAACGCGACATAAGGATATCTTTAAGTCGTTCTGGTGATCAAGGCCGGACTCTGGCCCGGCGCTCAGTCCTCCCCGGCGGAGGAGCGGGCATCCTTGCGCCCGGCGCTGCGGGACAGAGCACGGGCCAGGGGCGGCCCAAGAAGGATCACCGCGAGCAGCCGCATGGTCTGCAGGGCCATGACGAAGGACATGTCGGCCTGACCGGCCGCGCCGATCACCGCCACGGAGTCGATTCCGCCGGGACTCATGGCGAGGTAGGCGGTCAGCAGGTCCACCCCGAGCAGCCAGACGAGGCCCAGCGACATCAGGGCGCAGAGCGCCATGAGCACGAAGATCGAAAGGAGGATCATCGGCAGGGCCCTGGCCGCCCGCGCCAGCACCTGGCGGGTGAAGCCAAGCCCGATGCTGCAACCGATCACGCCATAGACCACCGCCATCAGCCAGGGCGGAAGCTGGATCTCGATCAGCCCTGCCGAATGGAGCACGGCGCCGATCAGCATCGGCACCAGCACCGGCCCTGCGGGAATGCGGAAGCGCCGTGCGAGCCAGGCCCCGCCTCCTGCCAGGATCAGGCCGGTGGCGAAGTCCAGCGGCCTGATCAGCGGGACCCACGGCGCCGGCGGCGGGGTGGGGAGTGAGGCCGCGACGTAATGCGCGACCAGCGCGGCGGCGCCCGCCACGCAGACCACGCGTAGATACTGCATGAGCGCGACCAGCCGGGCATCCGCCCCGAAGGACTCAGCCATCACCACCATGGCGGAGGCGCCGCCGGGGGCGGTGCCCCAAATGGCCGTCGTGCCCGGTAAGACGCGCCACATCGTCATCAGCCAGCCCGTCAGGCTGCTGGCGGCAAGGGTGGAGAGGACCGCCGCGACGATGAGTGGCCAGTCCGCGATGAAGGTGTGCAGGATTTCGGGGGTGACCTGGGTGGCGATCAGGCAGCCCACCATGCCTTGTGCCGCGATGTAGAGCCCGCGCGGCAGCCGGACGGTGCCGCCGCCCAGGCTGAACAGGATGCTGGCCGCCATGGGGCCCAGGAGCTGGGAGGCGGGCATGCCGGCCGCCTTGAGGCCGAGGGACAACAGCGCGGCGAGGGCGATGAGGAGGAACCATTGCGCCCAGCCCGGCAGCCGCGCGAGGTCAGCCGGCATGCCGGTCATCCTTGCCTGATGGATTTCTTGTGGCGCCCGTCGCGGAACTCGTGGCGGACCGGCGGGCCGGGCGGTCTGCGACACCCCGGCTGCGGCGCCAGGATAGCCATAGGGGCACAAAGGTCCAGCCAGCCCGGCCCTCCCACCCAGCCGGTCCCTGCGGTATCACCGTCGCCCCTTGTTGGAGTTGGGCGCGATGGCGAGCTACGACCTGATCCTGCGCGGCGGCACGGTCGTGCTGCCCTGGGGCGAGACCAAGGCGGATGTCGCCGTGCGCGGCGGCAAGATCGCGACCATTGGGGACATGCGTACGGACGAGGCCGCCGAGGTCATCGACTGCGCCGGCCTGCATGTCCTGCCCGGGCTGATCGACCCGCATGTGCATCTGCGCGACCCCGGCGATCCGGCGGTGGAGACCATGGGCACGGGCACCAAGGGCGCCGTGCTGGGTGGGCTGACTGCCGTGTTCGACATGCCGAACACCCAGCCCTCCATCACCTCCGTCGAGCAGCTCGACTGGAAGCGCGGGCATATCCGCGAGACGGCCTATTGCGACGTCGGCATGTATATCGGCGGCGCCCGCAGCAATGTCGGCGATCTCGGCACGCTGGAGCGCGAGCCGAATGTCTGTGCCATCAAGGTCTTCGCCGGTTCCTCTACCGGCGACCTGATGATCGAGGATGACGAGACGCTGGAGCGCGTGATGCGCAACGGCGGCCGCCGCATCGCCTATCATTCCGAGGACGAGTACCGGCTGCAGGCGCGCAAGCCGCTCTTCGCCGCCGGCGGGCCGCATAAGCTGCACATGGAATGGCGCGACGTGGAATGCGCCTTTCTCGGCACGCGGCGGCTGATGGCGCTGGCGCGCAAGACGAACCGCCCTGCCCACATCCTTCATGTCTCCACCGCGGAGGAGCTGGAATACATGAAGGACTTCCGCGATGTCGGCACGGTGGAGGTGCTGCTGAACCATCTGACGCAATGGGCGCCGGATGCCTATGACGCGCTGGGCGGCTATGCCGTGATGAACCCGCCGATCCGCGACAAGCGCCACTACGATGCCGCCTGGGCCGCGGTGGCCGATGGCACGGTGGACACGGTGGGCAGCGACCACGCGCCGCATTCGAAGGAAGCGAAGGAACGCCCCTGGCCCGCCACCGCCGCCGGCCTGACCGGCGTGCAGACCATCGTACCGCTCATGCTGAACCACGTCTCCGAAGGCCGGCTTTCCCTCTCCCGCCTGGCGGAACTGATGGGTGCGGGGCCGGCGCGGGTCTATGGCGCCATCGGCAAGGGGCGGATCGCCGCGGGCTATGACGCCGACTTCACCGTGGTGGATATGGGAAAGACCCGCACCATCGAGGCCGACTGGCTCGTCGCGCCCTGCGGTTGGAGTCCCTTCATCGGCGCCCAGTGCAAGGGCTGGCCGGTGATGACCATCCTGCGTGGCCGCGCGGTCATGCGTGAGGACGAGGTGATCGGCGCCCCGGGCGGCGAGCTCGTGCGCTTCGAGGGCACGCGGGCGGCCTAGTCAGCCCGCCCTCAAGCCCGCCTCCATCGCATCGCGGCAGGCGAGCAGGGCGCGTTCGAGCCGGGGAAGCTCCGGCTCGAAGCGCGCGGTCGGGACGACGATTGAAATGGCATGCGTCCACTCGCCTTCCGGCGGGCGGACGGCGGTGGCAACAGCGCAGACGCCCGGCCCATGACTTTCGCGGTCATGGGCGAGGCCGGTCCGGCGGACCTCGGCGAGTTCGGCGAAGAGGGCCGGCAGGTCGGGCGGGGAAGCCGGGGTGAGACGGGGCAGCACGGGCCCCAGCAGGCGCGCCACCGCCTCATCGGTCATCTCGGCCAGCAGGGCCTTGCCGCCGGCCGTGCAGGAGAGCGGAAAGGCGGTGTTGGCGCGCGGCACGAAGCGCAGCTCCTGCTCAGCCACCACCCGATCGACAAAGGCCATCTCCGCGCCGCGCGCGCGCGACACCACGACCGTTTCCCCGGTTTCCCGTGACAGCGCCTCCAAAAAGGGCCGCCCGCGCTGGGCGAGGGGTGGGCGCAGCGTGGCCGCCAGCCGCGGCAGCTCCGCGCCGAGGCGCAGGCCGCCGGCACCGCTCTCGACCAGTCCTTCCGCCTCCAGTGCCGCCGCGATGCGCTGGACCGTCGAACGCGGGAGGTCCACCGCGCGCGCAATGGCGCCCAGGCTCATGCTCATCGGGGAGGCACCCAGGACACGCAGGATGGCTGCGGCCCGGGCGATGACCTGAATGCCCCCACGCTCCTCCGGCGGATCCTCGGAGGGCTGAAGGGCCGAAACTGAAAGAGCCTCAGGGCGGATCATGGTGCTTGTTGCATCGCATCGTGGTTGGTAACTGTATCACATTACGATAACCCAGGGGAGCGGACCGGGTTCACCAGACCGGGTTCACCACAGGGGCAGGAGCCGACGATCTTGGCAATGCGGCATGGCAACTTCGGCTTTACACTCTTCCTGGGGGCCCTTGCGGCCCTGCCGCCGCTCTCCATTGATATGGGGCTGCCGGGCTTCCCGGGCCTGCAGGCCGAACTCGGCGCCTCGGCCAGCGAGGCCACCCAGACGCTCAGCCTGTTCCTCCTCGGCTTCGCCTGCGGGCCTATTGTGCTTGGGCCGCTTTCCGACCGCTTTGGGCGCCGGCCCGTGCTGCTGGGCGGGTTGCTGGTTTTTACCCTGGCCGGGCTGGGCTGCGCCCTGGCAGGCTCTACGGGGATGTTGCTCTTCTGCCGGTTGGTCCAGGGCATCGGCGCCGGGGCGGGGGCCACCATGCCCTTCGCCATCGTGCGGGACCTGTTCGAGGGCGTTCAGGCGCGCACGCGCATCTCGGCCGTCACGCTGGTGCTCGGCGTCGGGCCGGTGGTCGCGCCGATCCTCGGGGCCTGGGTGGTGGCATTGGGAAGCTGGCGCCTGATCTATGCCCCGCTCGGCCTGGCGGGGTTGGTCCTGCTGCTCGTCACTGCTTTTGGCTTCCGCGAATCCGCCCCGGATGGACGCCATCACGGCCTGTCCCCCCGGCAGATGCTGGTGAGCTATCGCAGCGTGCTGGGCGACCGGGCCTTCCTCGTCAACTCGCTGCTCAACGCCTTCAGCTTCGGGGCGCTGTTCTCCTATATTTCCGGCTCGCCAGAGGTGATGATGGGGGTCTATGGCACCTCCAGCGGCCTTTTCAGCCTGTTCTTCGGCTGCTGCGCCGCCACCCTGACGGTCGGCGCCCTGCTTAATGGCTGGCTCTCCGCCCGGCACGTTTCCGCCCATGGAATCATGCTGGGGGCGAACCTCCTCACGGCTGCCGCCGCGGTCGCGGCCTTTCTCCTGGCCCTGTTCGGACGGCTGGATCTGGCTGGCTTCGTACTGCTCATGGCTGTCAGCATTTTCGGCTTCGGCATGATGTCGCCCAACGCGACCCATGGCGCGCTACAGCCAATGGGGCGGATGGCCGGCGTCGCATCCGCGGCGCTGCGGTCGATGCAGATGGTCGTGGGCGCGATCGCCAGCGCGCTGGTCGGCTTGCTGTATGACGGGCACAGCGCGCTGGCGCTGACCGGCGTCATGGCGGGCTTCGCGCTGACGGTGGTCCTGGTGCAACTGCTGTTCCTGCGCCCCGAGCAGGTGGCGGTCGCCCGGCAGCCCTCCTAGCGGCAGGACGGGCCGGGAGCCTTCGTATCGAAACGGGCTCCGGGCCGGAGGCGTTGAAACCGGACCGGCAAGGGCCGGATGACGCCGCACAGGAAAGAGCCCGCCATGAACCGACTGCGTCCTGGCATGAACCGCCGCGCCTTCGGCTCCGCCCTGGTCGCCACGGCGGCGGGGGCAGCCGCCACCTGCGCCTGTGGGGCGGCCAGGGCACAGCAGCCGCAGCCCGCAGCGCCCCATCCCGGCGGCCCGGCCGCGGCAGGGGCGCCGCATTCCACGCAGAGCCAGCTTCTCGGAGCCGGCGCGGCGGTGCTGCAGACCAAGGCACCGCTCAATGCGATGAATCTCTATCTCAACGGCTTCCACTTCTACGCCGACGATATGGGGCGGCCGGTCGAGGCGCATCACTTCTGCACCCATCTGACCGAGGATCTGCACCAGTGCACGATCTTCGATGCGAATCATGCGCAGGCCCGGCTGATCGGGATCGAGTACATCATTTCCGAGCGGTTGTTTCTGCAATTGCCGGAGGAGGAGAAGCGCCTCTGGCATAGCCATCACTACGAGACGACCTCGGGCGAGCTGGTCATGCCCGGCCTGCCGGAAGCGGCCGAGACAGTGGCTATGCGGACCTTGGCCAACACCTATGGCAAGACCTGGCACACCTGGCAGGTCGACCGGGGAGACACGCTGCCATTGGGCATTCCGCAGCTGATGATGGGCTATACGGCCGAGGGCCAGCTCGACCCGGCGATCATCGCGGAGCGAGACCGCAACCTCGGTGTCTCCAAGGCCGAGAAGCGGCGGGCCCGGGCCGATATCCCGGTGCCGAAGCCGGCACCCGGCGCGAATTCCTGGGAAACTGGCCAGGTGCCGCAACTGGCCGTGAACACGGTGCCAGTCCGGAACCGGCGCTAGATTTCAGACGCATTCAGAAGCTGCGGGCGAGTTCGCTCTCGGACCGAGCGAGAGCAATGCCGCTCTCCCTGTCGCGTGCCGCGCGACTTAGCACCAGGAGAAAAAAAGCGATAACCGCAGACAGCCCGAGTGGGAAATGGATTGCGGCGGCGGTCATGCGGGCCAGTATCGGCGCAACCCAGATGCCGGCCAGTAGTGTGGCCTCCCAGGGCCTGAAGCCCCTGTCCAACTGGTAGGACACGAAAAACGCGATCGCGGGAGACATAATCATCAAATCGTAATCGAGGGAGTAGGGTGTCACCAGAATCGATGCGGCCGGGACCAAGGCGTATTTCAGGCGCTTGTCGGCATTTCCGGCCCATAGCCAGGAGGCGCCCACCACAACCAGGCAAGAAACGGCCCCTTGCACCAGATAGGCGGCCTCCACGCTTGTGCCCCACATCCGGCTTGCGGAGAATGCGCTTTGTATCTTCTCCCAGCCTGTAGAACCTTGTTCCAGTACAACTTCCCGAGTGAACACCAAGCTCTCCCGGAAAGCAGCCCAGCATTGCAGTCCAAATAGGGCGATCGTCGCCAAGGTCATGAGAGCGATCCCGGCCAATCCGCCAGCAATGGCGGTCCAGTTGCGCGTTATCAGGAGCAACACGGGGACAATGAGGGCGAACTGCGGCTTATAGGCGAGCAGCGCAAACAGGAGACCAGCAATGGCGGGCCGCCGTTCAAGGCACAGGAGCCCGCCTCCCAGCAGCGATGCTGTCAGGAAGCCGTTATGCCCATGACCAAGGTTGATGAAGACGGCGGGAAAGGCAATCGCGGGCAAAATAGCGTAAGGATGCTCCAATATCCTGCGAATTGTCAGCAGGTACATAAAAAAGGTCGTGCCTTGCCACAGTAGGAGTGACCAGAGATAAGGAAGGAGAGCAAGAATGGCTGCGGGGATCAGGAAATATGGTGGATAATGCCATCCGAAGAATGGAGTCTCGGGGCCAAAGAATTCGCGCTGAGCGGCCCAATGACGAGCCGGGTCAAACGGCTCCTCGGGATCCCCATTGAGAACGCTGGTCCCTGCCACCCAGACTTGGCTAAAATCGGTTCCGATTGGCCGGCTGAGGGCATCCATCGGTCCTTTTGAAGTTGCGACGAGAATAAGCGCCGCGATTGCGTAGGCGGTTATCAACATGGCCGAATAGGCACGAATTCGTGCGGGCGTGATCCAGCGGCCCGAGCGCAAAGTGCTGATCACAGAGTTTCCCTAATACCTTCTGGGGCCGGTAACCCGGGAAACGTGCCACAGCCTTCCAGCGGGGTCTCTCCCTGGTCACTTGCGATACAGCAGAATGCAGTATGTGGGGCCGCCTGCCCGCGGGATGGCAGGTGCGACCGCGTTGAGCAGACGTAATCCTGATGGCAGCAGCCCTGCACAATGCCGTCCTGAAGATTGTGTTTATCTCAACATATGTGCGCGTGGCGCGTCGGCCATTGCCGCACCGGAACTTGGCGCGCAGCCTCGGTCCGAAGCAGATCATGGCGCGCCCGAAATGCTTTCGGACTGATCCCAATCAGCAGCGGTCGCCCGTTGTGACAGGTCAGCGTCAATGCGCTCGGCTGGACGCGTCAGAGGAGGCGTTCCGGCCAGGATTCAGCCGGCATTCCCGGCTTAGCATCCCCCACATCGCGCGGCGGCGGATTGCCGGGCAACGGCCCCACCCAGCAATCCACCGAGCCCAGGCTGCGGGTGCAGCGCGGCTGGGCCACTGGCTCCGGCTCCGAGCGGCAGTAGCGTTCCCCGGCATCGAGATAGGCGACGGAGCAGTCCCGTCCGGAGACACCGGAGACCAGGATGTCCGGCACCGCCCGTCCGGTCAGCATCAACGAGACGCCGTTGACCGCCGCGACGGGCCCTAGCGCGTCACAGGCCGGAAGCACCCCAAGCGCCAGGAGAAGAGCCGGAAAGGGGAGGGCGGGGCGGCGCATGACCCTATGAAACACGGCCCGGGCTTAACGCCCCGTGACCGGACGGCTATACCCCCGGCCCGATTGTACTCTTCCCAGGGGCCCCGTGTCCGGCAAAGGAACCCGCTTGCCCGATATCTTCGACGAGGTGCAGGAGGATCTGCGCGCGGAGCGCGCCCGGCAGATCGGGCTCCGCTATGGGGGCATCTTCGCCGCAGTGGCGCTGGTGGCGGTGATCGCCGTCGGTGGCTGGCAGGGCTGGCGCTGGTACCAGACCCGCCAGGCCGATTCCGCCTCCACCGCCTTCCTGATCGTTCACCGCGAGGCGGAACAGCAGGGTGCTGACCTCAAGGCTGCCGCCGCGAAGTTCGATTCGATCGCGGCGCAGGCGCCAGAGGGTTACCGCATCCTCGCCCGGTTGCGCGCCGCAGCCCTGAAGTCCGAAACGGGAGACCTGGCCGCCGCGCTGGCCGAATGGGATTCGGTGGCGAACGACTCCGCCGCGGACCCCCTCTATCGTGACCTGGCGAGCCTGAACTGGGTGCTGCACGGGCTGGATACGCAGGATCCGGCCGTGCTGGCCGCGCGGATCACGCCCCTGACAGCGGATGCCAACCCATGGCATGCCTCGGCGCGGGAACTGCGGGCGCTGGTGGCCATCCGCCAGGGCCAGCCGGCCGAGGCACGGCGCCTCCTTGAGGCGCTCTCCACGGACGCGACTGCGCCCCAGGGCCTGCGCGACCGCGCCACCCGGGTGCTGGCGCAGCTTCCGACGACCTGAGAGGAACCCGCGACGCCATGATGCCCTTCTCCCGCCGCGCGCTGCTCCTGGGCGGCGGTGCCCTCGCCCTCTCGGGCTGCGAGACGATCGACAGCATCTTTGGCGAGAGCAAGAAGCCCTTGCCCGGCGAGCGCCTTCCGGTCTTGCAGGCGGATGGCAGCGAGCTCGCGGCCGATCCGGCCCTGGCGGGGCAGCCCGTTACACTGCCGCCGCCGACCGCCCTGGCCGAATGGCCGCAAGCTGGCGGAACGCTGACCCATGACCCCGGCCACGCCTCGGCGGGGCAGGGGCTGCGGGAGGTCTGGCGCGCCAGCATCGGCACCGGCTCCTCCTTTCGCCGCCGGATCACCACGGGGCCGATCCTGGCCCAGGGCATGGTCTTCACGGCCGATGCCTATGGCACCGTCTCGGCCTTCGATGCCGCCAGCGGCGGCCGCCGCTGGACCCGCGAGACGACGCCGGAGAAGGACAATACGGGCGCGGTCGGTGCGGGCCTCGCCTTCGATTCCGGCGTCCTTTACGCCGCGACAGGGATGGCCGAGGTGCTGGCCATGGATCCGGGCACCGGCGAGGTGCGCTGGCGCGCTTCCGTTCCCGCCCCGATGCGCGGCGCGCCGGCGGTCTCGGGCGGGCGCATCTTCGTGCCGACGGTCGAGAACCAGCTCCTGGCCCTCTCCACCGAAGATGGGCGGCGGCTCTGGACCTATCGCGGTCAGGCGGTGCGGGCCGTGCCGCTGGGTCTCTCGACCCCTGCGATCGAGGGCGACACGGTCGTGGCGGGCCTTCCTTCCGGCGAGTTGGTGGCGGTACGGGCCGCGGATGGCCGGGTACTCTGGACGGAGAGCGTGGCCGGCGGGGAAGGCGCCCTGCGGGCCGGGATCGCGGAGCTGGCCGGGGTGGCCGGGCTGCCGGTGATTTCCGAGGGCCGGGTGATCGCCGCGGGGCTGAGCGGCACCACGCTGATGGTGGACCTGCGCTCCGGCCGGCGGCTTTGGGAGCGCGATGTGGGCAGTACCCAGTCGCCCGCCGTAGCCGGGGAATGGATCTTCCTCGTGAGCCCCGAGAATCAGCTCGTCGCCATGGGCCGGGCGGATGGGCGGGTACGCTGGGTGGCGCTTTTGGACGAGCGTTCCGCCCGGAACCGTCGTCGCGAGCCAGCCACTTTCGGAGCGCCGCTCGTGGTCGGCGGGCACATCCTGGTTCCGTCCTCGCTGGGAGAGGCTGTGCTGGTCGATCCGGCCGAGGGCGGCATCGCCGGGCGGCTGCGCCTGCCGGACGGCTGCACCCTGCCGCCCATCGCCGTGGGCGGGACGGTGTATTTGGTGACCGACGACGGCACGCTTGTCGCCCTGCGGGGCGCCTGAGCGCGAGTTTTACTTCCTGCGGGGCCGCGCCTGACGCATTGACTTGACCCTGTGGCATGGGGAGTGCTCTAGCGCCCCATGCTCCCCCGTATTGCCGTGATGGGCCGCCCCAATGTGGGCAAGTCCACCCTCTTCAACCGCCTGGCCGGGCGGCGCATCGCCATTGTGGACGACACGCCTGGCGTGACCCGCGACCGCAAGGAAACGGTCGCACGCATCGGCGGGCGCGACGTGCTGCTGATCGACACGGCCGGCCTTGAGGAGGCGGCGCCCGACACCATCCCGGGCCGCATGCGTGCCAGTTCCGAGGCTGCCCTGCGGGCGGCCGACCTGGTTCTCTTCGTGGTGGATGTGCGCACCGGCCTCACCCCGGCCGACCGTTCCTTCGCCCAGTGGCTGCGCCGCCATGGCAAGCCGGTGCTGCTGCTGGCCAACAAGGCGGAGGGCCGCCAGGGGGCAGCCAATGCCTTGGAGGCCTATGAGCTGGGCCTCGGCGCCCCACTGCTGGTTTCCGCCGAGCATGGCGACGGCATGGGCGAGTTGCATGACGAGATCCGCGCCGCCCTGCCGCCTGAGCCGGAGGAGGAGGAAGAGGACGATCCGAACCGGCCCCTGCGCCTGGCCATCGTCGGGCGCCCGAATGCCGGCAAGTCCACCCTGCTGAACGCGCTGCTGGGCGAGGAGCGGATGATTACGGGGCCGGAGCCGGGCCTGACCCGCGATTCGGTCGCCGTGCAATGGACGGACGAGACGGGCAAGCCGGTGCGGCTGGTGGACACGGCCGGGCTGCGCCGCCGCGCCCGCATCACCCAGGCGCTGGAGCAGATGTCCACCGCCGCCACCATTGCCGCGTTGAAGGAATGTGAGGTGGCGGTGCTGGTGGTCGATGCCGTGCAGGGCATGGACGAGCAGGACCTGCGGATCGCCCGGCTGGCGGAACGCGAGGGACGGGCTGTCGTCATCGCCTTCAACAAGTGGGACGCGGTGGAGGACCGCAACGCCGCCCGGCGCCGGCTGGAGGACGTGTTGATGGCCTCGCTCGCGCAGCTCAAGGGCGTCTTCGTTGTGCCCATGTCGGCCGCCACCGGTCGCGGGGTGGAGAAGCTGATGCCCACCGTGCGCGAGGCCTATGAGGTCTGGAACCGCCGTGCCCCCACCGGCGCGCTGAACCGCTGGTTCGAAGGGGCGCTGGAGCGCCATGCCCCACCGCTGGTGAACGGCAAGCGGCTGAAGCTGCGCTACGTCACCATGCCCAAGGCGCGGCCGCCTACGCTGGTGGTCTTTGGCACCCGGGCGGAGCAGATGCCGGAGGACTACCGGCGCTACCTCGTGAACTCCTTCCGAGAGGCCTTCGACATGCCGGGCGTGCCGATCCGGCTGAACGCGCGCGGAACCGAAAATCCCTATGCCGAGGCTGAGGACTGAGAGCCAGCCGATGGCTGGCTGTGGGAGGGCCTGAGCTAGTCGCTGCCAGCCATCCTCCCCTAGCCTGGTGCTTCCGCTCCCATGTCGGGGTCCTGGACTCCTGCCCGCGGCGATGGCGCGCTACACTGGCGGTGGCTATGCGCTGCGGGATTCGGCGCCGCCGGAGATCGCGTCCGCCTTGCTGACATCTGATCCGCTTCCCTACGCCGCCTTCATTACCCGCCATCTTATGCGGCCGGTTGGGCCGCGATTCGGAACGGAGCAGGCGATCGTTGAGACGGAGCAGGCGCTCGCGGGCGATCGCTGGTTCTGGGCCGACGACAACGCGAAGATCCTGGAATTCCTCTCGCTGCCGCCGGTCTGGCGGGCATATCCGGAGGCAGTGGAGGCGGCGTTCGGCTTCCTCCGCGCTCTTTGCGCCGGGCCGTTCATCTATCGGCGGGTCGGGCAGCCGCGGTTGGACGCGGTGGAAAATGACGGCGCACGGGCGCGCTTCGTGCACAGCCTCATGGACATCACCTGCGACCTTCCGAACGGGATCGTGAGGGTGGGTGTGCGCTTCCATGACGGGCGCACGGCGAACAACCTGACGCTGACCGGCAATTATGTGCGCTTCACCCATGCCGGCATCGTCCAGACCCTCGATCTGGAGGAGGCGATCTCCGACTGGAAGATCCTCCACAGAGGTCACGCACTGGAACTCTCGCATTGCAGTGAGCTGGCTTTCCAGCATCAGGGCGTGCATCTGCGCCTGGGCCGGCTGGTGCAGACCTATCGCTTTGACGGGCGGTCCATGGTGTTCCGGGCCGAGGCGGCGCTCGACCTCGACCCTGCCGTGACTGTGTCGGACGTGGTGCTGACGGTCGGGGCGGACGACCTGAGCCATGGCGATCTCGGCATCTGCTATGACGCCGTCCGCATCGAGCGTCCGGGGAAGGCGCCGCTGCGCGTCGCGCATGCCGAGCCCGGGCAGGTGGTGCATGAGATTCCCGGCGCGCCCTACTGGTCCCTTGCGCGGGATGGGGCCATGCGGGGTTTTGCCCCTGCTGTTCACTCCGTCCCTCGCGAGCCCGGGCGCCTGTCCGCGCTGCGCGTCGTCTCGCGGGAAGGCGGGCTGCTGCACTGGGTGGCGGCAGAGCACGCCTTTCCTGGCGAGCACCGCGGAGCACGGCTTGTCGCCGAGGAGGCGAAAATCCTGACCTCCGGTGGCTTCTATGACCGGGTGGCGGATTATGCGGTCGTGGTCGGCGCCGAGGTGGCGATCGCGCCCACACAGCCTCTCGATCTCTCCCTTTCCTATGACTACGGCGTTGAGCTCACCGCTTTTGCGCGGCGGGCGCGCGTGCTGGCCACGGCCGGGCCCCTTGCCAGGCCGGCGCTGGAGGAGGCTCTCGCGCTGCACGACCAGTTCCTGGACGCCTATGAGGTGAACATGCTGGCCGCGGCGCAATCGGATCCGCGGGCCATCTTCTCCCGACCGCTGTCCTTCGTGATCCTCGGCCTCGTGGACGTGCTCGCGGCCACCGGGGCACCGCGCTACCGCGCGGCCCTCCGCCGGGCGGTGGACGCGCTCCTCGCCTTCGAGCGGCCGATGGTCGATATCGCCGGCGGGGCCGTCTCGGTGTTCCCGATGGGTGTCGGGGAAGCGCCCTATCTCGACTGTCACGCGGCGGCCCTGCTCGCCCTGGTGCGCGCGGCGCCCGCGCTCGATGATCCGCGTATCGCGGCGGCGGTGGACCGGGCGCTCGGCGCTTACGGGCTAGCGACCGTGGTGGTGGATTTTGGTGGCCCCAAGAAGCAAGACGGCCTAGCCGTGGAGGCGATGGACCCGGAGGGGCGCCGGACAACGACCTCGGGCTTCTGGAACTATGCCGTGGGCCTGTCCCTCCGGGGCTTCGCGGCGCTGCGGCGCTCCCCTGATCCGGCCATGGGCCAGGTTCTCGCGCGCCATGCGGATCGCATCGCATTGCTCGAGAACGTGGTGCGCGCGCAGATCGCCCGTTCGGTGCGGCCCCGTGGCGATGCGCTGGAGATCCGCACCTCGGTCCTGTCGGGCGAAACCAATTCGGAAACCCAGCCCTGGGTGGCCATGGGACTCGTCGCCGATTCCGGCGACGCTGTCTGAGGCCGTCAGCACGTATTCCGTGGACGGCATGGTGCGGCCTGGAGAGAAGAAGATCCGGTCATGAGGGTGCTACGAAGCCTGGCCGAGCTGGACGCGGCGCTTGCCGAGTGCGACCGGGCGGAGGCGGTGTCAGATGACGCGATGCGCGCCGTCTTCGGCACCTTCCGCATGGACCCGCCCGCGGGGCTTCCAGCGGACCCCTTTCTTCCGGAATACCGCGACGCGCAGCTTCATCTCTACCGTGCGATCGCCGGCCGCACCTATGAGGTGGCGAATGAGGTGACGCCGTTCGATGTCGATGCGGCGCTGCGGCGGCCCTTCCCCTATTCCACGGGCAGCGGAACCACCGCGGGCGAGCACCTCATGGGGGTTGGCTTCCTGCTGCGCGCGATGGCGCTTCCGCCGGGCTCGCGCGTGCTGGAGTTCGGGCCTGGTTGGGGCAACACGACACTGGAGTTGGCCCGGCTCGGGCATAGCGTCACCTGCGTCGATATCGAGCCGCGCTTCTGCGAACTGATCCGCCGCCGCGCCCAGCGCGAGGGCCTCGCGATCGAGGTGGTGAACAGCGACTTCTTCTGGGCCGAGCGGATGCGCGGCGCCTTCGACGCCGTGATCTTCTTTGAGTGCTTCCACCATTGCGACGACCACCTTCGCCTGCTGCGGGCCTTGCAGGGCGCGGTGGCGGCGGGCGGCCGCCTCTTCTTCGGCGGTGAGCCGATCACGGGAGACTTCCCGCAACCCTGGGGCCTTCGGCTCGACGGCAACTCGCTCTGGGCGATCCGGAAGAATGGCTGGCTGGAACTGGGCTTCCGCGAGGACTACTTCGCCGAGGCCCTGGCGCGGACCGGCTGGCACGGCCGCCGGATTCCTTGCGCGGACCCGGCCTGGGCCACCGTCTGGGAGGCCCGGCGGCGGACGGAGATGGGCGTGCAACTCGCCGCCTCCGATCCGCGCCTTCGGACCGAGATCGGAATGCGCCGCGATGGAGCGATCATTCTGGAAGGCGCGGGCGGGACCGGGATTTACGGCCCTTATCTGCCCCTTCCCCGAGGGCACTGGATCGCGCGCCTGCGCTTCCGGGCGGGTGCGCCGGTGAGCGGAACAGCGGTCATGGATGTCTCAGCAGGGAATGGTGCGGCGCGCCTTGCCGCCCGCCCGGTTCAGGCCGAGGCGGTGCCGGCGGAGGGATGGGTGCTGTCGCTGCCCTTTATCGCGACGGAAGATTTGTCTGGTGTGGAGGTGCGGCTGTTCTGTGAGCCGGGCTTCCGGGCGGCGCTGGAGGCCGTGGAGATCCTGCCGGCCGCGTGAGCGGAGTGCTACCCGCGCATCCAGGCCAGGGTGAGCGCCGCACCCTCCTCCAGCCCGATCCGCGGCCGCCAGCCCGTGGCCTGCTCCATCCGGGCCAGGGAAAGGGCCGGGCGGCTGACGGCGTAGCGCGACGGGATGGTCTCGGCTTCGCCCTCCGCCGTGATACGCCAGGCGAAGCCTGGGCGGTGCCGGGCAAGGGCGGCGCAATAATCGTCGGGGCCAGTCGCCTCGCCGCTGCCGATATTGAAGGTGCCGGTGGCCGAGGGTGTGTCCAGCAGGGCGATCAGCCCGGCGGCGACATCGGTGGCATGAACCTGGTCGCCACGCGTCGGATTGCGGAGAAGCACCATCTCCCCCGCAAGGGCCTGGCGGGTGATGTCATAGGGGGCAGAGAGCGTGTCGCGCAGGCCCGTCGGGTGTTCCCAACGGCCATAGACCGCGCCCAGGCGCGGGGTCGCAACAGAGAGGCCCTCCAACCCGGCGAGGCGCTGCAGCGCCTGCTCGGCCGCCAGTTTGGTGATGCCATAGAGGGCGAGCGGGCGGGCCGGATCGTCCTCGCGCATCAGGTCAGGAGCCGGATCGGGCCAGCCATAGGCGGCGACGGAGGAGGGGGCGACCAGGCGCGCCGTGCCGTGGCGGCGGGCCGCCTGGAAGGCCGCGACGGCGCCTCCGATATTCACAGCGACCACCGTGCCGGGATCGGTCCGCTCGCGCTCTGGCCCGGCCGTGACGGCGGCGGTGTGCAGCATGGCGCGGATGGGCGCGCGGGCGAAGGCCGCATCCAGATCGGCGGCACGGGTGATGTCGCCCATCAGGCTGTGCAGGCGGCCGGGGAGGGTGGCGAAGGCGGTCTCGGCCCTGGGCGGTAGGGGGCGGGTGTCGAGGGCGACCACCTCCTCCCCACGGGCAAGGAGGGCTTCGACGACATTCAGGGCGACGAAGCCGCTCGCGCCAGTGACGAGGACCGCCATGCGCTCAGGCAGCCTGGACGATGGCGCCGCTGCGCGCTTCCTCCGGAAGGCAGAGCGCCGCGATACGGGGAGCCACATCGGCTGGTTGGGCGATGCTCATCGGATCCTCGCCCGGCATGGCGGTGGAACGCAGGCGGGTGTTCACCGGGCCGGGGTCATAGAGATTCACGCGGAGCGGCGTATGCGCCACCTCCGCCGCCCAGGTCGTGACGAGATGCTCCAGCCCGGCCTTTGTGGCGCCATAGGCGCCCCAATAGGCCTTGGGGTTCCGCGCGCGGTCGGTGGTCAGGATCACGGCGCGACCGGAATCGGAGGCGCGCAGCGGCGGGTCCAGCGTGCGGATCAGGCGCCAGGCGGCGGTGAGGTTCACCGCCACCACCTCGGACCAATCCTTCGGCGTGATATGCGCGACCGGGGTGAGGGTGCCGAGCAGGCCCGCGGCATGGACGAGAATGTCCAGGCGGCCGAAGCGCTCGACGATCGACGGGCCAAGCGGGTCGAGCTTGTCGCCATCCTTGATGAAATCGAAGGGCAGCAGGGTGGCGGCACCGCCGAGGGCGCGGATGGCGTCATCCGTTTCCTCCAACCCGCCCTGGCTGCGGCCGGTGATCACGCAATGGGCGCCGAGCCGGGCCAGCTCCACGGCCGTGGCGGCGCCGATCCCGCGGGAGGCGCCGGTGATAAGGGCGACGCGGCCCTTGAGAGGCGCGCTCATACGCCGTTGAGCGCCAGCAGGGCGGGCGCGCGCTCGTCATGGCCGACAAGGTCGGTCAGCGGGATGGCGTAATCGCCGGTGAAGCAGGCGTCGCAGTAGCCCGGATCCTTGGCATCGCGACCCTTGCGGCCGAGGGCGCGGTAGAGCCCGTCCAGCGAGATGAAGGCGAGGCTGTCGGCGCCGATGATGCGCGCCATTTCCTCCACGTCGTGCTTGGCGGCCAGCAGCTTGTCCCGCTCTGGCGTGTCGATGCCATAGAAGCAGGAATGGGTCGTGGGCGGGGAGGAGATGCGCATATGCACCTCCTTGGCGCCGGCCGCGCGGACCATCTCCACAATCTTCTTGCTGGTGGTGCCGCGGACGATGGAGTCGTCCACCAGGATCACGCGCTTGCCCTGGAGCATGGCGCGGTTGGCCGAATGCTTCAGCTTCACGCCCAGGTGGCGGATGCTGTCCGTCGGCTCGATGAAGGTGCGGCCGACATAGTGGTTGCGGATGATCCCCAGCTCGAAGGGGATGCCGGCCTCGGCGGCATAGCCCATGGCGGAGGGGACGCCGGAATCCGGCACGGGGACGACCACATCGGCCTCCACGCCGCTCTCCCGCGCCAGTTCCTGGCCGATGCGCTTGCGGGTCTCGTAGACGGGCGTGCCCTCCACGACGGAGTCCGGGCGGGCGAAGTAGATATATTCGAAGATGCAGAAGCGGCTGGAGGTGTGGGCGAAGGGCTTCACGCTGCGGACGCCGTCATTGTCGATGATGACGATTTCGCCCGGTTCCACGTCGCGCACGAAATCGGCGCCGACGATGTCCAGGGCGCAGGTCTCGCTGGCCAGAACCCAGGAGGGGTTTGCGTCGTCGCCCAGGCGGCCGAGAACGAGGGGGCGAACGCCCAGCGGGTCGCGCACACCGATCAGCGCGCCGTCATGCAGGGCAACGAGGGAGTAGGCTCCGTCCACCTGCTTCAGCGCGTCGATCAGCCGATCGAGCACGGTGGCGTAGAGCGAAATGGCGATGAGGTGGACGAAGACCTCGGAATCCGTGGAGGACTGGAACAGGCAGCCGCGGCGGACGAGTTGCCGGCGGAGTGCCAGGGCGTTGGTCAGGTTGCCGTTATGGGCCACGGCGAAGCCGCCGAAGGCGAAGTCGGCATAAAGGGGCTGGACGTTGCGCAGGGCCGTCTCGCCCGCCGTGGCGTAGCGGTTGTGGCCGACCGCGGCGCGGCCGGGCAGGCCCGCCATGACGCGCGCATCGCCGAAGATGTCGCCCACCAATCCCAGGCCCTTGTGGCTGCGGAAGCCCTTCTCGCCAAGGGCAACGATGCCCGAGGCTTCCTGGCCGCGGTGCTGCAGGGCGTGCAGGCCGAGAGCGGTGAGGGCGGCCGCATCCGGGGAGTTCCAGACGCCAAAGACGCCGCATTCCTCGTGGAACGCGTCGTCCGCATCATCGAACGGGTTGGTGGTGAGCTCGGTCATGGGGATCAGATCCGGTTGCGCGCGGGAGGGCGCAACAGCTCCTCGGCGGTGGGGGACCGGCCCGAGGGGGGATCGGGCAGTCGGGGGCGGTACTGGGTGGGCAGCTGTGCGTTCAGCCAGGCGGCGCCGTCGGCGATCAGGGGCAGGCTGCGGGCCTGGCGGACCGGCTCCGGCCAGATATCCGTGTTCGGAACGAAGGCTCCGGCTGCGATATAGGCAACCAGGATCACGATCACACCCCGCCCGAGGCCGAAGACGATGCCCAGCGCACGGTCCACGCCGCCCAGGACGGAGTTTCGCACCGCACGGGCGATCAGCGCGATGACGATCTTCAGGATGATGAGGGTGACGATGAAGACCGCGGCCAGGGCGGCAATATCGGCCATCCATTCCTGGGGAAACATGTTGGCGAAGAGGCCGCGCGTGCCATTCAGCATGTAGAAGGCGAAGAACAGGGCCCCGGCCCAGGCCCCGACGCCCAGCACCTCCCGGACCAGGCCGCGCATGTAGCCGATGACGCCCGAGACGGCGATCAGCGCAAGGAAGACAGCATCGACCCAGGTCATCGGTGCCGGGGTATAGCGATGGTGCGGCGCGGCGTCACGCTTCGGTGGCCCCGGCCGTTGCGGGGGAGGCATGTGGCGGGGCCATGGAGTGGCCTCCGTGTCACCGGCCCAGGCCTCCGGAACGTGAATTGCCGCTGGTTCAGGAATGTTCCTATGGTGCGCCGTTACATTCCCGGAGCAGGAGGGCCGCCATGACTGATCCGCGTCATCCGCAGGCGGCCGTTTTGCTGGGCGGCCAGCCGGGCCTGCCGCCCGGCGATAGCCGCTAGGTCGGCCGCGGCGCCCGCCGCCGACCCTTCCTCCAGTCTTTCCAACCTTCAGGGACCGCCGCCCATGGCGGCCTTGTCCCTTCACCAAGGGCCGCCCGCATCACGGGCGGTATGCGTTCGTGACTGCCGATAAAAAACGCGCAGAGCCGTTCCGCGCCGTCCTTCTCTTCCTCTGGCGGCACTGGCGCCGCCATCCCGCCCTGCTGGCCGCGACCACCGGCGGCATGGCGCTGGCCACCATGGCCGACCTGCTGGTGCCGATCTTCGCGGGCCGGATCGTCGACGCGATCACCCGTGCCGGGGAGATCGGGCGCGAGGCGGCCCTGGCCGAGTCCCTCCGGTCGCTGGGCGTGCTGGCGCTGCTCGGCCTGTCGGTGATGGGCCTGCGGGCCGGCGCCTTCATGGCCATCATTGGCCTGACCTTGCGGATCATGTCCGCTACGGCGGCCGAGGCCTTCCACCGCGTTCAGCGCTTCTCCTCGGACTGGCATGCCAACAGCTTCGCCGGCTCCACCGTGCGCCGGATCAGCCGGGGCATGTGGGCGATCGACCTGCTGGACGACACGATCTTCATCGCCCTGCTGCCCTCCGCCCTCGTGCTGCTGGGGGCCACGCTGTTGCTGGGCTGGCGATGGCCGCTGATGGGGGCGCTGGTGGCGGTGGGGGGCATCCTCTACGTGGTGCTGACCGTCACCCTTTCGCTGCGGCTGGTGGCGCCCGCCGCTCGCCTCTCCAATGCCTGGGATACGAGGCTGGGTGGGGCCATGGCGGATGCCATCGGCGCCAATGCCGTGGTGAAGGCCTTTGGCGCCGAGGCGCGGGAGGATGCGCGGCTTAGCGGCATTGCCGCGAAATGGAGCCGCCGCACGGCCCGCACCTGGCGGCGGGGCACGGCTTCGGATGCCGTGCAGACCCTGACCATGCTGGCGCTCCGCGTCACCATCATCGGCGCCGCGCTCTGGCTGTGGTGGCGAGACCGGGCGAGCGCGGGCGACCTGGCCACGGTGCTGACCATGTTCTTCACCGTGCAGGGCTATCTGCGGGATGTTGGCCATCACATCAGCAACCTCCAGCGCAGCGTGAACGAGATGGAGGAGCTGGTCGCCCTGCACGATACCCCGCTGGGGGTGGAGGACCGGCCCGATGCCCGCCCCATCGCGATCACCCGTGGGGAGATCGCCTTCGAGCACGTCACCTTCCGCTATGGCGGGCATTCCACGCCGCTTTACCATGACCTGAACATCCGGATCCGGGCAGGGGAGAGCGTCGGGCTGGTGGGGCCCTCGGGTTCAGGCAAGACGACGCTGGTGAAGCTTATCCAGCGCCTGCATGACGTGACCGAGGGGCGCGTGGCCATCGACGGGCAGGATGTGCGCGCGGCCACCCAGGCTTCGCTGCGGGCGAACATTGCCATCGTTCAGCAGGAGCCGGTGCTGTTCCACCGGTCGCTCGCCGAGAACATCGCCTATGCCCGCCCCGGCGCGACCATGGAGGAAATCCGCCGCGCCGCCGCCCTGGCCAATGCGGATGATTTCATCCAGCGCCTGCCGCGCGGCTACGCCACGCTGGTGGGGGAACGGGGGGTGAAGCTCTCGGGCGGAGAGCGTCAGCGCGTGGCCCTGGCACGGGCCTTCCTGGCCGACGCCCCCATTCTCATCCTGGACGAAGCCACCTCCGCCCTCGATTCAGAGAGCGAGGCCGCGATCCAGGAGGCCATGGGCCGTCTGCTGAAAGGCCGGACTTCCATCGTCATCGCCCACCGCCTTTCCACCGTGAGGGCAATGGACCGGATCCTCGTCTTCCAGCGTGGGGCTGTGGTGGAGGAAGGACGGCACGACACGCTGGTGGCTCGTCCCGGCGGGCTCTACCGGCGGCTTTTCGAGCGACAGGCGCTGGAGCTGAGCGCGGGGCTGGGAGAGTAGGCGGACTCCGGGAAAGGCAAAGGCTCAGCCAGGGGCCACCCTCACTCCGCCTCAACCTCTTCCGGTTTCGCCTTCGGCTTTTGCGCCGGCCTGGGCCGCGACCCCGCGGCGAAGGGCGCCACGAGGTCGGCGAGGTGTCCGATCTCGCTCAGACGCAGCCCGTCCGGCGCCGATAGCGCGCGGCCGCCGCGGGCGACGCGGCGGGGCAGGGTGGCGGCGGAGAAGCCGAGCTTGGCGGCCTCCCGCAGGCGGAGTTCGGTCTGGGCGACCTGGCGGATTTCACCGGACAGGCCGACTTCCCCGAAGAAGACCATGTCGGGTGCGCACGGGCGGTCCGTGGCGGCGCTGACCAGGGCGGCGGCCACGGCAAGGTCGGCGGCCGGTTCGTTGATTCGCAGGCCACCGGCGATGTTCAGATAGACATCGTTCATGCCCAGCGTCATGCGGCAGCGGCTCTCCAGCACGGCCAGCAGCATGGCAAGGCGGCCGGAATCCCAGCCCACCACCTGCCGCCGCGGGCTGCCGCCGGCGGAGGGGGAGAGAAGGGCCTGAACCTCCACCAGCACGGGGCGCGTGCCCTCCAGCCCCGCGAAAACCGCCGAGCCCGAGACATTGCCGCGGCGCTCCGCGAGGAAAAGGGCGGAGGGGTTGGACACCTCGGCGAGGCCGGTCTCCGTCATTTCGAAGACGCCGATCTCGTCGGTCGCGCCGAAGCGGTTCTTGGTGGCGCGCATGATGCGGAACTGGTGGCCGCGATCCCCTTCGAAATAGAGGGTGGCGTCCACCATGTGCTCCAGCACGCGGGGGCCGGCGAGGGTGCCTTCCTTGGTGACATGGCCAACCAGAACGAGGGCAAAGCCCTTGGACTTGGCGAGCCTGCCCAGCTCTGCGGCACAGGCGCGGACCTGGCTGACGGTGCCGGGGGCGGAATCGAGGCTGTCCAGCCAGACGGTCTGGATGGAGTCCATGATCACCAGCCCAGCGTCACGCTCCTCCTCTAGGCTGGCAAGGATGTCGCGCAGCGAGGTGGCGGCGGCGAGGCCGAGCGGGGCGCCGGAGACGCCGAGGCGCAATGCGCGGAGGCGGACCTGCTCGATGGCCTCCTCACCCGACACATAGAGGGTGCGCTTGCCCGATTCGGCCACGCGGGCGGCAGCCTGGAGCAGGATGGTGGACTTGCCGATGCCGGGATCGCCGCCGACCAGCACGACCGAACCCGGGACGAAGCCGCCGCCCAGCACCCGGTCCAACTCCTCGATGCCGGTGCGGGTGCGGGGCGGGGGGGCGGCCCGGCCCTTGAGGGCGACGAACTCCACCTTGCGGCCGCCAACCGCGGCGGTCTTGGCCGGGCCAGGGGCGCGGGCTTCCACCACCTCCTCGGATAAGGTGTTCCAATCGCCGCAGCCCTCGCACTTGCCCTGCCACTTCGGGTGGACGGTGCCGCAGGATTGGCAGACGAAGCGGTGGGTGGGTTTCGCCAAGGGAGGCCCGATCAGGAACGAAACGTGGACATGTCGGATGTAGCGCGGGGCGGACCCAGTTAGAAGGGGCGACGCCGCGCGGGGGCGGTCAGGGCGCCATGATCAGGCGGAGGGCTCGGCCGTCCTGGGCAGGCGGGCCTTTTCCGCCGCCACGAAGTTGCGGGCCAGCGCGTGATAGACTCCCTCCGGGCAGACCAGCCGGGATGTCGCGAAGCCGATGAGGGAAGCCAGCATCAGCGGCACGACGAGCCCGTGGTTGTCCGTCATCTCCGCGACGATGACGAAGGCGGTGATGGGCGCCTGCACCACGCCGGAGAAGTAGGCCACCATCCCCAGCACGACGAGCGCCTGGGCCGGTGCGCCAGGCATAAGCGCCGCCATATTCGCGCCCAGGCCGGCGCCCACCGAGAGCGAGGGGGCGAAGATGCCGCCGGGGATGCCGCTGACCGAGGAGACGATCGTCGCGACCAGCTTGAGCAGGCCGAAGCTGCCGGGAACCTCGCCTTCGCCCTGCACGAGGGCGTGCGCCTGGGCGTAGCCCGTGCCGTAGATGGTGCCGCCCGAGAACAGGCCGCAAAGAGCGACCGCCAGCCCGCAGGCCGTGGCGAACAGGATGGGATGGCCCTTGATCGCCGTGCCCAGCCGGCCCGGCAGGCCGCTGCCGAACAGGATCATGATGCGGCTGAAGCCGCCACCGAGCAGCCCGCCGACCACGCCAAGGATCGGGACGGCCAGCCAACCCTGGATGGAGCCGCCCAGCACCGCGCCCGTGGTGCCGAAATAGGTGTAGTCGCCCTGCAGCACGAGCGAGGTGAGGCCGGCTGCGATGACGGCGCCGATAATAATCGCGCTGGTCCGTGTTTCGAAGGAGCGGCTCATCTCCTCAATCCCGAAGACGATGCCGGCAAGGGGCGTATTGAAGGCGGCTGCCACGCCGGCGCTTGCCCCGGCCAGGATCAGCCCGGGCTGGCGCCGGGGCGAGAGGCGGCCAACGGCAAACATGATGGATGCGCCCACCTGAACGGTCGGGCCCTCTCGCCCGATCGAGGCGCCGCAGAGAAGGCCGAGAACGAGCAGCAGCGCCTTGCCCAGGGCGATGCGCAGCGACACCAAGCGTTCCCGCGCCGCCAGGCCGTGGAGATGGCGCGCGGCGATGGCCTGCGGGATGCCGCTGCCTCCGGAATTCGGGAACCAGCTTCGGGCAATCCAACTGGATGCCGCGAAGCCCAGCGGTGTGAGCACCAAGGCGACGAGCGGAGAATGGGTGACCAGGGACTCGAACAAGTGGCTTGCGTGATCCGCCGCGATGGCGATGCCGACGGCCGCCGCGCCAACCACGATGCCGCCCAGCACGAACAGGGCCGCGTTCCGCCAGCGGCCGGTCGCGACCCGCAGCTTGCGCGTCCGCCTGAGGGTGAGCGGCAGGGCAATGCGGGATCTGATCGGCACGAGTTGGCGTTCCTCCGGGCCTGGTAAAGCGGGGCAACTGGCAAGTGTCCCCCTCAGGTCCGAGTAGGCTTCGGGGTCTCGCATCGCAAGCCGCTCGGGGCGCGCTTCCCGCCTTTCATGCTGCATGGCGCTTCATGCCCCTGCGGGTGCGGATACCGGGGGGCTTCCCGAGGACCGGCCAGTTGTGATTGCGTTGCCGGCAAGAAACATAATGAGGCGCGCGATGACCCCGGAACTTCGCTGGCTGGCCTGGAGCGTGGTGCTGGGCCTCGTGCAAATCGTGCTCGCCGCAGCGACGACGACCCGGCAGCGGCCTGGTGGGCTGCAATGGGCGACGGGTGCGCGGGATGCCCCGCAGGCGGAGCCGAGCGGCCTTGCGGGGCGGCTGACACGCGCCTGGAAGAATTTCGCCGAGACCTTCCCGTTCTTTGCCGCCGCTGTGCTGGCTGCCCATCTGGCGGGGCGGCATTGCGCGACGTGACCTGGCCCTGGCCAAGCAGGGGCGGCAAGGCGGCCAGGATCTCCGGCAGGTTGGCATAGGCGCGGATGATGGGCGGGCCGGCCAGGGAGCCCGCGAGATAGCAGTAGGAGCAATGGGCCGGGCAGCCCTCAGCCAGGTCGAAGCGCCAATCCGCGCTGGGTGGAATGGGCTGCGGCTTGCGGCGGCTGGGGGAGGCGACCACCACGGCCATGGTGGTCTTGGCATCGCGGTAATTGTCGGGAAGGCCGGTCAGGCGGTCGGCCTTCAACCGAACGATCTCGGTGCCAAGCGCGGCGGCGCGTTCGGCCATGGCCTCGCCCTGGGGCCAGGAGAGAGCAGAAGGGGTGATCAGGAGCCGCTTCGGCTTCCAGAGCGGGTGCGGGCGGACCGGTGTCTCCAGCACGGCGTCAGAAGGCATAGCGTACCCGGCAATAGGGCATGCGGGCGGCCAGCAGCTCCTTGAAGCGCTGGAGCCAGCGGCCCTTCCAGCCCGTGCGGTAGCGCAGATTCACGCCGCCTGCCTCGGAAACCTTCTCCTCCTGGATATCGGGGCGCCAGAGCAGCTCCTCCGCCTTCGGGTGCCAGGCGAGATTGACCTCATGCAGGCCCTGATTGTGGGTCAGCATAATGATCTCGGCTGCGAGCTGGTCCTTCACGGCGGTGGGCAGCACGTCGTCAAGTTCGGCGAAGAGCTCGCCCCATTCCGCTTCCCATCCCTCCCGCAAGACAACGGGGGAGAAGTTCAGATGCACCTCATAGCCGGCGCGGTGCAGTTCGGGGATCGCGGCGATGCGCTCCGCCACGGGGGAGGTGCGGACATCCAGCAACTTTGCCATGGCGGGCGGCATCAGGGAGATGCGGATGCGCGTGCGGCCCCTCGGGTCATAATCCAGCAGGTCGGGGTTCACCCATTTCGTCGCGAAACTGCCCTTGGCATTGGGCAGGGTGCGGAACAGGGCGACGAGGTCGCGGACATTGTCAGAGATCAGCGCATCCACTGAGAGATCGCCGTTCTCGCCGAGGTCATAGACCCAGTCGTGCGGGTCCACCTGGTTCGGCTCAGGCTTGGCGCCCTGGCGGGCAGCGTGGCGGGCGATGGCTGCTGTCATGTCCTCGATATTGACGAAGACGCTGATGGGGTTTGCGTGACCCTTGTGGCGGGCGACATAGCAATAGGCACAGGCCATGGCGCAGCCATTGGAGGATGAGGGCGCGATGAAATCCGCGCTGCGGCCGTTCGGGCGAAAGGCGAGGCCCTTCTTCACGCCGAGCACCAGGGATTGCCGCTTGGCACGCAGATAGTCCCCCGGGTCACCCTCCCGAAGTTCCGGGATGCGCCAGTGGGAGGCGACCGGCACGCGCTCGGCCCCTGGAAAGCGGGCGAGGATCTCCCGTCCGCGCGCATAGGTCTCCACGGCGGGTTCCAGATAGATCCGGGCGATGTCGAGCAGGGCAGGCGGTGGGCCGTTCATTTCATCGGAGATATGGGGGCGCCGCCGCGGATGGACAGGCATCAGCCGGGCATCACGGGCGAGGAAAAGCACGGTCGAAAGTAAAGGGGCGGCCGGAAGTAAAGAGTGTTGCTGTCGGAGGGGCCGCAGCCATGGTGTAACCCTGCTCGGAGGATTTGGAGAGCAGGGTGAACGAGAAGCCTTCGAGGCCGATCGACTTAAATGTGGTGAATAACGGGACAGGGTTGCTGGTCACCCCCGCCCTGACCGAGCCTTTCATCCTGACGACCAAGGCCGTGGATGGGTTGATCCGGGCGCTGATCGGCCTGAGGGCGGGGATGGTTCCGGCCCATGCGCCGCCTGAGCCAGGGGGTGGCATCCAGGCGCTTGTGCATGAGCACATGCAGTGGGCCGTTCAGCCCAATTCTAGCGGCGGCATCACCCTTCTCGTGCTGCATCCGGGGGCGGGCTGGATCGCCCTGCCATTGGACCTGACCGGTTCGAAGCGGATGCTGGCGCGCATGGCCCAGTGCCTTCCGGCCCCTGGCTCAACAGCCAAGAACTAAATCGTTGCCGTGATGTTTGAAGTCGCGGGATTCCTGCGAGCCGCGCGGACGGAGCTTTGCCGTCCGTGATGCGTCAAAGGGAAGGGCTGGGTTACCTTCCAACCGCATGGGCAGAGCCCGCCCGAGGGAGGTAGCGATGATCATGGGTGGAAGCTCTGGACGCATCGGAAGGGCCCAGGCAGAGCGAGAGCCACCGCTTCGCTACGGTGCGGTATCGCGTGCTTTCCATTGGGCCACCGTGGCGCTGGTGCTCACGGCCGCCAGCTTTGGTCTCTGGATCGCCCATGCCCGGCCGGATGACGAGGCATTCAAGCTCGCCCTCTACAACATCCATGAGAGCATCGGCGTGACGATCTGGGCCGTGACCCTCGCGCGCCTCGCCTGGCGCCTCGGCCATCCGCCCCCACCTCTTCCTGCCGACCTGCCCCGCGCATTGGCCTTTGCTGCGCGCGCCAACCACACCGCCTTTTATGTCTGGCTGCTGAGCATGCCGGTGGTCGGCTTCGTTGCTACGAATGCCTGGGGCTTTCCATTCAGCTGGTTCGGCCTGATTCCGCTGCCAGACCCGGTCGGAAAGAACGTGCCGCTGGCCGAGACCCTTACCCTCATCCACCGCCTGATGGCATGGAGTCTGATCGGCATGATCGTCCTGCACGTCGCCGGGGCATTGTGGCACCAGTTCATCCGCCGCGACGGCACGCTACGGAAGATGCTCTAGGCCAAATCTTTGCAGGCCGAAGGCGCTGCTTCGAAAAACCGCGGTCCGTACCTCGGAGACCCTCAGGCGCATGATCGGGCGGCTGATCGAAACCTGCATGCCCGATGAGTGCTGCAACGACCTCGCCAACTCAGGCAACGCGGCCGATCAAACTGGAGGCGCTCTAGCGCCGCAACTCCATAGCGATCGGTCCTTCGCGATCGCCATGCGCGAACTGATCCACCATGGCGTTGCCGGTTTCGCCCAGCGTCGCGGCGGGGCCGGTCCAGACAATCTTTCCCTTATGGATCATGGCCGCGTCATCCCCGATGCGGCGGGCGCTGGCCATGTCATGGGTGATGGTCACGGCCGTGGCGCCGAGGCGGCGGACACAGTCCACGATCAGCCCATCGATCACCGCGCCCATGATGGGGTCGAGGCCCGTGGTGGGCTCGTCGAAGAAGATGATCTCGGGTTCGGCAGCAATGGCGCGGGCCAGGGCAACGCGCTTTTGCATGCCGCCCGACAGTTCGGAGGGGGGAAGATCACCGACGCTGGCGTCCAGACCCACGGCGGCCAGGGCCTCGGCGGCCTTGTCACGCGCCTTCGCCCTGCTGATGCGGTTCTGGGCCAGGAGCTTGAAGCAGACATTCTCCCAGACCGGGAGGCTGTCGAAGAGGGCGCCGTTCTGGAAGAGCATGCCGGTGCGGTCGAGCACCGCCTCGCGCTCCCGCGCGGACATGGCCAGCAGGTTGCGGCCGTCGATCTCGATCAGCCCGGCATCGGGCTGGATGAGGCCGAGAATGCATTTGACGGTGACGGATTTGCCGGAGCCGGAGCCGCCGAGGATCACCATGGACCGGCCGGGCATGATGTCGAGGTCCACGCCGTCCAGCACCATCTTGGGGCCGAAGGACTTTCTCAGGCCGCGCAGGCGGATCTTGGGCGTCATGCGCCGCCCCCCGATTCAGGGCCGGATGCGATCATCGGGCGAAGAACGCTTCGGTCAGCACGTAGTCGAGGGCGAGAATAAGAATAGAGGAAGCAACCACGGCCATTGTGGTGGCCGAGCCGACGCCCTGCGCGCCACCGCGGGAGGTGTAGCCGCACCAGGTGCCCATCAGGGCCACGATGAAGCCGAAGACCGCCGCCTTCGCCAGGCCGCTGACCACGTCCATCCATTGCAGGAAGTTGAGCGTGGATTGGAGATAGCCGGCGCTGGAAAAGCCCAGCTTCAGGGTACCGATCAGGTAGCCGCCCATGACGCCCAGCACATCCGCCACCAGCACCAGGAGCGGCATGGCCAGGATGGCGGCCAGCAGGCGCGGGGTGACCAGATATTTCATCGGGTCGGTGGAGAGGGTGGTGAGGGCGTCGATCTGGTCGGTGACGCGCATGGTCCCGATTTCGGCGGCGAAGGCGGCGCCGATGCGGCCTGAGACCATCAGCCCGGCCAGGACGGGGCCAAGTTCCCGGGTTATGGAAAGAACGACCACATTCGCCACCGCCCCTTCCGCCCCGAAACGGGAGAAGCCGGAATAGGATTGCAGCGCCAGCACCATGCCCGTGAAGACCGCCGTCAGCCCCACAACGGGCAGCGAGAAATAGGCGATCTCCAGGAAGGCGCGGAGGAAAAGACGGAAGTGGAAGGGCGGGCGGACGAGGTGGCTCAGCCCCTCCAGCGCGAAGAGGGCAATGGCGCCCGTGGCGCGGCATAGCGAGATGGCGGCACGGCCAAGGGCCGCCACCCAGTCCAGGGGCTTCAGGGCAAGCGAGGCGGTGGTCACGCGGCCTTCACATAGGCGCGGCGATAGCGGGCCCCCAGGGAGGTCAGGATTTCATAGCCGATCGTGCCTGCCCAGGCGGCCAGATCGTCCGCGGAGTTGCCGGGGCCGATCAGCTCGATCATCGAGCCGGCGGCAATGGCGGGATGGTCGGTCACGTCGAAGGTGATGAGATCCATGGATATCCGGCCGACCAGGGGAACGTCCTGCGAGTGGTGACGGGCCACGGCGCGGCCGGAGAGAGACCTCAGATAGCCATCTGCATAGCCCGCGGCAACGGTTGCGATCCGGGAGGGGCGCTGGGCGACCCAGGTGGCGCCATAGCCGACAGGCGTGCCGGCCGGAATCTCCCTGACCTGAAGCACAGGGGCGGCCAGCCGGATCGTGGGGCGCATGGGGTTTGGGCGGCCGGGGGCCGGGTTCAGGCCATAGATGGCGCAGCCGGGCCGGGCGAGGTCGGAGGCGAAGTCACGCCCGAGGAAGAGGCCGGATGAATTGGCGAAGGAGGCGGGGGTGGCCGGAAGGCGCCGGCGGGCGGCGCCGAAGCGGGCGGCCTGTTCGGCATTCAGCGGGTGGCCGGGCTCATCCGCGCAGGCCAGGTGGGTCATGACATAGAGAAGATGGATGCCCCGCAACGGCGAGAGGTCGTCAGCCAGGCGGGTCAGCTCATCCGGGGAAAGGCCGAGGCGGGCCATGCCGGTGTCGATATGCAGGATGGCGTCGCGCCCCGTGCCAGACCAGGCCGCGACGTCGCCAGGCGAGTTGAGCACGGGGGTGAGGGCGGCGTCTTCGTCCTGTCCGGGACGGAAGCCGTTCAGCACGGCCACCATGGGGCCAGGGCCGATGGCGGCCCGGACCTCCATACCCTCTGCCAGATGGGCGACGAAGAAGTGCCGGCAACCGGCACTGGCCAGGGCCGGTGCGACCCGGGCGGCGCCCAGCCCATAGGCATCGGCCTTGACCGCCGCCCCTGTATCCCGCCCCCCCAGCTCGGCGTGGCGGGCTCGGAGGGCGGCCCAGTTGGCAGTGATGGCGTCGAGATCAACCGTCAGGACGCCAGACGTCTCATTCATAACTGTCTTGGTCGTGCGTCTGGTCGAGGTCGCCGAACCGGGTGAACTCACCCTCGAAGAACAGCCGGATTGTGCCGGTGGGGCCGTGGCGCTGCTTGGCGACGATCAGCTCGGCCTTGTTATGGGCCTGCTCCATGTCCTTCTGCCATTTGTCCAGCGCCTCGGTGTACTTCTCCTGGTTGTCGAAGTTCAGTTCCTTCGGCATGCGCTGGGCCAGGTAATATTCGTCGCGATAGACGAACATCACCACGTCGGCGTCCTGCTCGATCGATCCGGATTCACGAAGGTCGGCGAGCTGCGGCCGCTTATCCTCGCGACTTTCCACCTGGCGGGAGAGCTGGGAGAGGGCGATGACGGGAACCGAGAGTTCCTTGGCGATGGCCTTGAGGCCCTGGGTGATCTGGCTGATTTCCTGCACGCGGTTCTCGGGCCGGGTGCCCGCGGCGGGGCGCATCAGCTGGAGATAGTCCACGATGATGAGGCTCAGCCCCTTGGTCCGCATCAGCCGGCGGCAGCGGGTGCGCAGCGCTGAGATGGTGATGGCCGGGGTATCGTCGATGTAGAGCGGCAGGCTCGCCAGTTCGCGGCTCACTTCCACGAATTTGTCGAAGTCTCGCTGGGCGATGTCCCCGCGGCGGATGCGGTCGCCCGAAACACGTGACTGCTCCGAGAGAATACGGGTGGCGAGCTGGTCGGCGCTCATTTCAAGGGAGAAGATGGCGACACCGCCGCGGACGACCGCGTTCGGATCCTTCTCCTGCGCTTCCCGAATCACCGCCTTGGCGGCGCCGAATCCGATTTTCACCGCGAGCGCGGTCTTACCCATGGCGGGGCGGCCGGCAAGAATCAGAAGGTCCGACGGGTGCAGGCCGCCGAGCTTGCTGTCCACGTCCCGAAGCCCGGTGGAAAGGCCGGAGACGCCGCCCGGGGTGCTGAAGGCGCGCTCAGCCAGCTCCACCGCCGCGGTCAGTGCCTTCTCGAAGCTGACCATTCCGCCTTCGGTGGTGCCGTCGGTGGCCAGATTGAACAGGGCCTGCTCGGCGGCTTCCAGCTGGGCCTTGCCGTCCAGCTCCGGCTCCGCCCCGAAGGCGCGGTTCACCACCTCCTCGCCGAGATCCACGAGCTGGCGGCGCAGGTAGCAGTCATAGACGACCCGGCCATATTCGCCGGCATTGATGATGCCGACCATGGCCGTGAGGAGCTGCGTCAGATAGGCCGGGCCGCCCACCTCATCGAGCACGCCGGAATGCTCGAATTCCGCGCGCAGGGTGACGACATCGGCCAACTGGCCGGCCTCGATGCGCCGCTGGATCGAATGATAGATCCGGCCGTGGATCGGATCCGCGAAGTGTTCCGATGCGAGGAACTCGGAGACGCGCTCATAGGCCTTGTTGTTGGCCAGGAGCGCGCCGAGCAGCGCCTGCTCTGCCTCGATATTCGAGGGGGGCAGGCGCTGGGAAAGGCCGAGCACGCCGTTGCCGGCTGGCTCCGCCCCTGGCGGGAGCATCGCGTCGAAGGCGTTCATGAGGGCAGTTTAGCCCCCGGCGCGCTCCACGTCCTGCTCCACCT
The DNA here is from genome assembly GCF_049629625.1 of Roseomonas chloroacetimidivorans. Lineage (NCBI taxonomy): Bacteria > Pseudomonadati > Pseudomonadota > Alphaproteobacteria > Acetobacterales > Roseomonadaceae > Roseomonas > Roseomonas chloroacetimidivorans. Next base: position 50,697 of record NZ_JBNBZS010000011.1, on the reverse strand, counting down.
TCTCCCGGAGTGCTGTGGATGGCGGTGGATCATGTGGATAAGCTGCCGCTCGTTCCGCATCGATCATGTAGTCGCGGGTCAGGGGCAGGGTATCCAGCTTGCGGGTGAGCTGGACCTGCCAGTTCATATGGCCCCATCGGCGGAAGGCGAGTTCCGAGCATGCCAGGTAGAATTCGAACATCCGGCAGAAGCGCTCGTCATAGAGCGACTTGATGGCATTGCGGTTGGCCGCGAAGCGCTCCCGCCAGTGCCGCAGGGTCATGGCGTAGTGCAGGCGTAGGATTTCCAGATCGGTCATCCAGAGCCCGGCCTTCTCGATCGCCGGGATCACCTCCGATACGGCAGGGGAATACCCACCGGGGAAGATGTATTTGGTCATCCAGGGATTGGTCGTGGCGGGTCCTTCGGATTGGCCGATCGCGTGGATCAGGGCCACCCCGTCTTCCTTCAGCGCGCCTTTCACGGTGCGGAAGAAGGCGGTGTAGTGATTGATGCCCACATGCTCGAACATGCCGACCGAGATGACCCGATCCATCGGGCGCTTCCAGGCCCGGTAGTCCATCAGTTCGAACTTTACGCGGTCCGAGAGACCGGCCGACTCGGCACGGGCACGGGCTTCGGCGAGCTGCTCCTCAGACAGGGTCAGGCCGGTGACGCGGGCGCCATATTCCTTGGCCAGGGTGATGGCGAGGCCGCCCCAGCCGGAGCCGATGTCGAGCACCTCCAGATCCGGCCGGTCCAGCTTCAGCTTTGAAGCAAGGTGGCGCTTCTTAAGGGCCTGTGCCTCTTCCAGCGTTTCCTTCCCCGTGGGGAAATAGGCGCAGGAATACTGGCGGTCGGCATCGAGGAAGAGCGAATAGAGCGTGCCGTTCAGATCGTAGTGATGGGCGACGTTCCGGCGGCTGCGTGTGGTGGTGTTCAGGTCCAGCAAGCGCCGGCTAACCCAGCGCAGCCCGGCACCGAGCTTCATGGCCGGATGGGTGCTGCCCTGGGCGAGGTTCAGGATGATGACATCCAGCACGTCATAGATGGTCGAGCCTTCGATCGGCTCGACGCCACCATCCATGTAACCCTCGCCGAAGGCGAGGTTTGGGTTCCAGAGAAGGCGCCGGACGACCTCTGGGGTGGTGAAGGCGACGGCCGCGCTAGGCCCGGGCTGGGGGCCCTTGAACACGCGGCTCGTGCCGTCCGGGTAGCGGACCTTCAGGGATCCGTGGCGGATCAGGCGGGAGATGATGGAATCGAGAAGCAAGATTCGGCCTCCTTCAGGGGAAGGCTCTGCCTCTGTAACGGGGGGCGCAATTAGCACGACACGTAATCACGAAAGCGTGACGACCGAAACCTGATTAAAATTTGGCCAGAAACGCAAATGGCCGCCCCGGGCGAGGGGCGGCCATTCCCGATCCGCGCTTGCGCGCGAGTCTATTCGCGGGCGGCGCCCAGCTCGGAGAGCTCGGCGGCCAGCTCGGCCTCGAGGCTGGCCTCTTCGGCTTCCTGCTCGGCGCGCAGGTCCTCGCCACGTGCCTGCTTCTCGGCCTCTTCCGGGGAGCGGGCGACGTTCACGATCACCGGGATGGAGACCTCCGGGTGCAGCGCGATGCGGACGGTGGTCAGGCCCAGCGTCTTAATCGGCTGCTCCAGGATCACCTGGTCGCGGGTGATGGTGAGGCCGGCGTCCTTCGTCGCGTCCGCGATATCGCGGCCGGAGACGGAGCCGTAGAGGGCGCCGCTCTCGCCGGCGGAACGGATCAGGACGACCTGCAGGCCCTCCATCCGCTCGGCCACGCGCTCGGCCTCTTCACGCCGCTTGAGGTTCTGGGCCTCGAGCTGCGCGCGCTCACGCTCGAAGCGGGCCAGGTTGTCCTTGGTCGCGCGGATGGCGCGGCCGGAGGGCAGCAGGAAGTTGCGGGCATAGCCGGGCTTCACCTTCACGGTGTCGCCCATCTGGCCGAGCTTCTCGACCCGCTGCATCAGGATGACGTCGATCATGGTGCCGTGCCCCCGATCAGTCGTTGATGACGTAGGGGAGCAGCGCCAGGAAGCGGGCGCGCTTGATGGCGTTCGCCAGTTCGCGCTGCTTCTTGGCGGAGACCGCCGTGATGCGGGACGGCACGATCTTGCCGCGCTCGCTCAGGAAGCGAGAGAGCAGGCGCACGTCCTTATAGTCGATCTTCGGCGCGTTCGGGCCGGAGAAGGGGCAGGACTTGCGGCGGCGGTAGAAGGGCCGGCGGGCGCCAACGGCCGGGCGGCGCGCGGCGGGGGTGAGGTCGGTCGTATCGGACATCTTGGCTTACTCCTCGCCGCCCATGGGCTCGAGCTCGTCACGGGGACGGGCCCGGAATTCCTCGCGGTCATCGCCGCGCTCACGGCCGCGGCCGGAGCCGAAGCGGCCGGCCGGACGCGGGCCGCGGAAGCCGCGGTCACGGTCACGGTCCTCACCGCGCTTGGCGAGGATGGCGGAGGGGGCCTCGTCGATGGTTTCGATCCGCAGCGTCATGTGGCGCAGCACGTCCTCGTGCAGGCCGAGCTGACGCGCGACCTCCTTCTCGGCGTCCGCGGTGCAGTCCAGGCCCAGCAGCATGTAGTGGGCCTTGCGGTTCTTCTTGATCTTGTAGGCGAGGCCACGGAGGCCCCAGTACTCGCGCTTGCGGATCTCGCCGCCGGCACCGCCGATGATCTCGCCGACCTGGTCGGCGATGGCCTCGACCTGCGCCTGCGTCAGGTCATTCCGCGCAATAAGCACGGTTTCATAAAGTGGCATCTCTGTCCCTTCGGATGGCTCAGCCCCGGTGGCCGGCGCGGGATGCGGCAGCCAGAATAGGGCATAGCCGGGCGCGATGCCTCGCGCCCGGCAGGGTGGCGGGGCGTATAGGGGATGGCGGGGCAGGGGGCAAGCAGTTGTTCCGGCTTGCCCAGGGAGCTTCCCCCGGCGGTCCGGGCCGTGCTGCGGCGGGTCAGTGCACCAGTGCCATTTCCGGGATGGCCTCGCTGGCCCTCCAGAAGCGGCCGATCGCCTCAGCATGGGCCGCCATTGCGGCTGGATCGGCCTCCGCCGCCGGGCGGGGTTCCATCTCGAAATGGCCGTAGCGGTCTTCGCCCCGCACCAGGGTCGCGGAAAGGCGCGTCTCGCCGATATGGCGCACCCGCGTGGGAATATAGGAGATGCCGATACCGATGCGGTCCGCCGCCGAGCGGTTCGGGCGGGAGGCGTGCAGCGCCATGGTGTGGTGCAGCGAGAACTGGCCAGGTTCCAGGATCATGGGCACCGCCTGTGTCTCGTCCACCATCTCCGCCACGCTCTGCCCGCGGGAGAGCATGATGCGCGGGTCCTTGCGGTCGCGATGGGCTCGCTGCCCAGCCAGGTGGCTGCCGGGCAGCACCTCGACGCAGCCGGCCTCCAGGTTGCTCGGGGTCAGGGCCACCCAGGCCGTGACATGCTCGAAAGGCTCCAGGCCGAAATAGGTGCCGTCCTGATGCCAGGGCACGACACCCTCGCTGCGGGCGGGCTTCCACCAGATGGTGTTGTGGAAGGCCAGTATGTCCGGGCCGATCACCGATTCCACCGCATCCAGGATCGCGGGGTGGCGGATCAGCTCCGCCGCCCAGGGGAAGAGCAGGTAGGACTTCACGCGGGAGGAGGGCTGGCGGATGCCTGCTTCGGATTTGGGGCGCTCGGCCTCGGCGCAGCAGCGCACGAGGTTCTGCCGGTAGCGCTCCGCCTCCTCCGGGCTGAAAGCGGTGAGTGGGAAGACCATGCCGTCGCGGCGATAAGCCTCGACCTGTTCTGGCGCCAAGCTGCCCGTCATGCCCGCCTCCTGGGATCTCTCCGCGTCCGGAAGGACTGCAAGCGGCGTGCCGCTTGGCGACGGGATCAGATCTCGACCCAGCGCCGGAGCAGGTTGTGGTAGCCCGAGGTCATGGCCAGGACGCCCGGATGGTCGTCCGGCAGGTCCTGGCGCAGGGCGATGATGCCCATATCCATTTCGTAAAGAAAGGCGCGCTGGGCGTCGTCCTTCACCATGGACTGGGTCCAGAAGAAGGAGCCCCAGCGGCTGCCACAGGTGACGGGATTTACGTGGTGCAGGCTGGTGGAGGGATAGACCACCATGTCCCCGGCCGGGAGCTTCACCTCCTGCGTGCCATAGGTGTCCTGCACAACCAGTTCGCCGCCGTCGTAATCCTCGGGCGGGGAGAGGAAGAGGGTGGAGGAGACATCGGCCCGGATACGCTGGCCAGTGCCCGGCACGGCGCGGATGGCGTTGTCCACATGCGCCTTGAAGGTCATGCCCACGTCGTAGCGGTTGAACATGGGCGGCAGCACGCGCAGCGGCAGGGCGGCGGTGGCGAAAAGGGCGTTGCGGGCCAGGGCGCGCAGGACAAGGTCGCCCAGCTCCTTCCCCACGGGCGAGTCCACGGGGATCTGGAGGTTATGCTTCACCTTGGCCGATTGCTCGCCGGCGGTGGCGCGGCCGTCCTGCCAGGTGGCGGATTCCAGGCGCTCGCGGCAATAGGCGACCTCGGTGGGCGTCAGGACCTCGGGGATGCGGACGAGCATCGGGGCGCTCCGATACGGAAAAAGGAAACGGGCGGCGGGGTGGCAGGATGCCACCGCCGCCGCCCGCCGTCAGGCCGGGGCGCTGGGCGTGCCCCGGGGCCGTCTCAGAAGTCGGCGGCCAGGGAGACGAGCACGGTGCGGCCGGCAGCCACGACCGCGCGGTTGCCGAACAGGCCCTCGTAGTTTGTGCGGTCCGTCAGGTTGTAGCCGTTCACGCGTACGGTGAGGTTCTGGTTGACCTTGTGCTGGATCATCGCGTCGAGGCTGAAGTTCGCCGGAGCCTCGGCGGTGTTGTCAGCGGTCAGGAATACCTTGCTCCGATAGGTGATGCCGGCGCCGAGCGTGACATTGTAGGGCGTGTCACGTGCGATGTCGTAGGTGGTCCAGAGCGAGGCCGAATGCTTCGGCACGTACTGGATCTGCCTGCCGCGATTGGCCGGCGTGCTGGACTCCGTCGTCTCGCTGTCCAGATAGGTATAAGCGGCATTGATGTTCCATTCCGGCGTGATTCGGCCGGTGATGCCGAGTTCCACGCCGCGGATGCGCTGGCGGTCGCCCGTCTGGACGACAGAGGTCGGATCATTCGGATCCTGCGCGAAGGCGTTGCCCTTCTCCGCCTGGAACAGTGCGGCGGTCAGGCCGAGGCGGCTCTCGAACAGGCTGAACTTGGCGCCGATCTCGTGATTGGTGTTCCGCTCCGGCTCGAAGTCGCTGTTGAAGTTGGCGGCGGCCGCAGGGAAGGTCGTGAAGAAGGTGCCCGGCGGCGTCGTGGAGGTGGAGTAGGAGTAGTAGTAGGTCTGTTCGGGCGTCGGCTCCCAGATGATGCCGGCGCGCGGATCGAAGAAGCTGTCGTGGATGCTGTAGTTCTGGCTGGCCGCGGCGCCTGGCGTGCCAGCCGTGTAGTCCAGGTCGTAATTCGTCCAGCGGAAGCCGCCATAGATGGACAGCGTCGGCAGGAGCCACAGGCGCTCGTTCAGGAAGAGGCCGAGATTGTTCGCTTCCGTGTTGCGCTGGTTATTGGCCGCGCCAGTGGGCAGGAAGAGGCTGTTGTTCGAGGCAGAATCCAGCAGCGTCACATTGGGGCGGGTGGGCGAGTAGGGATAGGCGGTGCGGTCCACAGTCTCGCGCCAGAAGTCCACGCCGGCCGTCAACTCGTGCCGCAGCGGGCCGGTGGTGAAGCGCGCGACACCGGTGGTGAGGTTCTGGATAGCCTCGTTCACCTGATTGTAAGGCGCACTGGCGCCGCCTGTATAGGCAAGGGTTGGGTTTAAACCCCGGAAGAACTGGCCGGAGCAGGAGCTGCGCCAGGCGGCGAGAGTGGCGCCGGTGCCGCAGCTGACGGCGGTCAGTGCCGTGTCGCGGTCCACGCGGGTGAGGCGCGTGTCATTGGTGATGGTCAGCCAATTGCCGAAGCTGTGTGAGAAGCGGGCCGTCAGCCGGTCCACCGTCACATCGTCGATGTCATTCTGGACGCCGTACCAGTTTGAGCGGCGCACACCGTATTCCGAGGCCGGGCGGCCGATCGCGCCGGGGCCGCTGTAAACGACGGGCATGCCGCCGTCGATCGTGTGTTCGTCGTGGTAATGCAGGTATTCCACCGTAAAGGTGGTGGGGGTGCCCAGGCCGAAGGAGACGGAGGGAGCGACGCCCCAACGGCGCGTGTCGATGCCGTCGCGGTCCACGAGGCTGCTGCTCTGGCCCATGACGTTCAGACGGACCGCTGTGGTCTCGTTGATGCGCTGGTTGATGTCGGCGGTGAAGCGCGCGAAGGGGCCCATGCCGCCGGTGGCGGTGGCGGAGTAGCGGTTCTCAAGCGTCGGCAGGCGGCTGTTAACGTTGATGCCGCCACCAATGGCGCTAGTGCCGATAGCGAAGCCCGAGGCGCCCTTCAGAACCTGCACATCCTGATAGGTGAAGGCGTCGCGCTGGTAGGAGCCGAAGTCGCGCAGGCCATCCACCAGCACGTCGTTCTGGGCGGAGAAGCCGCGAATACGGAACTGGTCGCCCGTGACGCCGCCATTGCCCTCGCCAATGGTGGAGGTGATGCCGGGGACGTTCCGCAGCGCCTGCTCCAGCGTGGTGACGGTCTGCTGCTGGAGCACTTCCTGCGGAACCACGTTGATAGTCTGCGGCGTGTCCTGGATCGTGCCGGGCAGGCGGGGGTTGCCGGTCGGCGCCGTGAGCTGGTTCGGCATGGTGGCGCCAGTGACGGAGACCTCCGGCACGGCGACGGGGGCCGAGTCGTTAACGGGCTGGGCGAAGGCCCCGCCGCCCACCATGGCGGCGCCAAGGCCGAGGCTGGCCACCAGGGCAGTGCTGGGGCCGATATGCCCCCGGCTCGAAACGCGGCTCATGCTTTAGCGGCCTCGCGAATGATAATGCGAAGCGCTCCTAACTGAGCGGCTTACGTTCCGTCAAGAAGGTGCAGCCTTCCTGCAACAGAGGGCCTCCACCGCGTGGCAGTAGGGCAACTGGGCTGGTCGAGAGGACACGGGGAGGGGCGCTGTGTTCGCTGCCCCCTCCTGAATCCCTTGCTGGCTAGGAAAGGCGACCAGCCTTCGTTCTCCCGGGCGGCATCGGGTGGCTCGCCGCGGAACTCTCGGGGGGAGGGGCGCAACCGGCGCGCCCCGTCCCGGTGGGCTCAGAACTCCGCCGCGACGGAGACGAGCACGGTACGGCCTGCCGCGACCGCGACACGGTTCCCGAAGAGCGCGTCGTAATTCGTGCGATCTGTCAGGTTATAGCCGTTCACCCGGAGCGTCAGATTCTGGTTGATCTGGTGCTGGATCAGGGCGTCGAGGCTGAAATTTGCCGGCGCCTCGGCCGTATTGGCGGCATTCAGATAGACCTGCCCGCGCCAGATGATGCCGGCACCGAGGGTGACGTTCCACGGCGTGTCCCGCGCGATGTCATAGGTGGTCCAGAGCGAGGCCGAGTGCTTCGGCACGAACTGCACGCGCCGGCCGAGATTGGCTGCGGTTGTGGATGCCGTCGTCTCGCTGTCGAGGAAGGCGTAGGCGGCGTTGATGTTCCATTCCGGCGTGATGCGGCCGGTGATGCCGAGTTCCACACCGCGGATGCGCTGGCGGTCGCCGGTCTGCACCACCGTGCCGGGATTGTTGGCATCTGCGGCCAGCGCGTTGCTCTTCTCTGCCTGGAACAGCGCGGCGGTCAGGCCGAGGCGGTTCTCGAGCAGGCTGATCTTGGTGCCGACCTCATAGTTCCTGTTCCGCTCCGGCTCGAAGGCCGAGTTGAAGTTCGCCGCCTGGGAGGGGATGGTGGTGAAGAAGGTGCCGGGCGGCGTGGTGGAGGTGGAGTAGGAGAAGTAGTAAGTCTGGCTTGGCGTCGGTTCCCAGATGATGCCGGCGCGCGGATCCCAATAGCTGTCGCTGATGTCGAAATCCTGGGTCAGGGCGGTGCCCGGCGTACCCGCCTTGTAGGTCAGATCGTAGTTGGTCCAGCGGAAGCCGCCATAGACCGACAGGGTCGGCAGGAGCCACAGGCGCTCATTCGCGAAGATGCCGACGCTGGTCGAATCTGTCTCGCGATGGTTGTTCACCGGGCCGGTGCTCAGCGTATCGTTCTGGGTGAAGGGATCGCGCAGAAAGAAGCTGGGGCGGCCTGGCGAGTAGGCGCGTCCGTCGCGGTCAATGCTTTCCGTGAACACGTCCACACCGACGACCGCCTCATGCCGCAGCGGGCCCGTGGTGAAACGCGCCGTGGCGCTGGTCACGTTCTGGAAGGCGAAGCTTTCCTGGCGGTAGGGGCCGGGGCCGCCCGGCGTCACCAATGGGTTTCCTCCACTGATCAGCGTGCCGCCGCAACTCGCGTTAAAGGCCGCGAGGCTGGTGAGGGTGCTGGGGCAGCTCGTCGGGGTCAGGGCCGTGGCGCGGTCCACCCAGGTCGCGCGCGTGTCGTTGTTGATGGTCAGCCAGTTGCCGAAGCTGTGCGCGAAGCGGGCCGTCAGCCGGTCTACCGTCACGTCATCCATGTCGTTCTGCACGCCGAGGAACAACGAGCGGTCCAAGCCGAATTCGGGGGCCGGACGGCCGAGGCCGGTGAAGGGCGTGATCACTGGCGTGCCGCCGTCGATCATGTGACGGTCGTGGTAGTGCAGGTACTCCACGGTAAAGGTCGTGGGCGTGCCCAGGCCGAAGGCGATCGAGGGCGCGACGCCCCAGCGGCGCGTGTCCTGCTCCTGGCGATCGACGAGGCTGCTGCTCTGGCCCATGACGTTAAGGCGAGCCGCGATGGTTTCGCTGATCCGCTGGTTGAGGTCGATCGTGGCGCGGGCGAAGGGGCCCATGCCGCCGGTGACCGTGACGGCGTAGCGGTTCTCCAGCGTGGGGAGCCGGCTCTGCACGTTGATGCCGCCGCCGATGGAACTCGTGCCCACGGCGTAGCCTGAGGCGCCCTTGAGGACCTGCACCTCCTCGAAGGTGAAGGCGTCGCGCTGGTAGGAGCCGGGATCGCGGAGCCCGTCCACCAGGATGTCGTTCTGCGCGGAGAAGCCGCGGATGCGGAACTGGTCGCCGCTGACGCCGCCATTACCCTCACCGATGGTGGAGGTGATGCCGGGGACGTTCCGCAGCGCCTGCTCCAGCGTGGTCACGTTCTGCTCGCGCAGGACTTCCTGGGGGACGACATTGATGGTCTGCGGCGTGTCCTGAACCGAGCCGGGGAGGCGGGTCAGCCCGGTCGGGGCCTGGAGCTGATTCGCCGGGCGCGCGCCGGTGACGGAAACCTCGGGGACGGCAATCGGGGTGGCCGTTGAGGCGGTCTGGGCCAGGACCGGGCCGCCGACCATGGCGGCCCCGAGGCTGAGGCTGGCGACCAGGGCGGTGTTGGGAGCGGTCCTGCTCCGGTTGGTGGCGCGACGCATCCTCGGGAAACTCCAACAAGAGTTAAGAATGAGAATCGTTATTAGTTGATATGTAACAGTGGTCAACGATGCGTGTGCGAGTCATTCGCTGTTAGGCCGGAGCGTTGCGAGGAAACAACCGGTTCTCGAAACGCCGCGTCACTGCCGCCCGGATTGTCGCCGGGCCAGAGGATATTCGCGGCCCGGTTGCTGAAACGGATCGTCACTTCCCGCCTTCATTCTGCCGCTGACTCGCCTTCGTGCGGGTCCCAGAGTGGGCGCATCACGGTGCGCCCGAAGTCCGAAGGAGCTAGCGATGACGTCCTTGTTTTTCCGTTCCATCCTGATGGCCGGCCTGCTTGCCGGTGGCGCGGCCCTGGCTCCGGCGCAGGCGGCCCCCACCGTCGGCCTGATGCCTGCCGGCCCAGCTGCGGCCGCGCCGTCAAGCCTGCTGCAGGAGGTGCGCTGGGTGCAGCGTTGCCGGCCCGTGGTCGTGCATCGGCGCGACCGCTTCGGCCGCCCGGTGCGAGTGGAGCGCAGCCAGTGCCGCCGCGTGTGGGTGGGACCCCGCCGGCCCTATTAATCGGGCTCCTCTGTTGACAGTTCGGTGACGCCGCCGCTACCCCGCCGCGCCACGGCGGGGTAGCGGTACCCCAGGGCGATGCCCCATGCCGTGAGCAGGCAGGAAATGCGTCATCATGGCCCTTGCGCTCGTCTTCCCCGGCCAGGGTAGCCAGGTCGTCGGCATGGGCCGCGACCTCGCCGCCGCCTTCTTCCCCGCGCGGGAGGTGTTCGAGGCGGTGGACGAGACCCTGAAGCAGAACCTCACCCGCCTGATGTTCGAGGGGCCGGCGGAGGAGCTGACCCTGACCGCCAATGCCCAGCCGGCGCTGATGGCCGTCTCCCTGGCCGTGCTGCGGGTGCTGGAGGCCGAAGGCGGGTTCGACATCAAGTCGCGCGTCGCGCTGGTGGCCGGGCATTCACTCGGGGAATACAGCGCGCTGGCCGCCGCAGGGGCCTTTGACGTGCCACAGGCCGCGAGGCTGCTGCGGCTGCGCGGGGATGCGATGCAGAAGGCGGTGCCGGCGGGTACGGGCGCCATGGCCGCCCTGCTGGGGGCCGAGATGGAGCAGGCCCGGGCCATCTGCGAGCGCGCCGCCCTCGATCCCGCCACGGAGGAGACCGAGGTGGTCGAGGCCGCCAACGACAATGGCGGCGGGCAGGTGGTGATTTCTGGCCATAAGGGCGCGGTGGAGCGGGCAGTGGAGATCGCCAAGGCCGAGGGCATCCGGCGCGCCATGCTGCTGCCGGTCTCGGCGCCCTTCCACTCCTCCCTGATGGCGCCGGCGGCCGATGCGATGGCGGAGGCGCTGGAGCGCAACCCACCCAAGACCCCCGTGGTGCCGCTGGTGGCCAATGTGACGGCGGCCAAGGCGACCGACCCCGACGTGATCCGCGACCTGCTGGTGAAGCAGGTGACCGGCACGGTGCGCTGGCGCGAATGCGTGGCGACCATGACCACGATGGGCTGCGACACCTTCCTGGAACTGGGCGCGGGCAAGGTGTTGACCGGGCTGATGAAGCGCAACGCGCCGGATGCGAAGGCCATGGCTTGCGGCACGCCGGCCGAGATCGAGGCGGTGCTGAAGGCCCTTTGAGCCGCGCCATGACCCGGATCACGCTGGAAGATCAGGCGTTCCCGGCCGTGCGTGACGCGGTCTGGGGCGGGCTGCTGGCCTTTAACGAAGCCCATTCCGGCCCGGGCTCCTTCACCTCGACCCCGCTGAACGTGGTGCTGCGGGGGGATGATGGCGTACCGCTGGGCGGGTTGGTGGGCCGGAGCTATGCCGGCTGGCTCTATGTCGAGCTGTTCCATATCCCGCAGGCGCATCGGCGCGCCGGGCTGGGACGGGAGATGCTCTCCATGGCGGAGCGCGAGGCGGCCGCGCGGGGCTGCCTGGGCGTGCGGCTGGAAACCTATTCCTTCCAGGCGCCCGGCTTCTATGCCCGCATGGGCTATTCGGTGGTGGGGGTACTTCGCGACTGCCCGCCGGGCCACACACGATATTCCCTCGCCAAGCGCCTGGATGGCGCGCCTCTGGAGGCCTCCTGATGTTCGACCTGACCGGCAAATCCGCCCTTGTCACCGGCGCCACGGGAGGAATTGGCGCCGCCATCGCCCGGGCGCTGCATGCCCAGGGGGCCAAGGTGGCCCTGACTGGGCGGCGTGAGGCGGAGCTGGCCAGCCTGGCCTCGGAACTGGGGGAGCGGGTGCTGGTGGCGCCGGCCGACCTGTCCGACCCCGCCGCGCCCGCCGCCCTTGTGGAGAGGGTGGAGGGCGAGTTCGGCGCGCTGGACATCCTGGTGAACAATGCCGGGCTGACGCGGGACGGGTTGGCGCTGCGCATGGGCGACAAGGACTGGTCCGACGTGATCGAGGTGGACCTGACCGCGCCCTTCCGCCTGGCCCGGGCCTCTCTGCGCGGCATGATGAAGCGGCGGAGCGGCCGGATCATCTCGATTGCCTCCATCGTCGGCGTGACGGGTAATCCTGGGCAGGCCAATTATGCCGCGGCCAAGGCCGGGCTGATCGGGATGAGCAAGGCCCTGGCCCAGGAGGTGGCGCCCCGCGGCGTGACAGTGAACGTGGTGGCGCCGGGCTTCATCAAGACGGCCATGACGGATGCGCTGAACGACGCCCAGAAGACGGCGCTGATGGGGCGCATTCCCATGGGTAGAATGGGGGCGTCTGAGGACATCGCGGCTGCCGTGACTTATCTGGCCTCGAACGAGGCGGCCTGGGTCACCGGTGTGACGCTGCATGTGAATGGCGGGATGGCCATGGTGTGATGGACGAGGAACACAGTCCTTGATCGCGCGTTCGCGCGCCCCATCCTTGCTCTAGGCCCTGGGAAACAGGCGTGCTAAGGCCCGCGCCCTGCGCCCGGGTGTCGCACGATCTCGTGCGCCTGGCAGCAAGAGACGAATTTCCGGCGGTCACCCGCCATCTGGAGAGAGCAAGCGCGATGAGCGAAACCGCCGAGAAGGTGAAGAAGATCGTGGTCGAGCACCTCGGCGTCGAGGAAGCCAAGGTGACCCCGGAGGCCTCCTTCATCGACGACCTGGGTGCTGACAGCCTGGACACGGTCGAACTGGTCATGGCCTTCGAGGAGGCGTTCGGTGTGGAGATTCCGGACGACGCTGCCGAGAAGATCACCACGGTTGGCGACGCGATCACCTATATCGACGAGCACAAGACGGCCTGAGAGGGCCTACGGGAGTTGTGGTCGGCCTTCCTGGCCGGCCCGCTATCCGCAAATGACGCGCCGGGCGGCACCGTTTGGCCGGGGCTGCCTATCGCCTCGCCAGTACGGGGCCGGCGCGGGAGGGAGTAGCGAGAGTGTTCGGTCAGCTCACGGCACCGCGGCGCGTCGTCATCACCGGAATGGGTATCGCCTGCCCGTTGGGCCTGGGCGTGGAGCATGTCTGGAAGAAGATGCTGGCCGGCGAGTCCGGCATCTCCGCCATCCAGTCCTTTGACGTGTCGAACCTGCCGGCCAAGATTGCCGGTACGGTTCCGGCTGGCACCAAGGCCGATGGCGCGCTGGACCTGGGGGAGTGGATCCCCATCAAGGACCAGAAGAAGATGGACCGCTTTATCCAGCTCGCGCTGGTAGCGGCCACTGAGGCTGTAGAGGATTCCGGCTGGGTCCCGGAGACGGAGGAGGATCGTCATGCCACCGGCGTGATGATCGGTTCCGGCATTGGCGGCCTGCAGACGATCTATGATGCCTCGCTGCAAATCGCGGCGGGCAAGCATAGGCGGCTGTCCCCCTTCTTCATCCCCTCGGCACTGATCAATCTGGCCTCGGGGCATGTCTCGATCAAATACGGCTTCAAGGGCCCGAACCACTCGGTGGTGACGGCCTGCGCGACCGGCGTGCACGCGTTGGGCGATGCCGCGCGCCTGATCGCGCTGGGCGATGCCGATGTGATGGTGGCCGGTGGCGCCGAGGCTGCGGTGAGCGAGCTGGGCATGGCGGGCTTCGCCGCGTCCCGCGCGCTGTCCACCGCCTTCAACGACACGCCACCCAAGGCGTCCCGCCCCTGGGACAAGGACCGTGACGGCTTCGTCATGGGCGAGGGCGCGGGGGTGCTGGTGCTCGAGGAATACGAGCACGCGAAGAAGCGCGGCGCGAAGATCTATGGCGAGGTGATCGGCTACGGCATGTCCGGTGACGCCTATCACATCACCGCCCCGGCCGAGGGTCATGAGGGCGCCTTCCGCGCCATGAAGGCCTGCCTGCGCTCGGCGGGCGTCGCTCCGGCCGACATCCAGTACATCAACGCCCATGGCACCAGCACGCCGCTGGGCGATGATCTGGAACTCGAAGCGGTGGAGCGGCTGTTCAAGGACGACGCCAAGGGCGTTGCCATGTCATCGACCAAGTCGGCGATCGGGCATCTGCTCGGCGCGGCGGGCGCGGTGGAGGCGATCTTCTCCCTGCTGGCGATCCGGGACGACGTGGCGCCGCCGACGCTGAACCTGGAGGAGCCTTCCCACCCGTCGGCTATCGATCGGGTGGCGAAGGAGGCGCAGCCGCGGAAGATCGAGGTGGCGCTGTCCAACTCCTTCGGCTTCGGCGGCACCAACGCCTCCATCCTGTTCAAGGCCGCGGCCTGACCGTCGGGCCGGGCGACGCCCCGGCCCGCCCAGGCGCCTGGTGCCATGGGGCCCGGGCGTGACGATCCGCTCCGGGCCGCTTTCCGGATAGCCAGGGGACCGCCCGCCGATGGGACGAGCGATCCGTATTCTCCTGATTCTGGTCCTGCTGCTTGGCTTGGCCGGCGGCGGGGCCTTTCTCTATGCGCGCCACGTCTATGAACAACCGGGGCCGCTGACGGCGCAGGCCCAGCTCGTGGTGCCGCGGGGCGGCATCCAGGCGATCGGTGGAGCGCTGCAGGAGGCCGGGGTGGTGGCGGATGGCCGCCAGTTCCTGGCCGCCGCCTGGGCAACCAAGGCGCAGGGGGCGCTGCGGGCCGGGGAATTCGTGTTTCCGGCTGGGGCCTCCCTGCGGGATGTTCTGGATATCCTGCGGACGGCACGGCCGGTGCAGCGACGCCTGACAATCCCCGAAGGGCTGGTGGCCCGTCAGATCACGATGCTGATCGACCGGGCCGAGGGACTGACCGGTGAGACGCCGCCCATCGATGAGGGCGAGCTATTGCCTGAGACTTATACCTATCAATGGGGCGACAGCCGCGCCGGCATCGTCCGCCGTGCCACCGCTGCGATGGAGGCGGCGCTGCGGGAGGCCTGGGCCAACCGGGCGTCGAACCTGCCGATTACTTCCCCGCGCGAGGCGCTGGTGCTGGCAAGCATCGTGGAGCGGGAGACGGCGGTAGCGGCGGAACGGCCGCGCGTCGCTTCGGTGTTCATCAACCGCTTGCGGCGGGGGATGCCGCTGCAATCCGACCCGACAGTCGCCTATGCCGCGGCTGAGGGAGCGCCGCTAGAGCGTGGGCTGACGCGGGCGGATCTGGACCGGGACCATCCGTTCAACACCTATCGGAACCGCGGCCTGCCACCGGGGC
The DNA here is from genome assembly GCF_049629625.1 of Roseomonas chloroacetimidivorans. Classification (NCBI taxonomy): domain Bacteria; kingdom Pseudomonadati; phylum Pseudomonadota; class Alphaproteobacteria; order Acetobacterales; family Roseomonadaceae; genus Roseomonas; species Roseomonas chloroacetimidivorans. The sequence continues at coordinate 35,686 of NZ_JBNBZS010000011.1, read as the reverse complement.
CGATCGCCTCGCCAGGCAAGGAGTCGCTGCAGGCGGTCACGCGGCCGGAGGCGACGGAGTTCCTGTATTTCGTGGCGGATGGCAGCGGCGGGCATGCCTTCGCGCGCACGCTGGACGAACATAACCGCAATGTGGCGCGGTGGCGGGAGGTGGAGCGGGCGCGCGCATCGGCCCCGAATCCGGCACCGTCCGGCGCTCCGGCAGAGGCGCGGTGAGGCCACACGCCTCGCAAATGGCTTGAATGGGCCGGCGCCATTGCGCGGCTGGTCCCTCTGGTGGCGCCTGCTGGTGATTTCGGCCTTCTGGGCCTCGTCCTATCCTGTGGTGCGCTATGCGGCCGGGTTCATGCCGCCTTTCGCCTTCTCCCTGGGCCGGAGCGTGGCCGCAGCGGTGATCCTGCTAGGCTCGGCGTGGGGCATCGGGGCCTTCCGCGGGCTGCGTGGCGGCTTCTGGCGGCACGGGGCGGTGCTGGGCACCTGCAACGGATGGCTGGCCAACTGCCTGACGGCGGTGGCGCTGGCCTCCCTGGGGGCGGCCTCGGTGGTGTTGATCCAGGCCTCCTCGCCGCTTTTTGTGGGGGTGCTGGCCTTCCTGTTTCTGCCCGCGGAGCGGCCGGGGCCGAAAAACCTGCTTGGGATGGGGTTAGGCTTTGCGGGGATCGCGCTGATCCTCGGTCCGTCGGCGCTGTCGGGGGAGGCGGGCTTCGCGGCCGGGTGGCTGATGCTCGTCGTCGCGCTCTCCTACGCGGTCGGCACCGTCTATGTGCGTCGGGTGCGGCCGGGTGCCCCCATCGCACTGTCGGCGGGGCAGCAGGTGGTAGGGGCGATCGGCTCGGGCGGGCTGATGCTTGCCTTCGAGCCAGCCGGGAGCTTCGACCAGCCCTGGCCGATCTGGGCGGCGATGTTGTGGGTCGGGGTGTTTGCCTCGGCCGTGCCGCTGACGCTGTATCTGTCCCTGGTACAGCGGGCTCGGGCGACGGATGCGGCCATGACGGCCTATCTGCAACCCGGCTTCGCCGCGGTTTTCGCGGCACTGCTGCTGGGTGAATGGCCGGAATGGCGGGTGCTCGCCGGTGGGCTGGTGGTGCTGGCCGGCGTGTGGATGGTGACGGTGGAGGCCGGGCGGGGCCGCTGATGCCGGGCGTAGGAACGGTAAGGGAGGCAACCTGCCGGTTGCCTCCCCCGCCCTGAACCTTAGATCTCGTCCAGCGACGTCACGTAGCGCAGCCCGGCTTTCTCCAGCGCAGGGCGCATGTCGTAGAGATCCAGGCCGAGAACGCCGGAGGCGAGCTTGGAGCGCTTGCCTTCCTCATTGGCCTGCCGCTTCTCGGCGGCGGCGAGAACCTCCGCTGCATCGTGCCGCGGGATCACCACCACGCCGTCGTCATCGGCCACCACGACATCGCCTGGATTCACGGCAACGCCCGCGCAGACGACGGGGATGTTCACCGAGCCAAGCGTCGCCTTGACCGTGCCGCGCGCGGAGATGGCACGGGACCATACGGGGAAGCCCATCTCCCGCAGCACAGCCACGTCGCGTACCCCCGCATCGATCACCAGGCCGCGCACGCCGCGGGCCTTCAGGGAGGTGGCGAGAAGGTCGCCGAACATCCCGTCCGTGTTGTCCGTTGTGCAGGCGACGACGAGGATATCGCCGGGCTGGCATTGCTCCACGGCCACATGGATCATCCAGTTGTCGCCGGGCTGCGCCAGCACGGTGACCGCGGTGCCGACGGCAGCGGCGCCGGCCCAGGCCGGGCGCATATAGGTTTTCATGAGGTTAGGCGCGCGGCCCGAGGCCTCATGCGTGGTGGAGACGCCGAGCGGCAGGAAGCGGTCGACGGTCTCGAGCGGCGTGCGCTCGATCTGTGTGACGACGACGGGCCTCATGCCAGCACCTCGACGGCATCGGGGAAGATGGTCTGGTAGGCTTCGCCATACTTCATGGCCTTGCCGGAGTTGCGGCCGCCCTGCATGCCGCGGTTCAGCCCGACGCGCTCATAATAGTCCCAGAGGTGGCGCTGGGCGGGCAGTTCCTGGAAGGCCTTCCACTTCGTCTCCCAGACCTCGGTGATGTTGAGGATGCGGTTCGGCTTGAAGCCGCATTGCTCGGGCTGGTGCGGCTCGAATTGGAAGACCTGCGGGGCGGAATAGGTGACGCCGCCGGGGCCGGGCTTGTGGCCCGCGGCCTGGGCGATGATCCGCGCCTCCTGCGCGAAGCGGGAGGCCTCGGGGTGGTCCACGTTATAGGGGTCAGCGACCGCATGGGTCAGGACGAAGGAGGGGTTCAGCTCGCGGTAGATGTCGATGGTCCGGTCGAGCATGGCCTCGGTGAGGCGCAGCGGATAGTCGCCAGCGTCGAAGAACTCGATCTCCGCACCCAGGATGGCCGCCGCGGCTTCCGCTTCCGCACGGCGGCCGGCCTTGCAGGCCTCCAGCGTCATGCCAGGCTGCTTCCAGGCGCCCTGGCTTTCACCACGCTCGCCATAGGAGAGACAGACGATCTTCATGCGGTAGCCCATCTTCGCGTGCAGCGCGATGGCGCCACCGGCGCGCCAGACGAAGTCGCCGGGATGGGCGGTGATGACGAGGCCGGATTTCTGTGTGCCGGACATGGTGCTCTTCCGTTGTCAGCGCGCCCAGTAGAGGCGGCTGGGGTTGTCGATCAGGATCTTGCGGCGGGTCGCCTCATCCTCAACGGCGAGGGCAAGGAGATCCACCAGGTCGCCATCATTGGGCATGTCGCCGGCGATGTTGGGATGCGGGAAGTCGGTCCCCCAGAGGGTGTGGTCCGGTGCCACCTCTGCAAGGCGCCGAGCAAAGGGCACGGCGTCATGGAAGGGCGCGCCGGCGGAGGAGACGCGCTCCGGTCCGCAGATCTTCACCCAGGCCAGCGGGTTCCGCATCAGTTCCAGCAACCGGCGGAAGGGCTCCTGCTCCAGCCCGTTCTTCGCCTGCACGCGGCCCATATGATCGATGACGAAGGGCACCTTGATGCGGGAGATGCGCTCCGCATGTTCCAGGATGTCGCCTGCGTCGAGATGCAGCACAACATGCCAGCCGAGCGGCTGGATTTTGCCCAGCACACGGTCAAAGACCTCGAGATCCGGCGTGCCGCCGAGATGCTGCACGAAGTTGAAGCGCACGCCCCGCACGCCGCCGCGGTCCAGCTTCTCCAATTCCCGGTCCGTGATGCTGCCATCCACGATGGCGACGCCGCGATAGGCGCCCTCGCTGCGCTGGATGGCGTCGAGCATCGCGCTGTTGTCAGTGCCGTGGCAGCTCGCCTGCACGATCACCGCGCGGTCCACGCCGATGGCGGCGTGCACGCGGCGCAGATCCTCCACCGGCGCATCCGGCGGAGTGTAGCTGCGGTCGGGCGCATAGGGGAAAGTATCCGCGGGGCCGAAGACATGGCAGTGCGCGTCACAGGCATCCTTCGGCAGCTTATAGGCCGGGATCTTCGGGTTTGGGTCGGGCGCCTTGCAGGTCTTCATGATCCTGGCCTTTCCGTCACTGTATTGCGATGCCGGCACGCTCGATCACGGCACGCCACTTCTCCGCTTCGGCGGACATCAGCTGTCCGAGCTGGGCGGGGGTACCGCCCTTCGCTTCCACTCCGGCCTCCAGCAATTTCGCGCGGATGGCGGGGGCCGCCAAACCGGCGTTCAGCTCGCGATTGATCCGCTCGATCACTGGCACAGGAGTGCGCGCGGGTGCCACCACGGCATTCCAGGAGGTAACGTCGAAGTCGTTCAGCCCGGCTTCCTGCATCGTGGGCACGTCAGGCAGGTTGGCGGCACGCTGAGCGGAGGTGACGGCGATGGCGCGCAGCGAGCCGTCCTTGATCTGCCCCGTCAGCGGCGCGACGATCTCGAAGGCCACGGTCACGTCGCCGCGCAGCAGGGCCGTGAGGAGCGCGGGCGTGCCGGAGAAAGGCACGGTGGTGGCTTCGATGCCGGCGCTGATCTTGAACAGCTCTGCAGCCAGGTTCTGCGTGCTGCCCACGCTGATCGTGCCGATATTGCTGTTGCGCGGGTCGCTTTTCAGCCGCGCCAGCAGGTCCTGCACGCTGCGGATGGGCGCATTCGGGGCCACCAGTATGGCGATGGCGAAACTGCCCATCATTCCGACCGGCGCGAAGTCGCGCACGGGGTCGAAGGGCAGGGAGCGGAACAGGGACTTGCTGATCGCGTGGGCGTTGGTGGCCACCATCAGCGTGGCGCCATCGGCGGGCGCGGCAAGCAGTGCCTGGCCGGCAACGATGCCGCCGGCGCCGGGCCGGTTCTCAACCACCACGGGCTGCTTCAGGCGCTCGGATAGCGCTTGGCCCACGGTGCGGGCCGTTAGATCCGCCACGCCACCGGCCGCATTGGGAACGATCAGGCGGATGGGCTTGTCGGGCAGATCCGCCTGCGCCCGCACGGGAACGGAAGCGACGGCGAGGCCAGCCAGCCGCGAGATATCACGGCGCCGGAAAGGCATGGATGCTCCCCCCTGTCGAAACCACCGTTCTACCGCGTGACCCTGGTCGGCCTTCTTATTCCGCGGCGGCCTTGTGCTGCATCGTGGCGGCCAGGGCGTCGAGCAACGCGCCCAGATCCGTGGTGGCGAGTGCGGCCTTGCCCATTTCGCGGCCCCGTGCCGCCGCCCAGTCCTGCCGTTCAGCGATGGGGGCGCTCAGCAGCGGGTCCAGGCCCGCCTCCTGCACGGTGCGGGCGACCTCGCGCATTTCCTCCGCGCGGCGCTTGCCATGGATCAGGGCGCGGCTGATGACGTAGCGGGCCAGGCCGCGCCAATCCTCATGTGGCAGGGTGTCGGAGAGGGACTGGAGTACCTCCTTCTCCACGCCGTAATGGCGCGCGGCGAGCATGCATTCCGTGGTCAGCGCCTCCAGGCCCTTCACCATGACGCTGCGGCACATCTTCACGGAGGAGGCCTTGCCGACTTCCTCGGAGAAGAAGGTCAGGTCCATGCCGAAAGGGGCCATGAGGGCCATGAAGCTCCGCGCATGGGCGCCGCCAAGCAGGATGGGGGAGCGCAGGCCCTTGGGCGGCACGCTGCTCATCACCGCGGCTTCCACGTAACGCCCGCCGGCCTGTTCGACCGCGCGCCCGGCCGCCTGTTTGGTGGCCGGAGAGACGGAGTTCACATCCACCACATAGGGCGCATGGCCCAGCCCACCCGCCAGGGACTGCGCCGCCGCCAGGGCGGAGCCGGCGGTGACGGGGACGAAGACGATATCCGCCTGGGAAGCCGCTTCGGCGGCCGTGGCATGCACCGTTGCGCCGAACTCGCGGGCCCGGTCGCGTGCCGCATCGAGCACGTCGAAGGCATGGATTTCCGTCGCGCCGCCCGCGCGCAGGTCGCGGGCAAAGATGCTGCCCACTTCACCGAAGCCGATGATCGCGAAGCGCGGCATGGCAGTCTTCTCCTGGTCGTTCATTCCACGCCCTCCGGCAGGCCGTCCCAGACCTCGCCCACGGTCAGCGGGCGCGGCAGCATCTCCTGCTGCGTCATGTAGCGGAGGGCGAGCTCGATCACCGGGCGCAGCTCCGTGCGGCTGGACGGGGGTGGACCGCGGTCGCCGGGCGGAACCGGCGCGGCGGAGGCGCGCAGCATGCGCAGTAGCTCCTTCACCAGATCCGGCCGGCTCTGCGCCAATTCACGCGTCATGGTCACCATATGGTTCACGGGCACGAGCTGGTGGCGCTGCCAGAAGGCCTCGGCCGCCGCCGCAGGATCGGGGAAGACGGTGCGGAAGGCGGGATCATCCGGCGCGTCATTGCCGACGATCGCCGCATCCAGTTCGCCCGCGCGGAGCATGGCCAGCATGTCCTGCCCGGGCCTGGCGCGCTCCGCGAAGGGCGGGTCTGCGATGCCGGCGACATGGGCATCCTCGAAGGTGACCCAGCGGCTGTCGGATGGGCGGGGGCCGCCTTCCTCGGCGATGATGCCGCGTATCCACATGCCCGTGGTCTGGCTGTAGGCGCGCACGCCCACGCGGCGGCCAGCGAGATCGGCGGGGCTCCGGATGTCACTGTCCGCGCGGCAGAGCAGGGCGGATTGCTGGAAGCGGGCGGCGAGCACCACGGGCAGCAGCACCAGCGGGCGGTTCATGGCCCGGGCCTGCAGAAAGGTGGCGATCGCCATTTCCGACACATCAAAGCGCAGTTCGCGCACCATGGGAGCGAAGGCGCGGCTGATGACGGGGATATCGGCGAGATCCAGGCGGAGAAGCGGGGAGGGAACCTGGCCCTCCTTCAGCGCGCGGGTGCGGGGATAGGTGGCGATGGCCGCGCGCAGCGCGGCCGGGGTCTGCTGCGTATCCATGGGCCTAATCCATGGCCGGGGCGTGCCGCGCACGGCTCTGCGGTGCCATCATGGGGCCGTTCCTCCCATCCGCGGCCACGGCATTCTTGCCGGCACGCCGGAATTGTGGGGAGGGACCTAAGCTCCTTTCCTGCCGGAAGTCCTATCTCTTTTCCCGAGTTTCATATTCGTCTCGGTTATAGCGGCCAGGCCACGCTGCCCGATTTCCGAGACATAGGCGCGCAGGCAGGCGACGAAGGCATGGCCGGCGGGCGGCAAGGGGCGGTCGCGCGGCAGGATCAGCCCGGCCGGGCGGGGCGGCGCCGGCACAGGCAAGGGCACCACCCGAAGCGTACCCCGCAGCAGGTCGCCCGCCATCATCAGGCGCGGCATCACTGAGATCAGGTCGCTGGCATGCAGCATCTCCCGGATGAAGCCGTAGGAGCTGGAACGGAGAGAGGCGGCCGGGGCCAGGGCCAAGGTCTCCAACTGGATCTCGATCTCCTGTCCTACGCGCTGGCTGACAGTGGGCAGGATCAGCTCGTAGCGGCGCAGTTCCTCCAGGCTGGGCCTTTCCATGGCGAAGACAGGATGCTCGGCCCGGGCAAGAATGGAGATCGGCTCCTCCCAGAGCGGCTCGCGCAGGAAGCCGTCGGGCATGGCGGGTTCGTAGAGGCGGCCGACGATCAGGTCGATCTCGCCGGCGGCGAGCTTGGGCAGCAGGTCCTCCGTGCGGCCCTGGTCCAACCGGACGGCGATTCCCGGATGCTGTGTTTTCAGCCGCGTCAATGCGCCAGGCAGAACGCCTGTCGCAGCGACGGGAAGGGTGCCGATGGCCACTGTGCCGCCCTCGGGATCGGCGATGCGGTCCAGGGCCTCGTCCAGCCGGCGCAGTTCGGCAAGGATGCGGCGCGCGGATTCCACAAGAAGGGTGCCGGCCTCGGTGGGCCGCACCCCGCGGGGCAGGCGGTCGAAAAGGCGCTGCTGCAGGATGTCCTCCAGCTCGCGCAGGGTCTTGGTCAGGGCGGGCTGGCTGACGCCAATCACCGCGGCGGCCTTGAGCAGGCTCCGCTGGGCCATGATCGCGTCTACCGCTCGGAGGTGGTGCAGCTTCAGGCGCTGGTCGAGGTAGCGGCGGACCGTCATGGGGCGCTCCGGGGCGATATTCCGTCACCTTATAGCTCAAGCGGAAGAAGTGATGAGATGCCCTGGTGTGACCCCGCCTAGGTTGGCCGCCGATCCGACGGAGATCGGCAGGAGGGAGCGCGATGCATGGGCCCAGGCCCCCTGGTAATGCGGCAATGATTGCTGCCCTGCCACGCCGTGCGGCCCTGGCCGGGATGCTCGCGCTACCTGCGCTGCCCCGGGTGGCGGCTGCCCAGGCCCGCTGGCCGGACCGCCCTGTCCGCATCATCGTGCCCTTCACCCCCGGCGGCTCCTCCGACATCATCGCCCGCGCGTTGGCGGCGGAGCTTCAGGCCGAGTTCGGGCAGCCCTTCGTGGTGGAAAATCGCGGCGGCGCCGGCGGCACGATCGGAACCGAGGCCGCGGCCCATGCGCAGCCCGACGGCTATACGCTTCTCATGGGGCATATCGGCACGCTGGCCGTGAATCCCTTCCTGTATCGCAACCTGACCTTCGACACCGTCGAGTCCTTCGCGCCGATCGTCCTGGCAGCGGTGGTGCCGAACGTGATGGTGGTGAACCCGCGCAAGGTGCCGGCCCGCAGCATCGGCGAGTTGATTGCCCAGGCGAAGCAGAAGCCCCGCTCGCTATCCTTCGGGTCCGGCGGCAACGGCTCGGCTGCACATATCGCCATGGCGGCCTTCAACCTGGCCACCGGCACGGTCATGGAGCACGTTCCCTATCGCGGGACCGCGCCGATGATGAATGACCTGATCGGCGGAACCATCGACCTGACCCTTACCGGCGGCCCGCCCGCCCTGCCACCCGTGCGGGCCGGGATGTTGCGTGCCCTCGGCATTTCATCGCTGCATCGCCTTCCCGCCGCGCCCGATATCCCGACCATCGCGGAGCAGGGTGTTCCCGGCTTCGAGGCGACGCAGTGGTATGGGCTGCTGGCGCCCGCCGGAACGCCGCGCCCCATTGTGGACCGGCTGAACCAGGCTTCCGCCCGAGCCCTTCGTGGTGAGGTGTTGAAGTCCCGCCTGGAAGCCGAGGGGGCGGAGGCCGCGCCCGGCACCCCTGAAGCCTTCCGCGATTTCATCATCGCGGAGCGTACGCGTTGGGGCGATGTCGTCACCCGCGCAGAGATGCGCCTTGAGTGATTAAGAGGAAATCGTTGATGGAATTCGATCACGGCATCCTGCCGGGCGCCGGCGCCGCAGCGGGCCACCGCAGCATGGTGATCGGCCGGCGTGCCGCGCTCGGCGCACTGGGTGCGCTTGCTCTGCCTTCCATGGCCTGGGCGGCTTTCCCGGATCATGACGTCCGCCTGCTCGTCGGCTTCTCGGCGGGCGGCGCGGTGGATCTGGTCGCGCGACTGACCGCTGACTCCCTGCGCCCCGTTCTCGGGCAGAATGTGGTGGTGGAGAACCGGTCGGGCGCCTCCGGACTCATCGCCGCCGAGGCGGCCTCGAAGGCGCCGCCGGACGGCCACACCCTCTATGTCGCGGCGATGAGCGCCTATGTCGTACTGCCACAGCTGCCCGGCCAGCCCATGCCGCTCCACATGGAGCGTGACCTGACCCCGGTGGCCAATATCGCGAGCGTGCTCAATGCCCTGGTGGTCACGCCGCGTGCCCCGTTCAAGACAGTGCCGGAGCTGATCGCCTATGCGAAGGCCAACCCGGACAAGCTGACCTATGCTTCCACCGGCAATGGCACCAGCCAGCACCTGGCTGGTGAACTCTTCTGTCGGCAGGCGGGCATCCGCATGACCCATGTTCCCTATCGCGGCGGGTCCAATGCCATCGTGGACATCGCGGCTGGCCGGGTGGACATGATGTTCGGCAACTTCCCGGAATTTGTCGGGCAGATCCGCGATGGTGGGCTGCGGCTGCTGGCCTTCGGCAGCAAGCGGGCCTCGCCGCTCTTCCCCGATGCGCCCCTGGTCCATGACACCCTGCCGGGCTTCGATGTGAGCAACTGGATCGGGCTGGCCGGCCCTGCCGGATTGCCCGATGCCCTCGTTGCGTCCTGGAATGCGGCCCTGGCGCGCGTCACCGCATCGCCCGAGTTCCAGAAGCGCGTCACCGAGAACGGCATGGAAGTGCTGGGCCAGGACCAGGCGGCCTTCCGCGCGACGATTGCGGCCGACCGTCAACGCTGGGGTGAGGTGATCCGGGCCGCCGCGATCCGGGCGGATTAACGGGCGCCAGGAGGACGATCCGGACGCCGGTCCAGTGACGAGGCGGCATGGAACCGTTGGACGGGTTGCCAAGGCAGAAGCGTGGCGGCCTATGATCGGTTCAAACTGGAGGAAACGAACGCAATGAAAACCTGCCAAAGGTGGAACCTGCCCGTGGTGCCGGCCGGCCGGCCATGCTGAGCCGTCGTCAGGTCCTGGCGCTGGCGGGTTTGTCCGCTGGCGCCGCGCTACCCCGTACCGCCCTGGCCGCCTGGCCCGAGCGCCCGATCCGCCTCGTTGTGCCCTATGCGGCGGGTGGCAACATTGATGTGGTAAGCCGCCTGCTTGCGCCGCCGCTCTCGGAGCGCCTCGGCCAGACCGTGTTGGTCGATAACCGCCCCGGTGCCGGCGGCAGCCTGGGCGCGGAACAGGTCGCCCGTTCAGCACCCGATGGCTACACGCTGCTCGCCGGCTCGAACGGTCCGATCACCGTCAACCCGTTGGTCCAGGCGCGGCTTCCCTATGAACCGTTGCGGGATTTCATCCCCGTAACCCTGGTGAATGCCGTGCCGCTGGTGCTGATGGTGAACCAGAACGCCCGTGCCGCCAGCTTGGCCGAGGCCGTCAAGCTTTCGAAGGCGGAGCCCGGGAGCTTCACCACTGGTACGCCGGGCGCGGGCAGCACAGCCCATCTGACGCTGGAACTGTTCAACAGCGCGACCGGCGCCGCGCTGATACATGTTCCCTATCGCGGCGGCGGTGCGATCGTGCCCGATTTCATCGCCGGCAATATCCGCGCAATGTTCACTGAATTCTCGACCGCGCTTCCCCTGCACAAGGAAGGCAGAGGCCGCATCCTGGCTATCGCCTCCGCGCGGCGCTCGCCCTTCCTGCCGGAGGTTCCGACCTTCATCGAATCCGGCGTGCCCGATTTCGTCGCGGCAAGTTATTGCGGGGTGTTCGCCCCGCGCGCCACGCCGACGCCGGTCGTCACCGCCCTGCGGGACGCGGTTGCGGCGGTCACCGGTGATCCGGCTGTGCGCGCTAAACTGGAAGGGCTGGGCTCCGAGGTCGCATCCGGTGCGGAGCAGACGCCCGAGGGCTTCATGGCCTTTCTTCAACACCAGGCCCGTGATGCCAAGCGCGCGGCCGATCTTGCAGGTATCAAGCCGGAATGAGCACACCCGACCCCCGCATTCCGCCCGGCGCCTGCGATTGCCACTGCCATGTCTTTGGTCCGGCATCGCGCTTTCCCTATGCCGAGCCACGCTCCTACACGCCGGATGATGCGCCGCTGGAGGACTATCTCGCCCTTCTGGACCGGCTTGGACTGGCCCGGGGCGTGATCGTGCAGCCCAGCGCCTATGACCGCGATAACAGCGCCACTCTCGATGCCCTGCGCCGGGCGCCGGATCGGCTGCGCGGCGTGGGTGTGGGCGGTACGGAACTGACCCCCGCTATCCTGCGCGAATGGCACGCGGCCGGCATCCGAGGCTTGCGCGCCAATGAATACCGCCGGGCGGGTCAGGCCGCCTATCACGGGGGCGTCCGGCTTTCCGAGATCGAGCCGTTTGCGCCGATGATGGCCGAGATGGGCTGGCATCTTCAGCTCTGGCTCGATGCGGCGGATTTGCCGGAGTTGATGCCCCGTCTCCTTCGCCTGGGAATGCCGGTCGTCGTGGATCATATGGGCCGGCTGCACCATAGCCGTGGTACGAGCGACCCGGGCTTTGAGGCGCTGCGGCGTGGTGTCGCGGAGGGGCTTCTCTGGGCCAAGGTTTCGGGCACCTACCGCCTTGGGGCGACGGCGCCGGACTATGCCGAGGCGCGGCCCTTCCATGAGGCCCTGGTCGCCGCCAATCCGGACAACCTGGTGTGGGGTACGGACTGGCCGCATCCTCGCCCGGAAGGACCGGTGCCTGATGCTGCGCGGCTGCTGGAGGTCTTCCTGGACTGGACGCCTGAACCCGCGCGGCAGCGGATCCTCACCCGCAACCCGGAGAGGCTTTACGGCTTTCCGTCGGCGTAGCACCGGAATGCGGGCGGCCCAGAGGGGGCAGAGAGCTTAACGGCCCGTCCTATACGAGGGCGCGGCCGTTGTTCCTGTCGAGGATCTCGGCGAGGACCTCGAAGGCACGGCGCAGATCCTGAGCCCGCTCGACCGCGCCGAAGCAGATACGTAGGCCGCGCGGTGCGGGGGCCCCCGGTGCTTCCGTCGGCAAGGCCAGCATGACGCCGCTTGCCGCGGCCTCCGTGATGATTTCGGCCGGCGGCCGCGAGAGCGGAAGCCAGAGATGGAAGGCGGGCGCCGCCCCCGAGAGGCTTGCGACACAGCGCCCGAGTATCTCGCGCGCGAGACGGGAGCGCTCCTCCGCCACAACGCGTTTACGCTCGGATAGCGTCGCGACGCCACCGGAGCGCAGCAGGTGCACCGCAGCCGCAGCCGCCAGCGGCGATGCCATCCAGCCGGTGCTCCGGAAAGCGCCATCAGCACGCTCGCGCAGATGCTCAGGCGTTGACAGGGCACCGATGCGCAGGCCGGGTGCCACGCATTTCGCGAGGCTGTTGACATAGAGCACCCGCTCCGGCGCCAGGGCCGCCAGCGGGACGGTACCCGGCGAGAGGAAGGCGTAGACATCGTCCTCGATAGCGAGGGCGTCGTGCCGCCTCAGTACGGACACGACCGCATTGCGCCGTGCCTCCGACATGATGGTGCCCGTGGGGGTCTGCAGCGTCGGCATGCAGTAGAGCAGACGAGCGCCGGTGGCGGTGAAGGCAGCATCCAGCGCCTCGGGGATCAGTCCCTCGCCGTCGATCGGAACACCATGGAGCGCATGGCCGAGCCGCTCGGCCAGTCCCACGATGCCGGGGAAGGTAACCGCCTCCGTCAGCAGGATTCCGCCCGGGGGCTGGGCCGTCATCATTGCGACGGCGATGGCGTGTTGTGCCCCGTTGCACAGGAACAGTCGGTTTACCGGCACTGAAAGGCCCGTATCTCGGGCGATCCAGGCAGCGACCTCGGCGCGGTGCGCCGCGAGCCCGGCATGGGGCAAATAACCGAGTAGCTCGGCCAGTTCGCCGCTCCGCCCGACCTCAAGCAGGGCATTCTCTACCAGCGCGGCATCACCCGTATCCGGCGGCACATTGAGGCTCATATCGATCGTGCGAATGGCGTCCCGCGATGCCGCATGGTGGCCGGCCGCCCGCAGGCCAACCAGGGCAGGCGCATTGACGAAGGTGCCGCGCCCAACCTCGCCGGAAGTCAGGCCACGCCGCTCGGCCTCTGCATAGGCCTTTGCCACGGTGCCGACGGCCAGGCCCAGGCGGCTGGCCATCTCCCGCTGTGGCAGCAGGCGGCTACCGCGGGGAAGAAGGCCGGAGGCGACATCCTGTGCCAATGCCTCCACGATCGCCAGATACTGAGGACCCTGCTGGCTGCGCAAACGCGGAAGCCAATGAGATGCGGCACCTGCATCCGGATCGCTCACATCCGGCCGCGACGCATTGCGGATAAGCGATGGCGACGCGGTCAGAACGGCCTTTGAAGGGGCGAGACGGTCGGAACCTGCCATGCATCACCCCCTACGCGGCCCCATAGCGAAGCGCAACATTGGTGCAATGCACCACGGAATTGAACGATTGAACCAGGACTTCTAAGGGCAAATCCTGAATTGAACTAGGACGATTATTGACTGATGCGATTCAATCCGGCAGCGTGGTCGTCGAAACAGACACCGCCAAAGGCGGGTTCCCGAGCGACTGCCGGGAGAAGGAGGAACATGCCGTTCAAGATCTCCCGTCTCCGTCGACGAAGCTTGCGCCGCACCGGCCGGTGATCCGGAAAGGTCTGCCCTCCGCCGAGTGAAAGGCGTCCGGCAGCATCAAGCCGCTCCTGCGCAAGCTTCCTTTCCTGCAGCGGCTCGCTCCAAAGCCAAGAGGCTGTGTTCTGATGATTGATGTGATCCCCGTGCAAGATCGAGCCGGTCGGCTTTGTGCAGCAGGCCTGTCTGCCTCTGGACTCGAGGCCTTCCTGCATGCGCTGGATCGCTGTGCCCAGAATACCTCGGCCGCCGCTTCCCTGCAGGATGATGCGGCGGCCCTGCGCCTCGTCTACGCCCGCGCCCGCTCGCTTCTGGCCGAGATGCCGCTGCGTTCGCAACGCAACCCCGCACAGAAAGGTGGCGGCGAGGCGCTGGTGCATTTGGCCGCGGCCGCGGCACGCGACTTCTTCCGGCGGCATGCCGTCGGGCTTTACGCCGACATCACCGATGGCGGCTCTCGCTCTCTGCGGGTGGACGATCTGCTGCGGGAGGCCGCAGCCCGGCTTCCCGGCATCCTGCCGACCGAGGCCGAGCTAGCCGAGGAAAGCCAGCTGATGCAGCAGGACAAGGATGGGATGGAGATTCCTCAGGGGCTCTTCATCAGCCAGGTCATGAGCGACCGTGCCTCCGGCCTGCACCTGGTCCGCGCCATGCTGAGACCCAAGGCGGAATCGCTCGCCTTGCTGGACGAGTTCGTGCGCAACGGTCGCATCGACCTGGGCACGATCCGTGTCGAGGTCGAGGGCGAGACGGCCTATGTCTACATCCATAACGAGCGCTACCTGAACTCGGAGGACGACACGACGGTCGGTCCGATGGAGATGGCGGTCGATCTCGTGCTGCTGCATCCGGGCGTGCGCATGGGCGTGCTGCGCGGCAGCGTCCTGGATCACCCCAAATACAAGGGGCGGCGCGTGTTCTGCTCCGGCATCAATCTCACCCGCATCTATCAGGGCAAGCAGAGCTACATTTCCTTCCTGTATCGCAACCTCGGGCTCCACAGCAAAATCTATCGCGGCATTCTGCCTCAAGGGCTGGCCGACAGCCTGGAAGCGCCGATGGACGAGCCTGAGGAGACGACCGAGAAGCTCTGGGTCGCTGTGGTCGAGGCCTTCGCGATCGGTGGCGGATGCCAGCTGCTGCTGGTTGTCGACTATGTCATCGCGGAGGAGGGTTCCTACTTCAATCTGCCTGCGCGGAAGGAGGGCATCCTTCCTGGCGCGGCGAATATGCGCCTGCCACGCTTCGTTGGGGAACGTCTGGCTCGCGAGGCCATCATGTTCGACAGGACCTTCCGTGCCGAGACGCCGGAAGGCCGCATGATCGCGAACCAGGTCGTGCCCCGCTCGGAGATTGATCAGGCCGTGCGCGATTGCGTCGCCAATGCGGTCGGCTCCGGCATGGTGAGCGCGGGGGCGAACCGTAAGGCCATCCGGGTGCAGACAGAGCCGATGGACCAGTTCCGGACCTACATGGCCACCTATGCGCGCGACCAGGCCTTCTGCCATCTGAGCGAGCAGCTGGTCCGCAATCTCGAGCGCCATTGGAACGCTAAGGAGCGCAAGCTGTGACCACGACGCTTGGCGGGATGCTGCGCAGCAACGGGCAGGTCTTCGCTTCGCGCATGGCCATCCGTGACGACACCGGCACGCTGCGCTGGGATGCCTATGTCGATCGAATCGCTCGCACGGCCGCTGCGATGCGGCGGATGGGCCTCGGAGCTGGTGACCGCTTCGCCATCCTCGCGCGCAACAGCGTGGCGCAAGCCCTGCTGATCAATGCGGGCTATTGGAGCGGGATGGTGCCGGTGCCGCTCAACTACCGGCTGGCCCCTGCGGAGATTTCGCAGCTTCTGGAAGACGCGGCGTGCCGCGCCCTCTTCGTGGACGCCGCTCTTCAAAGCCTGCTCCAGAACTCGGAGATGGCCGGCTGGACCGACCGGGTCACGGTGATCGATGCCGCTGCAGGAGTCGGCACGCAGGACGCTTGGTCGGTCAGCGTCGCGGCCGCGACGCCGCTTCCACTGCACCCCGGCCATGAGGCTGATGACGCATTGCTGCTCTACACCGGCGGCACCACCGGCCGCGGCAAGGGTGTCAGGCTTTCCCACCGCAACATCCTTTCCAACGCGCTGCAGTTGGCGCGCGTCATGCAGGCCTGCGCTGACGATGTGTATCTGCATGCCGCGCCCATGTTCCATTCGACCGACCTGAAATCCACCGTGGTCAGCCTTTTCGGCGGGAGCCATGTCTATCTGCCGGATTTCAGCGCGGCCAGAGTGCTTCGGGCGGCGGAGCGGCATGGTGTCACGATCCTGAGCCTGGTGCCGACGATGGTGGCGCGGGTGCTGGATGATGCGCAGCCGTCCGACTACATGCTCCGTGCCCTGCGGCTCATCAGCTATGGCAGCTCCCCCATGGATGAAGGTGTGCTGTTGCGTGCCATGAGGGCGTTCCCGCAGGTGGGCTTCCATCAGTGCTACGGGATGACCGAGGCCTCCCCTTTTGTCGCGCTGTTGGACGAGGCGACGCACCGCCGAGCGGTTGGGGAGAACCGGCCGGATCTGCTGCGTGCCGCGGGCCGGCCCTTGCCGGCTACCGAGTTCCGCTTCCTGGATGATGCCGGCCGTGACGTGGCGACGGGCCGCGAGGGTGAGATTGCCGTGCGCGGGCCGCAAGTTGCCTCCGGGTACCTGAACCGCCCGCAGGACCAGGCAGCCGCCTGGCGTGATGGGTGGTTCCTGACCGGCGATATCGGGCGGCTGGACGAAGAAGGCTTCGTGCATGTGCTTGGCCGCAAGAAGGAAATGGTGATCACCGGCGGTGAGAACGTCTACACCCGCGAAGTTGAGGCGGTTCTGCTGCAGCACCCGCAGGTGGCCGAGGCGGCAGTGGTCGGCGTTCCCGATCCTCGCTATGGCGAGGCGCTTCTAGCCGTTCTGGTGCCCGCTGCCGATGGTCCGCCACCGGCACCCGATGCGCTTATTGCATTTTGTCGCGGGCACCTAGGCGGCTTTAAGATTCCAAGGCAGTACCGGTTCGTGACGCAGCTGCCGCGCACGCCGCTGGGCAAAATTCGCAAGCACGAGATCATTTCAGAGTATTTGCAGGCCGCCGCCACGCAGTCCTCGGACGCACGGGCGCCCATGGAGACACCGTGATGACCAGCATGCCCTCGCATTCCCCTGCCGCCGCGCTTCCGCCGCGGACCGGGGGGCAGGTGGTCGTGGATGCATTGCGTATCCATGGCGTGGACACGGTCTTCAGCGTGCCTGGTGAAAGCTTCCTGCCGGTGATCGACGCGCTTTACGGCGCGCGTGACCAAGTGCGGCTGGTGACCTGCCGCCAGGAAGGCGCAGCCGCTCATATGGCGGAGGCCTATGGCAAGCTGCGCGGCGTGCCCGGTGTATGCCTGGTGACACGCGGACCCGGTTCCACGAATGCGAGCATCGGTATCCACACGGCGCAGCAGGATTCCACTCCGATGGTGGTGCTGGTTGGGCAGGTCAGCCGCCGCTCCATCGGCCGCGAGGCTTGGCAGGAGATGGACCTACCCCGCGTGTTCGGCGCCATTGCCAAATGGGCCGTTCAGGTGGAGCAGGCGGAGCGCATTCCCGAAATCCTGGCACGCGCCTTCCAGGTCGCAACTTCTGGCCGCTGTGGCCCAGTTGTCGTCGCGCTGCCGGAGGACCTGCTCTACGAGACAGTGCAGGTGGCTGATACGGGTGCCTATCGTCCCGTGCAGGCGAATCCGGGCCATGACGATATGCAGCGCCTGCGCGCAATGCTGGCAGAAGCGCGGCGGCCGCTGGTCATCCTGGGCGGTAGCGGCTGGAACCGCGGGGCATGCGAGGCGATGGCCGAGTTCGCGCGCCGTTTCACCCTGCCCGTCGGCACGGCTTTCCGCCGCCAGGACCTGATCGACAATCACGATCCGCATTTTATTGGGGATATCGGCCTGGGCATTAACCCCGCTCTGGCCCGGCGCGTGCGCGATGCCGACCTCGTGCTGGCGATCGGCACCCGGCTGAGCGAGACAACCTCGCAGGACTACACCTTGCTGGGCGCCCCGTGCCCGGCACAGACGCTGGTGCATGTGCATGCCGATTCCGGTGAGTTGGGCCGGGTGTACCAGGCGGCGCTGCCGATCCAGTCGGGCATGCCGGCCTTCGCAGCAGCGGCGGCGGCACTGGAGCCGGTGGACACGACACGCTGGCAGGGTTGGACTGCGGCCGCCCGCGCCGACTATCTGGAGAGCATCGCGCCCACACCCATGCCGGGGGCGCTGAACATAAGCGAGGTGATGGCCCACCTGCGGGATGTGCTTCCGGCCGACGCCATCATCACCAACGGCGCCGGAAACTATGCGGGATGGGTGCATCGCTTCTACGGTTATCGCGGTTTCCGCACACAGCTCGCGCCGACCAGTGGCGCCATGGGATACGGAACGCCTGCCGCCTGCGCGGCGGCACTCATGCATCCGGAGCGCGTGGTGGTCTGCTTTGCCGGCGATGGCTGCTTCCAGATGAACATGCAGGAGCTGGCGACAGTGCGCCAATACGGCCTGCACATCATCTTTATCGTCATCAACAACGGCATGTTCGGCAGCATCCGCATGCACCAGGAGATGAATTATCCTGGAAACGTCTACGGAACGGCCATCGAGAACCCCGACTTCGCCCTACTTGCCCGTGCCTATGGGCTGCGGGGAGAAGCGGTAGAGCGCACGGAGGACTTTCCCGCCGCTTTCGCCCGCGCCCGGAACGCGGACGGTGCGTCGGTTCTGGAGCTGCGCATCGACCCCGAGGCGATCACGCCCCGCACCACGCTCAGCGCCCTGCGGGAGAAGGCTTTGGCCTCGCGCCAGATCGCGACTGCCTAAGAAAAACGAGAACACAGGCCAGAGCTTCGAGGAGGAAGCGACATGCAAGACAAACGCGTCCTTCGCCGTACCGTGATGACGGTGATGGCCTCGGCCCTGGGAGCGGGAGCGACGGCGAGCGCCTTTGCGCAACCAGCCGGCACCTGGCCGAACCGCCCGCTCCGCATTCTCGTGCCCTATGCGGCGGGCGGCTCGACGGACATCCTTACGCGTCTGCTGGCGCAGCAGCTCAGCGAGGAACTCAGGCAGTCCGTTGTGGTGGAGAACAAGGGAGGCGCCGGGGGCAATCTGGGGGTCACCTCTTTCGTCGCGTCGAGCTTTGACGACCACTATTTCCTGATGGTCAGCCAGTCCCAGATCTCGATCAATCAGTTTCTCTTCAAGTCGAGCCTGGGTTACGATCCCGTGGCGGATCTTGTGCCGGTGGGATTGGTAGCGCAGACGGCAAATGTCATCGTCGTGCCACCGAGCCTGCCCGTGACGACGTTCAAGGGGCTGATCGACTACTGCAAGGCTCGTCCCGGTAAGGTGGCTTATTCCAGCGCGGGTGTTGGCAGCACGGGGCACCTGCTGAATGAGTTGCTTAAGACTACAACCGGAATCGATATTGTTCATGTGCCCTATAAGGGCAACGGGCCAGCAATGCAGGCCGTGCTGGCCGGGGACGTACAGTTCAACACGGACAACATGCCGCAGCTTCTGCAGCAGATTAAAGGTGAAAGGTTGCGTCCGCTGGCGGTCACCTCCGCGCAGCGCTGGCCGCAACTCCCTGAAGTGCCAACCGTCGCTGAGTTGGGCTACCCGTCCCTCACCACCGCGGTCTGGTTTGGTTTGGTCGCGCAGTCGAGGATGCCACGGCAGACGGTCGACCGCATGAACGCAGCCATCAACAAGGTCCTGACGCAGCCGGGCTTCGAGGCAAAGCTGCGGGAGAACAGCCTGGAAGCTACGCCCGGAACGCCGGAGAAGATGGCGCAGCAGGCAGAGAGCGAGCGCCGTCGCTGGAGCGCCGTCGTAGAAGCTTCGGGCGCAACGGCGGAGTGAGATCTGCTCCGGAATCGGAGGCGTGTCGGAGTGGAACGCGGGGAATGGCGGTTGAAAGACGGTGGCCCTTCAGCCGCCCTGGACTGCGGACAAGGTCATGGACTCCTCCGTGTCCCGTCCCTCCCGCATCAGCCACTCGATGAAGTCATTGATCAACGGCGTGCGGGCAGGGGCATTGGCATAATAGCGCCTTTGCTTTGCGGCGAGCATGCCGAAGGGCGCGCAAAGCCGGCCGGCGATGATATCGTCGATCGTGAGGAAGATTGGCACGAGCACCACGCCTAGTCCCTCGGCCGCAGCCTGCAGTGCGAAGTACATCTGTTCGAATTGCAGTGTTCCCGCCGGCCGTAGATGGGGAACGCCGGCGGCCTCAAGCCATTCCGGCCAAGAATAGGGCTGGGTGGCATAGGCGATCAGGGTGCAGCTGGCGAGGTCTTGCGGCTCTCGCAGCTTTCCCCGCTCGGCCAGGTCCGCATGGCAGACCGGCACGATCACCTCGGTCATGAAGGGTTCGGACACGGCGGCCTGAAGAGGTGCCTGGGCGCCCCGAATGGCAATATCGTACCGGCCGTCAAAGATAACTGGGCCCAGCGAAGTGGTCATGCGCACCTCCACTTCGGGATGCCGCCGCTGGAAGCTGGACATGCGGGGAATCAGCCACCGCATGGTGAAGGTGGGCGGGGCGTTAACCTGCAGTGTTCCCGGCGCAGCCTGATCTCGCAGATGCAGCGAGGCAAGGGCGAGGCGGTCAAGTGCAGCCGTGGCTTCGGCGAGATAGGCGCGCCCTGCCTCGGTCAGCACCAGTTGGGCGGGGCGGCGCAGGAAGAGCGGTACTCCGAGCCATGCCTCGAGCTGCGCCACATGCCTGCTGATGGCGCCGTGGGTCACGCCCAGTTCCGCAGCTGCCTTGGTGAGGCTGGAGTACCTGCCTGCGGCCTCGAAGGCTCGAACGGCGTTGAGGGGGGGCAGGCGGCGGTTCATTCGAAGCGGGCCAGTGATCCGGATTCTGTCCTGATCACTGAAACGCGTGATCGTGCAAAGGACAAGTATCAGCTCCTCCGCACCCCGGCAATTTGCCGGGAAGCTGGAGTTGCCCTCCCGCTGAGATTCGGAGAAGCCGTGGCCGGTCGCTAGGCGACTTTCGCCATATGCTGAGTAAGTGCTGAGCGAATCGCCTTTGTCACCCCAGCCGCGCATTCGAAGGTCGGAATATGCGCCCCGGCCGGAATAACGGTCATCGCACTGCCGGGGATGGCAGAATGAATGGTCTGCGCGGCCTCCGGCGGCGTCGACAGATCCTTTTCCCCCACGATGATGGTCGTCGGGCAGTTGATTCGACCTCGCACGGAGTCGGGTGTCACATCCCGTAACGCCTCCGCCGCGCCGGCATAGCCCTCTGGCGGCGTGCGCAGCAGCATCTGGCGCAATCCCAGGGCGCTAGGCTGGGCAGCATCCACAACCCAGCGTGCCATCACCGCATCCGCGATCGCCTCGATGCCGCTTGCGCGGACGACGTCCGCACGATGTTGCCAAAGATCGGCCGGTGGAAAGGTCAGCGCCGTGTCGCAAAGGATCAGTGTCTCTACCGCGTCCGGCGCAAGAGCGGCCATCTCGAGTGCGATCCGGCCGCCGATGGAAATTCCGGCCACATGGGCTCGCCTGATCCCAAGTTGCTTGAGAAGGCCTAGAACATCGTGTGCGAGCGATGGAATGTCATAGGGCCCGGCCGTGACCTCGGTCAGCCCATGGCCGCGCATGTCCGGCCGCAGCACGCGGAAGCTTCGTGACAGAGCTGAGGCCTGCGGATCCCACACATGCAGCGAGGTGCCGAGGGAGTGCAGCATCAGCAGCACTGGCGCATCGGCTGGGCCTTCCTCCACATAATGCACGAGCAGGTCGCCAACACGTTCGAACATGGCCGTCACTCCTCCCCATTGTCCTGGCCGACCCAGAAGGCGGCGGAGGCTGGCACGGGCCACAGGATCGACGGAAGTGCCCACGTTGTGAGAATTTATCACACCACATCAGGAAATCTGATTTGCGGGGACGGTGTTGGGGCGCCTAACAGCCACGAGCGCTCATCCCCTGTGGATGGGCAGGATCACAAAATTCGGGAGGATGTGATGACCGCCCATCGTTCGCGTCCGGGCATGCATCCCGGCCTCCGGGGCCGCGCAGCATGAAGGCCGCCCCTTTCGACTACATCCGTCCTGAAAGCCTTGACCAGGCTCTCGAAGCGCTGACGCAAAATGGCCCCGATGCCAAGCTGATCGCCGGTGGCATGAGCTTGGTTCCGATGATGGCCATGCGCCTGGCGCGCCCGTCACTGCTGGTCGACGTTAACCGGCTGGACACCCTGCGCGGGATATCCATTGGCCCCAGCACGGTTGTCATCGGCGCTACCACTCGGCAGCGCGATCTTCAGGAGAGCGCAGCGCTGCGTGAGGCTGTTCCCCTGATCAGTGCCGCTCTTCACTGGGTGGGCCATGTGCAGACGCGCAATCGCGGTACGCTGGGCGGCAGCCTCGTCCATGCCGATCCCTCCGCAGAGCTGCCCCTGGCCGCACTCATGCTGGATGCACGTATTCACCTGCGCAGCCAGGTCGACGGCGAGCGCCAGATCGGCGCCTCCGAGTTCTTCATTGCCCCGATGTTCACGGCAACGGGCGAGACCGAGTGCGTGACAAAGATCGAGTTCCCGGTCTGGGAAGGCCCGGGCGTCGCCTGCGCCTTCGAGGAGACGGCGATCCGGCACGGCGACTTCGCCATCGCCTCCGCCGCCTGCCAGCTTCAGCTTGACGGGGCTGGCGTCTGTCGCCGCGCGGCCATTGGCCTCGGCGGCATGGCTGGAACACCGCTGGCCTTCCCGGAACTCGCGGCCGCGCTCGTGGGCCGCCGGATCGATGCCGGTCTGGCGAAGGACGTCGCGCAGGCTGCGGTGGAGCGCAGCGAGCCCGGCAACGATCTCCAGGCAGATGCCGATTATCGCCGCCACCTCGCCACCGTGCTGCTGACACGCGTGATCCTCCGCGCCGGAGCGGCCCCCGTCGCCGCCCTGGCTGCCTGAAGGAAGAGTTCAGAAATGTCCTCAACCCCCCTCGCCACGGTGGAAATCACCGTGAACGGCCGCGCCTATCGCCGTGCCGTTGAACCCCGCACCACCCTGGTGGACTTCCTGCGCGAGACGCTGGGTCTCACGGGCACGCATGTCGGTTGTGAGCACGGCGTCTGCGGCGCCTGCTCCGTGCTGCTGAACGGCGATCCGATCCGCTCCTGCTGCATGTTCGCTGTTCAGGCTGATGGTCTGTCCGTCACCACGGTGGAGGGGCTGGCGCCGGAGCGCGGCAAGCTCTCCGCCCTGCAGGATGCCTTTTGCGAGGCGCATGCGATGCAATGCGGCTACTGCACCCCGGGCATGCTGATCGCCTGTCAGGACCTGCTCACCCGGAGCCCCCATCCGGATGAGGAAGAGATCCGCGAGGCGATCGGCGGCAATCTCTGCCGCTGCACCGGTTATCAGCAGATCGTAGACGCTGTGAAGCTGGCGACGGGAGCTCCCGCTCATGGCTAATGCGCCGCGCGACAAGGCCTATGAGGCTTTCCGCTATATCGGCCGCCGCCGCCGCGCGGTGGAACATCGCCGCTTCGTCGTGGGGCAGGGCCGCTACGCGGCGGATATCCAACCGCCTGGCCTGCTCCATGTCGCCATTGTCGCCAGCCCTCATGCCAGCGCGCGCATCGTCTCGATCGATGCCTCCGCCGCGCTTGCCGTGCCAGGCGTTCACGCCGTTCTCACCGGGGATCAGCTGACGCCGGATCTGGAGCCGATGCTGCCCGGCGTGGATGCGCCGAAGGTGGAACGCTATCCGCTGGCCAACGGCGTGGTGCGGTATGTCGGCGAATGGGTCGTCGCGGTGGTGGCTGAGACGCGCGCCCTTGCCGAGGATGCGAGCGAACTCGTCCAGATCGAGTACGAGGCCACGCCGCATATCATGGACCCCGAGAAGGCCATGGAGGACGGGGCGCCGCTCGTGCACCCGGCCCACGGTTCCAATGTGATCTTCCGGCGCGTCTTTAGCTGGGGGCCGGTCGAGGCTGACTGCGCCGCCGCGGAACACCAGCTTTCCTATCGCGTACGATGGGCGCGATCCTCGACCGTGCCGATCGAAACCTTCGTGGTCACCTGCGATTGGAACGACGCTACGGAGATGCTGGATGTCTGGGCGTCGATCCAGATGCCGAAATATCCGGACCTGCTCGCGCGCAGCCTGCGGCTGCCCGGGAATTCCGTGCGCGTCCATTTCGACGTCGATGTGGGCGGCAGCTACGGCGTCAAGCGCGGGCTGAAGCACTCCATCCTCGTTGGCTATCTTGCCAGGATGCTCGGCCGCCCGGTTCGCTTTCTTGAGGACCGGCTGGAGAATATGCGCGGCGGCGACATGCAGGGGCCGGACCGTATTTTCGACGTCACCATGGCGTTCGATTCAGACGGCACGGTGCGTTCCATGAGAATGCGCGCGGTGGACGATATCGGTGCCTATTCAGGCCGCTCTCCGCTTCAGCTTGGCAAGCCCGTGGGCGCAATCGTCGGGCCGTACCGAATCAAGAGCGTCGAGTATGACGCGGTGTCCGTCATGACCAACAAGACGCCGCAGGAGGCCGTGCGCGGCTTCGGCCAGGCGCCGACCAACTACGCGATCGAGTCGGGAATGGACCGCGTGGCGCGCTTCCTGGGAATGGACCGGATCGAGCTGCGGCGGCGGAATCTGATCAGGAAGGACGAGTTCCCCTACCTCATCCCGAGCGGCACCACCTATGACTCCGGGGATTACGAGGCGGTCCTCGACAAGGCACTGCAAGCTGCCTCTTATTCTGATCTGCTGAAGGAGCGGGATGCGCTCCGGGCCAAGGGGCTGCTGGCCGGCATCGGCGTCTCCACCTGCCTCGAGCCCTCGGGTGGGAACTCAGCCTTCGAGCCGCTGTTCAACAAGAAGAACCCGACGACGACCTGGATGGATTCCTGTCTCGTCCGGATTGACCTGAATGGCGCCGTGACGGCGCTGATGGGCACCTCCACCTCCGGCCAGGCGCATGAGACGCTCGTCTCCACCGTGGTGGGGGAAGTGCTGCATCGCGAGCCCGACAGCATCCGCGTCATTCATGCGGACTCCCTGGGCGCACTGCCGTCCAACAGCCCGGTCGGCAGCCGCATGGCGATCATGCTGGGCGGAGCCGCTGCAGGGGCAGCGCAGAAGCTGCGGAACAAGCTGATCCGCATCGCTGCGCATAACTACCAGGTGCCGCCGGACGAAATTGTGTGGGAGGACGGAAATGCGGCCCTCCGCTCCGATCCGTCGCGCTGCATACGCTGGGATGCGCTGGTCGAGATCGCGCATCGCAGATACCACGAGATGCCGGAAGGCATGGAGCCCGGACTACAGGAGAAGTTCGTCTGGGAGGTGCCGACGGGCGGCCAGATGCCGACCGAGGATGGCCGCGTGCAGATGTATCCCTGCCATTCCTTCGAGTCCCATGTCGTGCTGGCGAGTGTGGATCCGGAGACGGGCAAGGTGACGCTGCACCGCTATGCGGTGGGGCATGACTGCGGCGTGATGATCAGCCCGGATGTCGTGCATGGCATGACCTATGGCGGCGTCGCGCATGGCCTCGGTGCTGCGCTGATGGAGCGCTTCGCCTTCTCCGAGGACGGTCAGTTCCTCTCTGGAAGCTTCGTCGATTACCTCATGCCCAGTTCGCATGAGGTGCCTGCGATCACCATCGCGGATCACTGCACGCCCTCTCCGCTCACCACCTTCGGCCAGAAGGGCTCGGGCGAGGCAGGGTATCTCGGTGGCCCCGCGGCCATTGCTGGCGCCATCAACGATGCGCTTGCTGAGCGTGGGGCTTCGATCGATGCCCTGCCGATGACGCCCCCTGCGATCTGGCGCGCCTTGGGCGCCGCCACAGGATCCGGTTCCATTCATTCCGCGCCGGCCAGACGTGAATTGTCGCCGGCCCTTCAAGGAGAGCACCGCTGATGTCTGATCCCCTCTCGATCGTCCAGGATGGGCGCCTGCTGCGCATCACCTTCGGGCGGGAGGACGGCGGTGTGTCCGATGGCATGGCCGCCCGGATGAGCGAGACGCTGCTCCGCGCGCATGAGACCTCGGATGCCGTGCTGCTCACTGCTGCTGGCCCGGATTTCTGCACGGGCCGCGTGCGCGAGGCCGGTGGTCCGCCCTCGCCGGAGGCCTACTCGCGCCGGCCGGAATATGACGGCATCTTCGGCAGCTACACGGCGATCCGCAACGCGCAGATTCCTGTTGTGGCCGCGATCGAAGGGCGGGCCATGGGTTATGGAACGGCTGTTGCCGCCCTATGCGATGTCTCCTTCGCCAGTGAAACGGCGCGCTTCAACATCCCGGAAATCGAGCACAATGTGATGCCGACCATGGTGATGTCCGCGATTGCCGGTCGCATGAGCCGCAACGCGATCCTTTGGATGGCCTATTCCGCCGAATTCATCGATGCGCAGCGTGCCCTGACATATGGGCTGGTCAGCCAGGTGGTTCCCGCTGCCTCGCTGAAGGATGAGGCGGAGCGCTTCTGCAAGATTCTGCTCGGCCGCCCGCGTCCGGCGATCCTTGGTCTTAAGGAATATCTGCGCGTGGCGCCGCGCATGGATGACCAGGGCGCGACCGACTACGCGCGGGCGCTGCACTCCATGGTGAACACCGCGGCGGCGATGAAGAAGCCGGCGCACTGAGCAAGACATAGGGAGGGAGGAGAGGTGATCAGGAACCCAATCGGCCGCCGGGCCGTGCTCGGCGGAGCCGCGGGACTGGCTGTGGCACCGGGTGCTTTCGCGCAGCCTGGCAAACGGACGGTGAGGATCATCGTCGGTTTTCCGGCGGGGCAGGCGACCGATACGGTCGCCCGCCTCTGGGTGGAGCGAATGGGCTCGAGGTCGCAGGACGCCTATATCGTGGACAACCGGCCAGGCCAGGGCGGCAGTATCGCCCTGGGTCAGCTCGCCCGGTCCGCGCCTGATGGCACAACGATGATGCTTGCGCATATGTCGGCGCTCTGCACCAACCCGCATGCATACCGGAGTGTTCCCTACGACACGCTGAAGGACTTCGATTGTGCCGGTCTGGTGGCCGATCTTCCCTTCGTGCTGGTCTGCAACCCGTCTCTGCCGGTGAGCAATGTCCAGGAGCTCATTCGGTATGCCCAGGCGAATCCGGGCAAGCTTACCAATGCTTCCTCGGGCAACGGCACCGTCTCACATCTGGCGATGGAGGAGGTGAAGCGCATTGGGAAGATGGAGATCACCCATGTTCCCTATCGCGGCAGCTCGCTCGGCCTGACCGACGTTATCGCGGGCACGGTTCAGGTGGCGCTGGAGACGGCAACCTCCACCATCCCCCATATCCGGGATGGGCGGCTGAAAGCTCTGGCTTCGGGAACGCAGAAGCGGCTGGCCAGCTTGCCGGACCTGCCCACGCTGTCGGAGCAGGGGATCCCGGGGGTGACGGCCGTGACCTGGCTCATGGCCCTCTACCCCAAGGGAACGGCCCGCGAGACGCTGAAGGAGACCTTCGACACTATCAACGTGACCATGCGCGGGCCGGAGATCGAGCAGCGCCTGCTCACGATTGGCGCGGTTCCCCGCTACAGCGCGAGTCTGGAGGAGGCGCAGAATTTCATGCGCGAGGAGTTCGTGCGCTGGGGCGAGATCGTTCGCCGCAATAACGTCGAGATGGAGTAGCAGGATCAACCTGCCCCTGGTCTGATTCGGGGGCAGGTCGTTACTTTTCGGTGCCGTGTCCGACGGCACAGCCGGGGGCCGCCGGACCGGCGGCTATAGGGAATAGCGGTCTGGCGCCACCTACGCCGGGACCTCCTACACGGGGCTGTGCTGGGTATTTTGCCGGAAGGCTGCAGCGGCCTATCCGCACTTGAAAGGTCATCGCCCGGACCTGAATGGTGGAACCTGATCCTCTGCCGGCTCGTTTCTTGTCCGCCTGGCTCCGGCGCAGACCTTTGCTCCGTAGGCTCGCTGCCGCGGGATAGGCTGCCCCATTTCAAGCGAATACCGGGTCTGATCTGCCTGCGTTTGCATCGGCGCGCCGGCTATGGGACGGAAGTTCCTCGTACGCGGACGGGGCCAACAAGAGCGCCGGCCGGAATTAAGGGGGAAGCAGCCATTGTCATCGCGCGAGGACCTGCCCCCTGATCCCGAGAAGAGCGCCCCGGCGGAGGAGACACGCCTTCTGCTGCTCGTGTCGCTGGCCCACCTCGTCAGTCATATTCATATCCTAGCCTTGCCGCCGCTCTTTCCCTTTCTCCGTGAGAGCCTGAATGTCGGGTTCGTCGAGCTCGGCTTCGCCTTGACGGTCTTCAATGTCGTCTCGGCCGTGGTCCAGGCGCCCGTCGGCTTCGTCGTGGATCGGGTTGGGCCCCAGCGCGTTCTCGCGGCCGGCCTCGGCGCCGGAGGATTGGCTCTGCTGTCCATTGGCCTGATCGGGACCTATACTTGGCTGCTCGTCGCGGCGGCGCTGGCAGGGCTGGCCAATGGTGTTTACCACCCGGCGAACTATGCCCTGCTTTCCACCGGCATCTCCCCAGGGCGAATGGGACGGGCCTTCTCCCTGCATACCTTCGCTGGCTATCTCGGCACTGCCATTGCTCCCACGCTTCTGATCGGGCTTGCGGTCCTGGCGGGGGCCGGGACAGCGCTCGCCGCGGCAGGGCTCGTGGGAATTCTGCTGGTCGCTTTTATTTTGCGGCTGCGTTCACCCGAGCCGAAGGGACAAGGCCAGAACCTGCCCCGGGGGCGAAAGGCGAGCCAGGAGGGCGGAACTGGTTCGGTGTTCACCCCCGCGATTCTGTCACTGACCGTGTTCTTCGCCCTGCTCAGTCTCTCCAATGGCGCGATTCAAAATTTCTCGGTTGCCGCCCTGCTCAGCGGTTACGGCGTGACTCTCAGCCAGGCCAATATCGCCCTGACCGGCTTCCTGATGCTCAGTGCCCTTGGCGTGCTGGTGGGCGGTCTTCTGGCCGACCGGACGCGGCGGCATGGCGACGTTGCCGCCATAGCATTTGCTTTGACGGCGTTGTTGACCCTGCTCATTGCCGTCGCGGATCTCGGGCCCGTGCTACTGATGGTTACCATGGGCGGGGCCGGCTTCCTGTCCGGCGTCATCGCACCGTCGCGGGACATGATGGTGCAGGCCGCCGCACCGCCCGGCACGACGGGCCGTGTCTTCGGGGTTGTCTCCACCGGCTTCAACATCGGAGGAGCCGTTGGGCCGCTGCTGTTCGGCTGGATTCTCGATCATGGGGCACCGCGTTGGGTCTTCGGCGCGGCCGTAGGCTTCATGCTGCTGACCGTGGCGATGGCCCTTTGCGACCGGTGGAGGGCCCGCCACCGGGGGGCTGTTGCCACGCCGGCCGAATAGCTGGCTTCGGCGAGTGGGCCGTCGAGCGCCGGGGCGGCTCGCCTCGGCCCTTGGCGAGAAGGCCGAGATAGCTTTCGCTGGGTACGCAAAGACCCCGCCGATCCCAAGATTGCGCAGGGGCGGCGACGATGGCCTTACCGACGGTCATGGGCTTGAGCTTTGGACGGTCTGCGGCGCGTGCTCTTCGGCCAGTGAAAAAGTGGGCGGCGCATTCACGCCGCCCAGGGGCGATTTACCAGCCGGATGGTAGTGCGACGCCCAGTTCGCGGGCGGTCTTGGATAGATCCCGCCATGTCTGCTCCGGCAGCACGAGGCCATCGCGGGCATGCCGCTCCTCGTTCCGGGCCTCGATTTCGCCGGGGTAGAACACCTCCTCGGTGCCTTCCATGGGCGGGACGGACTTGATGCCCGCGATCATCTCCTCCATCCGCGCCTCGAAGCGCCCGAGCGGACCGAAGGCTTCAATGTTCAGCGCCATCACGAAATGGCCGCAGCGGCTGCGCTTCTCCGCCTGATAGGGACCGTTCACCTCGTTCATGATGCCGCTGCCGGAGAGTACGCCGGACAGCACGTCCATCATGACCGTGATCCCATAGCCCTTGTGCTCGGCCATCGGCAGAATGACGCCGCCCAGCGCGGCCACCGGATCGGTGGTGCGGCGCCCCTGGGCGTCGATGGCCCAACTCTCCGGGATGGGGATGCCCTTCTGGCGGGCCAGGAAGATCTTGCCGCGGGCGACGACGGTGTTGGCGATGTCCAGCATCATCGGTGCGTGCCGCCCGGCTGGCGCGGCGATAGACCAGGGATTGTTGCCCAGCAGCTTCGTCCGGCCACCCCAGGGGGCCATGGCCGGGCTGCCATTGGTGGCCAACATCCCGACGCAGCCCTGCGCGGCCGCCATGCGCGTGAAATAGCCCAGGGCTCCGTGATGGTTTGAATCCCGCACCGAGACGATGCCAACGCCGTGCTTCTTCGCGCGGTCGATCGCATCCTGCATGGCGCGCCGGGTGATCACCTGGCCCACGCCATCCCGCGCGTCGATCACGGAGATTGCGCCGGCATCCACGAGCACTTCCGGATTCGTGACCGGCTTCATCGTGCCCGCACGCACCCGGTCGATATACCAGGCGGCGCGCAGCACGCCGTGGGAGGAGTGGCCCCACATATCGGCCCGAACCAGCGTCTCGGCGACAAAGGCCGCATCCTCGCCGGGCAGACCGGCGGCACCGAAGAGGGCGGTGACGAAGTTACGCAGTGCGTCAGGCGTGACTGGGGTCAAGTTTTGCTTCCTCCTGGCCGACCTTGGATGGGTCGAACCAGATCGTAAGCATAGCCCCGATATTGTCGTGCAGGGGTGGCATTCGTGCCGGCGCTGGCGCGGGTGCCTGCTTCGGACTGCAGGGCGGCGTTGAACCAGCCCGGGGAGGGCGGCGGCTTCCCCCCCCGCCGGAGCCATCAGGCCGGTATGGGGCTCCTTACCCGGGCACGGCAGCGCATCAGCGGCTGGATGTGCCGGCCGAAGGCTTCGATGCCCTCCAGGAAGTCGTCGAAGGTCATCATCACGCCGGCGAGACCGGGTACCTCCGCCATTTCGTCCAGCATCCGGGCGACGGAGGCGTAGGAACCGACCAGCGTGCCCATGTTCAGGTTGATGGCGCCCTCGGGCAGTGCATAGCGGGCCGAGTTGGTGTCCCCGCCTGAGCGGGTGTCGGCGGCGGCCTGGTTGCCCATCCAGGCGATCGCCTCGGTGTCGGCGCCATCCTGGTAGTGGTGCCACTTGGCCATCGCTTCCTCGTCCGTCTCGGCCGCGATGATCATGATCAGGGCGAGGGAGCCGACCTTGCGGCCTGTTTTCGCGGCGGCGGCCTGCACACGCTCGGTGGTCGCCGTGATGGCTTTGGGGGTGTTGATTCCCTGGCCCAGGCAGAAATTGTAGTCGGCATATTTCGCCATGAATTCCAGGCCGGGGCCGCTCTGGCCGGCGCAGACGATTGGGATGTCCTTCTCTGGCTTCGGAAGCAGGCGGCAGTCATCCATCTGGAAAAACTCGCCCTTGAAGTCGGACTGGCCGGTGCGCCAGAGCTCCTGCGCGATCCGGGCGTATTCAGAAAGGTGCTCGTAGCGGCGGCTGAAATGCTCGTCGCCAGGCCAGAGGCCCATCTGGGCGTATTCCGGGCGCTGCCAGCCGGTGATGAGGTTCACGCCGAAGCGACCCGGCGCGATGGAGTCAATGGTGACGGCCATGCGAGCCATGATAGCCGGGGGCAGCACCAGGGAGGCGGCCGTGGCGAAGAGCCGGATACGGTCCGTAACGGCGGCCAGCCCGGCCATGAGCGTGAAGGATTCCAGGTTGTAGTCCCAGAACTCCGTCTTTCCGCCGAAGCCACGCAACTTGATCATGGAGAGGAGGAAGTCGAGGCCGTAATGCTCGGCCTTTTGCGCGATGGCTTTGTTCAACGCAAAGCTGGGCTTGTATTGCGGGGCGTTGGACGAAATCAGCCAGCCATTGTTACCGATGGGAATGAAAACGCCAACTTCCATGCGCCTGCTGTCCTCTGCATGAGATCGGGGTACGGGCTCCAGAGCAAGACCCGTTCCAGACGCGCAGCAGCGCCGGAGCAAGTGATGAGCTCGGCCCTGAAAGTCTTGTGGTGCGGCCGGAATGTTACGGTACGCATCGAGGTCCGTAACAGCGTCCCGAGCTGGAGCGTCAACTGTACCTTTGGGCCGAAATAGCAGGCTCCCCGAGGTCAGGGGCCTTTCAGCTTTGCGATGGCCTCCCCATACAGGGCAGGCAGATTACAAAGAGGACATGTTAACGCCGTGGAAGCCGAGATCGTCGTCGCTCTTTTGGCCCTGATTGGGATGGAGGTGGTCCTCGGGATCGACAATCTCGTCTTCATCGCGATCTTGACCAACCGGCTACCGGTGGAAAGACGGCGCTCCGCAAGGTTGATCGGGTTAGGGCTGGCCGTGGTGTTGCGCCTGGCCATGCTGGCGGGGGTGGGGTGGCTTATCTCTCTTACCCAGCCGCTGGTCACGGTCTGGGGCATGGACTTCTCCGGCAAGGATCTGATCCTGATCGCCGGCGGGCTCTTTCTGATCGGCAAGGCGGTGATGGAGATCCATCATCGCGTGGACCCGGAGTCCCAGGCTCATGCGCAGGCCGCCAATGCCGTCACGGCGAATTTCGGGGCGACGGTGGTGCAGATCATCCTGATCGACATGGTCTTCAGCGTGGACAGCATTCTGGCCGCGGTGGGGCTGACGCAGGTGATGTGGGTGATCGTGGTGGCGATCTTGGTTTCCGTCATGGTCATGCTGCTGTCGATGGATGCGCTGTCGAACTTCATGGAGAAGAACCCGACGGTGGTGATGCTGGCCCTGGCCTTCCTGGTGATGATCGGCATGGTGCTGCTGGGCGAAGGCTTCGGCTTCCATGTGCCGAAGGGCTTCGTATACGTCGCCATGGCCTTCGCGGCGGCGGTGGAGGGGCTGAACATCTGGGCGCGGCGCTCGCATGCTCGGCGCGCGGTCAGCCCGACCAGCTCCACCGTGGCGGCGCCGGGGCAGGCTTCCTTGAGCCAGGCAGCGGCTATGGACTCCGCGCTGTCTAACCCTGCGGCCCGGCCTTCGCGGGAAGGCGGCTGAGCCAGGCGGGCGGCAGCGCGCCGCTGAGGCGCGCCGCCGCATAGAGAGCGCGGGGGAAAACGACCCGCGCCCGGCCGCGCGCGATGCCGGAAAGGGTTCGGCGCGCGGCATCCTCCGGCTCCATTAGTCCGGGCATGGGGAACTGGTTAGGCGCTGTCATCGGCGTGCGGATGAAGCCGGGGCAGATGGCGTGCAGGCGGAGGCCGTCCCGCCGGGCGGTGGCGTCGGTGGCCTCGGTCCAGCGCTGCAGGGCCGCCTTGGACGCGCAATAGGCGGGTGCGCCGGGCGAGGCCATGAAGGCGGCGATCGAGGCGATGGCGGCGATCCGGCCGCGGATGCCGTCGGGGCCAGGCGGCTGGATCCGCATCATTTCCGCTCCCGGCAGGATGGTGTTGAGGGCGCCGGTCAGGTTCACGGCAAAGATGCGGGCTACCTGGTCGGACGTTTCGTGGGTGCCCCCGGTGCCGGCGGAGGTGCCGGCATTGGCGATGAGAAGGTCCAGCCCACCGGTTCCATGCACCCATTCGGCGGAGGCCGCCGCGTCGGTCACGTCGAAGCTGGTTTCCGTGACGGCGGCGCCGGCGGCGCGGCAGGCCTCGGCCGTGGCGGCGAGGCGGGCGGTGTCGCGGCCGGACAGGTGCAGGGTACGGCCGGGGGCGGCGAGTTCGCGGGCCAGGGCGGCGCCAAGACCGGAGGAGGCGCCGGTGATCGCCGCGCGGCGCCAGGGCCAGTGTTCGCCAGTGCCTTGCATCGCGCCCTCTCCCGCCGCAGAAGGCCGCACATGGCCATCCGATCCATGACCGGCTTCGCGCGCGCCACCGGCACCCTGCCGGACGGTACCGCTTTCACCTGGGAACTCCGCAGCGTCAACGGGCGCGGGCTGGATGTGCGGCTCCGCCTGCCGGGCGGGCTGGACGCGCTGGAGGTGCCGTTGCGTGAGGCGGCCGCGGCGCGCTTCGCACGGGGGAACGTATCCGCCAACCTGACGGTGAAGCGCGAGGACCGGGCGCCAAAGCTGGTACTGGACCAGGCGGCGCTGGAGCGCGCCATGGCTCTGGTGCAGGAATTGGCGGAGCGGATGCCCGGGGCGGCACCGCCGCGGCCCGAGGCGGTGCTGGCCCTGCCTGGCGTGCTACGCACCGAGGTGGAGGTGCCGGACGAGGCGGCCGAGGCGGCGCGCCGCACGGCGGTGACCGATGGCTTCCAGCAGGCCCTGGCCGAATTGTTCGAGGCGCGGGCGGCGGAGGGAGCGCGGCTGCACGCCATCCTGACCACCCTGCTGGACGAGATCGCGGCACTGCGCGAGCAGGCGGTGACGCAGGCCGCGACGCAGCCGGAGGCGCACCGGGCCCGGCTGACCGCCGTGCTGACGGATCTGCTGGAAGGCGACCGGCGCGTGCCGGAGGAGCGGCTGGCGGCGGAGGTGGCGCTGCTGGCCGCACGATCGGACGTGCGGGAGGAACTGGATCGGCTGGGTGCGCATGTGGAGGCAGCGCGGGCGCTACTGGCCGATGCGGCGCCGGTTGGACGGAAGCTGGAATTCCTGACGCAGGAATTCGGGCGGGAGGCCAACACGCTGGGCGCAAAGTCCGGCAGCCTGGCGCTGACGCGGATTGCCTTGGAACTCAAAGCAGCTATTGAGCGGCTGCGCGAGCAGGCGGCGAACGTGGAATGACGAATATGAAGCGGCGCGGTCTGTGCCTGGTTCTGGTGGCGCCCTCCGGGGCCGGGAAGACGAGCGTGTCGCGCGCGCTGCTGACGCGGGAGAGCGAGCTGTCGCTCTCCATTTCCGCGACCACCCGCGCGGCGCGGCCGGGGGAGGTGCATGGCGTGCACTACTTCTTCCACACGCCCGAGGAGTTCGAGGCGATGGAGGCGGCCGGCCACTTCCTGGAAAGCGCGCATGTCTATGGCAAGCGCTACGGCACCCCGCGCGGCCCGGTGGAGGCGGCGCTGGCCGAGGGGCGGGACGTTCTCTTCGATGTGGACTGGCAGGGGCATCTGCTGCTGCAGAAGACCATGCCCGGCGATGTGGTGGGGGTGTTCCTGATGCCGCCTTCTATCGAAGAGCTGGAGCGTCGGTTGCGCGCGCGCGGAACCGATAGCGAGGAGGAGATCATCCGCCGCATGGGCAAGGCGCGGGACGATGCCTCCCACTGGCAGGAATTCGACCATGTTCTGATCAACTCCGACTTCGCGGAAACGGTGGATACGGTCGCCGCCATCCTGCGCGCGGCGCGGACCGAGCGGGCGCGCAATCTCTGGCTTCGGGATTTCGTGGCGGCGCTGGGCTAGCCCCTTGCTCGGCGTGCTGGGGATTGTTGCCCCTGTCTTCGTGCTGATCGCGGCCGGCTATGTCGCAAGTATCCGGCGCATGGTGTCGGATGAGGGGCTGAGGGCGATCAATGACTTCGCCTTTTGGCTCTGCTCTCCGGCGCTGCTCTTCCTCTCCGCGGCATCGAGTGGCGGGCTGGCCGGGCATGGCGGGCGGCTGGAACTGGTCTTCTTTTCCGGCGCGCTGGCCATTTACGGCCTGGCATTGCTGCTTGCGCGGGTGCTGGCGCGGCGGAGCCTGACGGAAGCGGGGCTCTTCGCCATGAACTGCGCCTTCGGGAACACGCTGATGATGGGCGTGCCGGTGGCGTTGGCGGCCTTTGGGCCGGCTGGCGTCGGGCCGGTATCGGCCATTATCGGGCTCCACTCCCTGATTCTGCTGCCCTTGACCACCATCGTGGTAGAGGCGGGGATGGCAGCGGGCGCCTCGCCCCTGCGTGTGCTGCGGACCACGCTGCGCTCCGTGGCGCGGAACCCGATCGTGATGGCCGTGGTGGCGGGAAATCTCTGGGCGTTGATGTTGCCGATGCCTCCCGATTTCCTGCGTCGGACCCTGGAACTGCTGGGCGGCGGGATGAGCCCGATGCTGCTCTTCTGCCTCGGCGCCTCCTTGCGGGAGTTCCAGATTCAGCGGGATTGGGCGGATGCACTGGTGATCGGTGCGCTGAAGCTGGTTGCGATGCGAGCTATGGCCGAAACTGGGTGATGGCGATGTGAGAGAGGCGGCGTATCGAGGTGGGTGGAAGCCTGCCTGAACCTCCCGAAGGAGCGATACGCCGAGATGAGCGATACCACTGTTGTCCCCCTGCGTCAGCCGGAGACGGTCGAGGATCCGCTGACAGCGGTTTTGAGGAGCGGCGCCCGCCGGCT